>NZ_LT607750.1:5407500-5780000 GCF_900090235.1 Micromonospora echinaurantiaca | reverse complement strand
CCGCCCGGTCCGTGGAGCTATCTGGACCTCGCCCGTGACCTGCGGGCCGTCGCCGACCTCGGCGGGGCCACCCGGGCGTTCGGCGCGAGCCTCGGCGCGGGCGCGCTCTGCCGGCTGCTCGCCGAGAGCCCGGAGCGCTTCGAGCGGCTGGTGTTCTTCCTGCCGGCGGTGCTCGACCGGCCGCGCGGCGAGGTCGCGCAGGCCCGGCTGACCGCGCTGCTCGACGCGGTGGAGAGCGGCGACGCCTCGACGGTCGCCGAGGTGGTCTCGGTGGAGCTGCCCCCGGCCGTGCGCAACACCCCGGCCGGATGGGCGTACCTGCGCCAGCGACTGGACCAGCTGCTGCGCGACGGGCTCGCACCGGGGCTGGCCAGCCTGCCCGAGCAGGTGCCGCTGCGCGACGCCGGGGCGCTGGCCGCGGTGACCGCGCCGGCCCTGGTGATCGGGTGCGCCGGCGACGACCTGCACCCGGTGGAGGTCGCCGAGCAGCTCGCGGCCGCGCTGCCGGCGGCCACCCTGCACGTGTACGACCGGCCCGGCGTGCTCTGGACCGAACGCGCCGACCTGCGAACGCGGATCTCCACCTTCCTCAACGAGTAACCTGCCCTGTCATGGGCGTCACACACCACGGACGTACGCACCGGCTGGACCTCGCCGACCCGACCCTGCGCGAGTGGCAGTGCACGGTGCTGCACGCCGACCCGGAGCAGGGCATCGTGCTGGACCGCTCGGCGTTCTACCCGGGCGGCGGCGGCCAGCCGCCGGACCACGGCGTACTGCTCTGGCAGGGGGTGCAGACCCGGATCGTCGGCACCCGCAAGGGCGACGACCTCTGGCTGATCCCGGCCGAGGGTGACCCGCTGCCGCCGGCCGGGACCACGGTCACCGGCGCGGTCGAGGACCAGCGTCGTACCTCGCTGATGCGTACCCACTCGGGGCTGCACGTGCTCTGCGGGGTGGTCTTCCGCGACTTCGGCGCGCTGGTCACCGGCGGCAACATGGAACCGGGCGAGGCCCGGATGGACTTCAACCTGCCCGAGGTGCCACCGGACTTCAAGAGCCGGATCGAGGACCTGGTCAACGCCGAGGTGGCGGCCGACCGGTCGGTGGCCGTCCGGGTGCTGCCCCGGGCCGAGGCGCTCGCCCTGCCGGACATCATCCGCACCCAGTCGAACCTGATCCCGCCGGACGAGCAGGAGGTCCGGATCGTCGACATCGTCGGCCTGGACGTGCAGGCCGACGGCGGCACGCACGTCGCCTCGACCGCGCAGATCGGCAAGGTGCAGGTGGTCAAGGTGGAGAGCAAGGGCCGGGCCAACCGCCGGGTGCGGATCCGCCTGGCGGACTGAGCCGGTGACTCCCGGCGCCGGACACCGGCGCCGGGAGCCGCGATCTCACACCAGGTCGATGCGTTCCCGCTCGATGGGGTAGCCGGCCCGGGCGAAGGCGGCCGCCATCGGATGGTTGGTCTGGTCGGTGCCCGCCACGATCCGGTCCGCCCCCGTCCCGACCAGCAGGTGGGTGGTCTCGACCAGCAGGTCGTAGGCGTACCCCTGGCCGCGCTGTGCGGGCAGCACGCCGACGAAGCCGACGATCGGGTCGCTGTGGTTGCGTGCCGGCACGGTGATGCCGACGAGTTCGCCCTCGGGCGTCCAGGCCAGCCGCCACCAGTCGCGCGGGCTCGGCAGCCAGCGCAGCAGGTCGAGTTCCTCCCGCGCCGCCGCGTCCGGCCCCTGCTCGGCGGCGGTGTGCCGGGTGTGCGCGTCCAGGCTTCCCTCGCCCACCCGGCGCAGCACGTCGAGGATCATGTCGTCGTCGGGTTCCGGGCGGAACTCCAGTCGGCCGGGCCGGGCGGGCAGCCCGCACTCCGGTGTCCAGCGGTACCGGTACCGCTCGACCAGCGGGGACATGCCGGCGGCGACCGCCGCGTCGAGCCGGGCCTGCGCCTGCGCCCGGACGGCCGGGTCGTCCCGCCAGCCGGGCGGCAGCGAGAGCGAGTACTCGGCCCGCAGCGGCGCGGTCCGCAGCAGCTCGACCGCCGCCGCGCGGTCGGTGAAGTCGAACCAGTCCAGCGCCAGTGGCGACTCGTCGTCCGGTCCGCCCCACCAGGCGGCCCGGGCCACCACGGCCCCGTCGCGCAGGGCGACCCAGCTCCACTCGGGACGGTACTGGCCGTCGGCGGCCATGTCGGTGTAGTTCTCGCCGAACGCGGCACGCCCGACCAGTGTGGTGTGCGGCAGGGAGTCGAACAGTGCTTCCTCGCCCGCGGTGAGCGGGCGGATGACCAGGTCGGTCATGGGGTCCTTCCGGGTTGACGTGCTCCCGGCTCAGAACCGCGGCGCCCTCGTGACCGGGCGGGAGCACAGCGATGTCGTGGACACGGTGCTCACCTCCCTTCCCGTCGACGAGGGCGCCCCGGGACGCTAGCAGCCCGCTGTGGCCGACAGCCAACGGATTTACCGGGCGTGCCGGGGTGCCGGTCGCCGCCCGCGGCGTTTCGGGTGCCGCCGGCTGGATCGAGCCGTCCCCACGGGGCAGCTCGACAGGGCGCGGCTAGCGCGGGCGTAGCTCCGGCGGCAGGTGTGCGGCGCGGACGTCGAGCAGCCAGCGCTCGACAGCGGCCTCGTCGGGGCGGTCCGGCAACGGGGTGCGGATCCGGTCGAAGTCCAGTTCGGCCTCGGCCAGCAGCGCCCGCGCCTCGTCCAGCTCGCCGCCGGCCACCCGCTCGCCGAACGCCCGGAACCATTCCGGGTCGGCGAGCCGGATCTCCAGCACCCCGGTGGCGTAGAGCAGCCGCCCCTGGTGCACCAGCCGGGCCAGGTGCCGGGCGTGCTTCGCGGTCCGGCGGCGGGTGTCGGCCGAGAAGCTCCCGTCGCCGCGCGACTCCAGCTTGCGGAACTGGCGGCTGGCGTAGCCCAGGTACGCGTCGCGGACCCGGGGCGCGCTGAGGAAGGCCGAGCGGATGGCGATCAGCCGCTCGCCGAACTCCGTCCGGGTCTCGTAGCAGTCGTCCGGCAGCCACATCAGCTCGGTGGCGGTCGGGTTGCCGCTCAGGCCCAGCCGCGCGTACTTGGCGGCCTCGTGCAGGGTGACGTCCGGGTCGGTGGTGACCACCGACTCGCGGGGCGGGTGCAGGCCGTGGAACGCGACAGTGGGCGCCGCGAACACGCCGATCCGGTCCACATCCGAACCGGGCCGGGCCAGCCCGTACGCGACCGAGCCGACGATGCCGGAGAGCAGCAGGTGCATGCCGGCGAGCATGACGGACGACACCCGTCGCGCGAAACCCGACTTCGGCTGTCAGGTATTGCTGACACGCTCGACCCATGACGAAACCGCTGACAGGGAAGATCGCGTTGGTCGCGGGAGCGAGTCGGGGCGCCGGACGGCAGATCGCCGTGCAGCTCGGCGCCGCCGGAGCCACCGTCTACGCCACCGGGCGCAGCAGCCGAGCCGGCCGGTCGGAGCTGGGCCGGCCGGAGACCATCGAGGAGACCGCCGAGCTGGTCACCGCCGCCGGCGGCGAAGGCATCCCGGTCGTGGTCGACCACCTGGTTCCCGACCAGGTCCGCGACCTGGTCGCCCGGATCGACGCCGAGCAGGGCCGCCTCGACGTGCTGGTGAACGACATCTGGGGGGCCGAGTCGCTGGTCACCTGGCACAAGCCGGTCTGGGAGCAGCCGCTGGACGCCGGCTTCCGGACGCTCCGGCTGGCGATCGACACGCACATCGTCACCAGCCACCACGCCCTGCCGCTGCTGATCCGCCGCCCCGGCGGCCTGGTCGTCGAGATCGGCGACGGCACCAAGGAGTACAACGACGCGAACTACCGGCTGTCGGTCTTCTACGACCTGGCGAAGGTGTCGGTGAACCGGCTCGCCGAGAGCTGGGCGCACGAGCTGGCGCCGTACGGCTGCACCTCGGTCGCGCTCACCCCCGGCTGGCTGCGCTCCGAGCTCATGCTGGAGCACTTCGGGGTGACCGAGGAGAACTGGCGGGACGCGCTGGCCCGGGAGCCGCACTTCGCCATCTCGGAGTCGCCGGCGTTCGTCGGGCGGGCGGTCGCCGCCCTGGCCGCCGACGAGGACCGGGCCCGCTGGAACGGCAGGTCCGTCTCCAGCGGCGAGCTGGCCCAGGTGTACGGCTTCACCGACCTCGACGGCAGCCGGCCGGACGCCTGGCGGTACATCGTCGAGGTGCAGGACCCGGGCAAGCCGGCGGACGTCACCGGCTACCGCTGACCGGCGGTCTCCGGGTCCCGTCCGCGCCGTCTGGCCCGGGCGGCGGCGACGTGGCGTAGCGGGCGGCGGCGCGGGCCGTCGCCTCGGCCAGCCGGGCCCGCAGTTCCGGCGGTTCGAGCACCTCGACCTCCGGCCCCAGCCCGAGCAGCTGGGTGTACGCCACCACGAGGGACTCGACGGGCAGCCGGGTCACCACCCAACCCTGCCCGTCGGGTTCCCCGGCGGCGGCCAGCGCCTCCTCGTACGCGAAGGGGGCGTCGGCGGTGTGCCGGAGCTGGCGCAGGCCGGCGGGGCTGAGCCGGACGGTCACCTGGGCCCGCAGCATGCTCCGCAGGAACGCCTCGGCCTGCTCCCGCCAGTACCCGGCCAGGTCGAACCCCTCGTCCCGGGCGAAGGTCTCCGCCCGCACCTCGACGCCGGTGACCCGGTCCACCCGGTACGTCCGGTACCCGTCGCCGACCCGGCCGATCAGGTACCAGATCCCGCTCTTGAGCACCAGCCCGTACGGGGACAGCTCCCGGGTGACCTCCCGGTCACCGCGCCGATAGCGCAGCTCGACCACCCGGTCCCGCCAGACCGCCCCGGCCAGCTCACCCAGCCACGGCGGCGGCCCGGTCTCCCGGAACCAGCCCGGCACGTCCAGGTGGAACCGCTGCCCGGTGCGGGCCGGCGCGTCCCGCAGCGCGGGCGGGAGCGCGGCCAGCACCTTCAGCTCGGCCGCCGCGACCGCGTCGGCGAGCCCCATGTCACCGGCCGGGCCGGGCAGCCCGGCCAGGAAGAGCGCCTCCGCCTCGCCCCGGGTCAGCCCGGTCAGCCGGGTCCGGTAGCCGCCGAGCAACCGGTAGCCGCCGGCCCGGCCCCGGTCGGCGTAGACCGGCACGCCGGCGGCGGAGAGCGCGAGCACGTCCCGGTAGACCGTCCGCTCGGAGACCTCCAGCTCCCGGGCCAGCTCCGCGGCGGTCATCGTCTCCCGCGCCTGGAGCAGCAGGACCAGGGAGATCAACCGGGATGCGCGCACCCGTCCATCCTGCCCCCGGCGGGTTCAGCGCCCGCCGGGGGTGAGCAGGCCCCGGTCGTACGCGGCGGCCACGGCGGCCGCCCGGTCGTTGACCCCGAGCTTGGCGTAGACGTGCAGCAGGTGGGTCTTGACCGTGGCCTCGCTGATGAACAGCCGGGCGGCCGCCTCCCGGTTGGACGCGCCCCTGGCCACCAGGGTGAGCACCTCCAGCTCCCGCTGGCTCAGCGGCTCCTCGGCGGGCGCGCGCAACCGTCCCATCAGCCGGCCGGCCACGCTGGGGGAGAGCACCGCCTCGCCCCGCGCGGCGGCCCGCACCGCCCGGACCAGCTCGTCCCGGGGCGCGTCCTTGAGCAGGTAGCCGGTGGCGCCGGCCTCGATCGCCGGCAGCACGTCGGCGTCCGTGTCGTACGTGGTGAGCACCAGCACCTTGGCCGGGTTGCCGGCGCGGGCCAGCCGGCCGATCGCGGTCACCCCGTCCATCCCGGGCATCCGCAGGTCCATCAGCACCACGTCGGGGTGCAGGTGGGCGGCGAGTGCGAGCGCCTCGGCGCCGTCGCCGGCCTCGCCGACCACGTCGAAACCGGGGTCGCCGGTGAACATGCCGCGCAGCCCGTCCCGCACCACCGGGTGGTCGTCGACGATGAGTAGCCGGACCGGGGCGGTCAACCGACACCTCCGGCATGTGCGGGCACGGAGGCCGAGACGGCGGTGCCGCCGCCCGGCTCGCTCTCGATGGCCAACTCGCCGCCGACCCCGGCCACCCGCTGCCGCATGGCGGTCAGCCCGTACCCGCCATCCGATCGGCGCGGGGAGGGCGGATCGGTGACCGGGAAGCCGACGCCGTCGTCCCGGACGTCCAGGGTGACCACGTCGCCCATGTACGACAGGGTCAGCCCGACCCGGGACGCCTTGGCGTGCCGGGCCACGTTGGCCAGCGCCTCCTGGGCGGTCCGCAGCAGGGTCACCTCGACCTCGGGGTGCAGCGGGCGGGCCTCGCCGGTGACGTTCACCTCTGTGTTCACCTCGTTGATGGTCGACCAGCGCCGGGTCAGCTCGGCGAGCGCCTCGGGCAGCCGGGCGGCCTCCAGCGCCTCGGGGCGTACCGCCCGCACCGAGCGGCGCGCCTCGGTGAGGCTCTCCCGGGCCAGGGCGACCGCGGTGTCGACGTGTCGTTGCCAGTCGGCCCGCCGGTCCCGCGCCTGCCCGGCCGCCTCCAGTTGGGTGATGATGCCGGTGAGGCCCTGGGCCAGCGTGTCGTGGATCTCCCGGGCCATCCGCTGCCGCTCGTCGGTCACCCCGGCCTCCCGGGCCTGGGTGAGTAGCTGGGCGTGCAGCCCCTCGTTCTCCCGCATCGTCTCGGCCAGCCGGCGGTTGGCCTCGGCGAGTTCCTCGACCAGCCGCTTGCGGTTTGCGTTCTGCCGGTCGGTGATCATGCCGAACCAGCTCACTCCGCTGGCCACGCCCACGTTGAACAGCACGAGCACCGCCCAGAGCATCCAGTGGCCCGCCGACGACGGCAGGCCCCCGCCCTGCGCGGTGCCGATCAGGACGCCGGTGGCGGCCACCCCGACGAACCGCCACCGGCCGTGCAGGACGAGGAACGCGTGCAGGAACCCGACCCAGGCGAAGAAGCCGTACCAGGGGCTGTCGAGCACGAGCAGAGCGGCGAACCCGATCAGGCCGGTGTAGTAGATGCCCATCAGCCGACGACGGCTCGTCCAGCCGGGGTGCAGGTTCACGAACCAGGCGATCCAGGCCGCCGCCAGCCCCGCCACCACCGGGTCGGGGACGACTGAGAGACCCACGGGGACCGGCGCGACGGTGGCGAGCAGGATGCCGACGGCCAGCCCGACGTACGGCAACATCCGGTGCAGGCCGGGCTCCCGGGCCTCCCAGGCGGCCAGCCGGTCGACCTGCTCGGCGGTGCTGGTCATCGGAACCCCGCTCACTCCCAGCGGAACAGCTTCGCCGCGACGGACCCAGCGAGCACGGCGATGACTGCCATTATCGCCAGGTGCAGCGGACGCGGTGCGTCGGCGGTCCAGGCATCGAGCAGCGCCTGCACGCCGGGGGGCGTGTAGTCGCCGATCCGGACCAGGAAGTCCGGCAGCATGAACCGGGGAACGTAGACCCCGCCGAAGAACATGACCAGCATGAACACCGGGACCGCCACGGCCTGCGCCGCCTTGTTCGTGCGGGCCACCGCCGCCACCAGCAGCCCCAGCGCGAGCAGCGCCGCGGTGCCGAGGACGAGCGCCAGCGCGAAGCCGAGCGGGTGCCGGGGCAGCGGCACGTCGAAGGCCAGCCGGCCGACCACGATCAGCAGTACGGCACTGATCACGATGGTGGCGAGCGAGATGACCAGTTGGGCGGCGAGCAGTGCGGCCGGGCTGGCCGGGGTGGTGGCCAGCCGGCGCAGCACCCCGCGCTCGCGGTAGGTGGCGAGCACCGTGGGCAGGATGTTCACCGCCGCCATGGCGAGCGTAATCACCAGCAGCGACGGTGCGAAGTACTGGATGAAGGACAGGTCGCCGAAGTCCGGATTCGGCTCCCGCATCGCCGGGATCAACCCGAACACCGCCAGCAGCAGCAGCGGCAACGCGATGGTGATCAGCGGCGCGGCGAAGTCCCGCAGGTAGAGTCTCGTCTCGATCTTGAGGATCTGCCCGAAGGCGTGCATGTCGTTCTCTCTCACTCGGCGGGCCGGTGCCCGGTCAGCTCGACGAACGCGTCGTCCAGCGTGGACTGCTCCAGCCGCAGGTCGGCGGCGACGATCTGGTTGCGGGCCAGCACCGAGGTGACCGCGTGCAGCACGTCACCGGTACCGGTCACCACCACCTGGCGCCCGGTGCGGTGCACGCCGGTCACCTCTGGCAGGTCGGTGAAGAGCTGGTCGTCTACCGGGGCGGACGGCCGGAACCGGACCCGCTGCTCGGGCGCCACCCGTGACACCAGGCCGGCCGGGCTGTCCAGGGCGGCGACCTGTCCCCGGTCGATCACGGCGACCCGGTCGCAGAGCCGCTCGGCCTCCTCCATGAAGTGGGTGACCAGCAGGATCGTCACCCCGCTGTCGCGCACCTGCTCGATGAGGGCCCAGGTGTCCCGCCGGGCCTGCGGGTCCAGCCCGGTGGTCAGCTCGTCCAGGATGGCGATCTCGGGCTTGCCGACCAGCGCGAGCGCGATGGACAGCCGCTGCTTCTGACCGCCGGAGAGCTTCTTGTACGCGGTCTTCCGCTTGTCGCCCAGACCCAGCTTGTCGATCAGCTCGGCCGGGTCGGCCGGGTCGCGGTAGAACGAGGCGTACAGCTCCAGCGCCTCGCCGACCCGCATCTGGTCGGGCAACTGGCTCTCCTGGAGCTGCACCCCGACCCGTTCCCGGAGCTGGGTCGCGTCCCGGCGGGGACCGAGCCCGAGGACCGACACCCCGCCGGAGTCGGGGACGCGCAGTCCGGCGACACACTCCACCGTGGTGGTCTTGCCGGCGCCGTTCGGGCCGAGAATCCCGAAGATCTCCCCGGCCTCGACCGTGAACGACACGTCGTCCACGGCCACCAGCTCGCCGTACCGCTTGTGCAGGTTGGTCACCTCGATGACCGGCATCGCGCCGCCTTCCGCCGTCTGCTGTCCGTACGTCGAGGATGGCCGGGCGGACGCGGCGGCGGATCGACCATGCGGCGATCTTGGGGGACGGCCTCGGTCGACCCCGGCGATCCACCAACCGGTTGATGCGCGGGCGGCCACTAGGCTTCCCGTCGTGAACGCACCCCGTCTCGCCGCGCCCGTCACCGGCGCCGCCCGCCGGTTCTTCACCGGCGTCGGGCTGCTGCTGCGCGGTCTCGCCCTCTACGTCCGCAGCCCCGGCCTGATGCTGCTCGGCATCGTGCCGGCACTGATCTCCGGTGCGCTGTTCGTCGCCGCGTTCGTCGCCCTGGCGTTCTTCGTGGACGACCTGGCCGAGCTGGTCACCCCGTTCGCCGACGACTGGTCGGCGACCCCGCGCAGCCTGGTCCGGGTGGTCGCGGCGCTGGCCTTCCTCGGGCTGGGTGGCCTGCTCGGGGTGCTCACCTTCACCGCGGTCACGCTGGTGATCGGCGACCCGTTCTACGAGAAGATCTCCGAACGGGTGGAGGATCGGCTCGGCGGCACGCCGGGCGCGGTCGAGGTGCCGTTCTGGTCGTCGCTGCGCCGCAGCCTGGCCGACTCCGTCCGGCTGGTGGCCCTGTCGGTGCTGTTCGGCATACCGCTCTTCGCGGCCGGTTTCATCCCGGTGGTCGGGCAGACGGTGATCCCGGTGATCGGCGCGGCGGTGGGCGGCTGGCTGCTCGCGCTGGAACTGGTCGGCGCGCCCTTCTACCGGCGCGGGATGCGACTGCCGGACCGCCGGTCGATCCTCAAGGCGGACCGGCCGACCGCGCTGGGCTTCGGGGTGGCGGTGTTCGTCTGCTTCCTGATCCCGCTCGGCGCGGTGCTCGTCATGCCGGCCGCGGTCGCCGGCGCCACGCTGCTGGCCCGCCGGTCGCTCGGCCAGTCCATCGAGGAGGGCTGACGTGCGGGTCGTCCTGGTCGAGGGGGACATCACCGCGCAGCAGGTGGACGTGATCGTCAACGCGGCGAACTCGTCGCTGCTCGGCGGCGGGGGCGTGGACGGCGCGATCCACCGGCGCGGCGGCCCGGCCATCCTGGCCGAGTGCCGGGCGCTGCGCGCCTCCCGCTACGGGCGCGGGTTGCCGACCGGCCAGGCGGTGGCGACCACCGCCGGCGACCTGCCGGCCCGCTGGGTGGTGCACACCGTCGGGCCGGTCTGGTCGGCCACCGAGGACCGGTCGGCGCTGCTGCGCGACTGCTACGCCAAGAGCCTGCGGATCGCCGACGAGCTGGGTGCGCGGACGATGGCGTTCCCGCTCGTCTCGGCCGGCGTCTACGGCTGGCCGGTCGAGGACGCGGTCGGCCACGCCCTGACCGTGCTGCGCGCCGCCACCCCGGCGAACGTCACCGAGGCGCGGCTGGTGCTCTTCGGGCCCGACACCTACCGGGTCGCCCAGCGCGTCCACGCCGGCTGAGCCCCGCCGCGGCGCGCCCCCGGCGGTCGCATACCCGAACCGTTCTTGCGAAGATGATTCCGGGATCTGTCGGCGTTTCGCGCCGGGTTTCGCCCGGAGATCGCCGTTTCTGCTCGCCTAAGGCGGTATCAGCAGTTAATACCTATTTACGCCGCCGCGGGAGGAATTACGTTTTCTGTGCCTTTTTGTCGGGAAATTGTGGCGGGACAATCCGCCCGATAAACGCCTTCATCGGGCTATTCGCTATACATTTCCTCCCGTGCCGGTAATCGACGCCGGTGACGAATGGGGGTGAGCGATGAGGGCAGGCTTCGCGGGCCGAGCCGCCGCCGCGGTGGCGGTCGGCGTGCTGGTGTGGGGAGAGGCGTCGTCGGCCCTGGCCTTCACCGACCTCGACCAGAGCGGCACGCCGACCGCCGAACCACCGGCCGCCGACGCGCCGGTCGGCCGGGATGCGCAGCCGGCCGGATCGTGGGGCGGGGACGTCGTCCCGCTCGCGGCGCTCGGGCTCGGCCTGGTCGTGCTCGGCAGCGTGCTCAACGGCGCCCACCGCCAGCAGGCGGACGACTGAACAGCTTTACCCGAACGTAGCTCCGGCCTCCGCGCAGTGCGGTCGTGGGAGCCGGGCTACGGGGCCGGGGGCCTCTCCGTCGCCGGGAGAGGCCCCCGCTGCCGTACCGGGGCGGTTCCCCGGCGGCGGGGCCGGGCCGCTCGCGTGGCGGGCGGTGGCCGGGCGCCGGTCCGGGGCGGTCAGGCCGCCGGCCGGACGGCGGCGACCGCCTCCACCTCCACCAGTTGGTCGTTGTAGCCGAGCACGGCCACCCCGAGCAGGGTGCTCGGCGGGTCGTGGTCGCCGAAGTGGTCGCGGACCACCTCCCAGACGGTGACCAGGTCGTCCTGCCGGTTCGAGGCCACGTAGACGGTCGTCTTGACCACGTCTGCGAGCCGGGCACCGGCCGCCGCGAGGGCGGTCTCCAGGTTGGTCATCACCTGCCGCGCCTGGGCGGCGTGGTCACCGGGCGCCACCGTGCGGCCGTCCGCGTCGAGCGGGCAGGCGCCGGCGGTGAAGACCAGCCGGGCGGGCGGTTCCACGGTGGCGGCGTACGCGTATTCGGCGACGTCGGAGAGGGTGGGCACGCGGATCAGGCGGGTCGGATCGGGCACCGCCCGACGCTACCGCCGGCCGCCGCACCCGCTCGACCGAAATATCCGCCCGCGCGGCGGTTGCGCGGCCCGGTCAGGCGGACTCGCGCCGGATCAGCTCGGTCGGCAGGACCAGGGCGGTCTCGATGGTCTCGCCAGCGGCCAGCCGGAGCAGCTGACGGGTCATCTGTCGGCCGATCTCCTGGATTGGCTGCCGGACGGTGGTCAGCGGCGGCTCGGTGTAGGCGGCCGTCTCGATGTCGTCGAAACCGATCACCGCCACGTCCTCCGGCACCCGCCGTCCGGCCTCGCGCAGCGTACGCAGGGCGGCGTGCGCCATCAGGTCGGAGGCGGCGAAGACCGCGTCCAGTTCGGGATGTTCGGCGAGCAGTTGCCGCATCGCCGCCGCCCCGGACTCCCGGGTGAAGTCGCCGTACGCCACCAGCTCGGGCAGCCCGGCCGCGGACACCGTGTCCCGGTAGCCGGCGAGCCGCTCGATCCCGGCGACCATGTCCTGCGGGCCGGCGATGGTGGCGATCCGTCGCCGGCCGATGTCGATCAGGTGCCGGATCGCGGCGGTCACCCCGCCCACCTGGTCGACGTCCACGTACGGCACGTCGGCCGCGCCGAGCGGCCGGCCGCTGCACACCACCGGGATACCGAGCCGGGCGAGCCGGCCGGGCAGCGGGTCGGCGCCGTGCAGCGACGCGAAGAGCACCCCGTCGACGTGCCGCCCGGTGGTGTACCGCTCCACCCGGGCGTGCCCGGCCGGCGA
Source organism: Micromonospora echinaurantiaca (assembly GCF_900090235.1). Taxonomy (NCBI): domain Bacteria; kingdom Bacillati; phylum Actinomycetota; class Actinomycetes; order Micromonosporales; family Micromonosporaceae; genus Micromonospora; species Micromonospora echinaurantiaca. The sequence continues at coordinate 5,767,763 of NZ_LT607750.1, read as the reverse complement.
GCCGGCCAGCATCAGCACCAGCTGCTTGTCGGCCGCCTCCAGCTCCTGGCTGACCCCGAGGATGATGCCCGGGAAGACCTGGTCGTCGGAGAAGACCCGGGTGGCCGCCTCCGGCATGACCAGGGCGATCGAGTCGGTCCGCTGGGTGACCAGGCTGCGGGCGGCCAGGTTCGGCACGTACCCCAGCTCGGCCACCGCCCGGTTCACCGCCTCCCGGATCGGTTCGGCCACCGTGGTGGAGCCGTTCACCACCCGGGAGACGGTGGCCCGGGAGACCCCGGCCCGGCGGGCCACCGCTTCCAGCGTCGGCCGTTGCGCCGTCGTCATGGCCGCCATCCCCCCGCTCGTCACAGCCCGTTCCGGGAGATCACCTCCTGGTACCACCGGGCGCTGGCCTTCGGTGTGCGCCGCTGGGTCAGGTAGTCGACGTGGACGATCCCGAACCGCTTGCGGTAACCCTCCGCCCACTCGAAGTTGTCCAGCAATGACCATACGAGATAGCCGCGCAGGTCCACCCCCCGGGCGATGGCCTCGTGCGCAGCGCGCAGGTGTCCGTCGAGGTAGGCGATCCGGTCGGTGTCGACCACGCCGCCCGCGCCGCCCGGGCCGTCCATCCCGGCCTTGTCCGGGAACGCCGCGCCGTTCTCGGTGATCAGCAGCGGCACGCCCGGATAGTCGGTGGCGATCCGCTCCAGCAGCCGGGTCAGCCCGGCCGGTTCGATCATCCACCCCATGTCGGTCAGCGGCCCGACCGGCGGCAGGAACTCGACCGCGCCCTCCGTGCCGGGATAGGCGCCGCCGCCCCCGGCCCCGCCGGGCCGGCCGGCGACGTAGGTCGGCTGGTAGTAGTTGATCCCGAGCAGGTCGATCGGGGCGGCAATCAGCTTCTCGTCGCCGTCCCGGACGAACGACGGCTCGACGATCCCGCCGACGTGCTCCAGCACGTCCTCCGGGTAGCCGCCGGCCAGCAGCGGGTCCAGGAAGATCCGGTTGTGCAGGCCGTCGACCAGGCGCACCGCGGCGGCGTCGGCGGCGCTGGCCGGGTCGGCGGGGCGCACGTCGGCCGGGTTGAGGGTGATCCCGATCGTCTCCGCGCCGGCCGCGCGCAGCGCCCGGGCCGCCAGGCCGTGCCCGAGCAGCAGATGGTGTACGGCGGTGAAGGCCGCGGCCGGGTCCTGCTCGCCGGGCGCGTGCACCCCGTTGCCGTACCCGAGGTAGGCCGAGCACCACGGCTCGTTGAGCGTGGTCCAGGTGCCCACCCGGTCACCGAGGCGGGCGTGCACCGCGGTGGCGTACGTGGCGAAGTGCTCGGCGGTCTCCCGGTTGGTCCAGCCGCCCCGGTCGCCCAGGGCCTGCGGCAGGTCCCAGTGGTAGAGCGTGACGATCGGATCGATGCCCCGGTCGAGCAACGTGTCGACCAGCCGGTCGTAGAAGTCCAGGCCGCGCGGGTTGACCGGGCCGGCGCCGTCCGGCTGGATCCGGGGCCAGGCCACCGAGAAGCGGTACGCCCGCAGCCCCAGCTCCGCCATCAGCGCCACGTCGTCGGCGTACCGGTGGTAGTGGTCGCAGGCCACGTCGCCGGTGTGCCCCTGGTGCACCTTCCCCGGCGTACGGCTGAAGGTGTCCCAGATGGACGGGCCGCGACCGTCGTCGCGGGCCGCGCCCTCGATCTGGTAGGCGGCGGTGGCAGCGCCCCAGAGGAAGTTCTCGGGAAATCGGAGATTGCTCAAGCCTTGACCGCACCTTCCATGATGCCGCCGATGATCTGGCGGCCGAACAGGACGAAGACCAGCAGCAGCGGGAGCGTCGCGATGGCCGTACCGGTGAACACCTGCGACATGTCCTGGTAGTACCCGTCGGACAGGGCCCGCAGGGAGAGCTGCACGGTCGGGTTCTCCGGGTCGTTGAGCACAGCGTACGGCCAGAGGAAGTCGTTCCAGGTCGTCATGAAAGTGAGCAGGCCGAGCACCGCCGCGGCGGGGCGCAGCGCGGGCAGCACCACGTTCCAGTAGATCCGGGCCGTGCCGCAGCCGTCGACCCGGGCCGCCTCGATCAGCTCGGTGCTGACCGCCTGGCCGGCGTACTGGCGCATCATGAACACCCCGAAGCCGGTGACCAGCGCCGGCACGATCACCGCCGGCAGCCGGTCGTTCCAGTTCAGCTTCGTCATCAGCAGGTACAGCGGGATGACGCCGAGCTGGGTCGGCACCATCATGGTCGCGATGATCACCAGCAGCAGCGCGTTGCGGCCGCGGAAGCGCAGCTTGGCGAAGGCGAACCCGGCCAGGGTGGAGAAGAACACCACCGAGACGGTGACGGTGGTCGACACGATCGCCGAGTTGATCAGACCGGTCAGGAAGTACGCGTCGGTGTTGTCGAACAGCCGGGCGATGTTCGCGCCGAGGTTGCCGCCGGGGGTGACCGGCGGCGGCACCTGGCCCATCGCGTCGCTGGACCGGCTGGCCACCACGAACATCCAGTAGATCGGGAAGATCGACAGGAACGCGGCGGCGAGCAGCGCGCCGTACGCCAGCGGGCTGGCCCGCCACAGCCGGCTCATCGGAGGTCTCCCTTCGCGGCCCGGCCACCCGGCGTCTGCCCGCCGAGCCGCCGGATGATCAGTACGTTGACCGCCGCCACGACGGCGATCAGGGCGAAGAGCAGCCACGCCACCGCCGAGCCGTAGCCGAAGTTGTAGTGCGGCGCGAAGGCGTTCTCGAACATGTACATGGTGACCGTCTGTGACTCGCGCAGCGGCCCGCCGCGGATCGGGTTGGTCCCGGAGTGGAACAACCGCGGCTCGGTGAAGAGCTGGAGCCCGCCGATGGTGGAGATGATGACCGCGAAGATGATCGTCGGCTTGAGCAGCGGCACGGTGATCGACCAGAACTGCCGGGCGCGGTTCGCCCCGTCGATCGCCGCCGACTCGTACAGGTCCCGCGGGATGGCCTGCATGGCGGCCAGGAAGATCAGCGCGTTGTAGCCGGTCCACCGCCAGTCGACCATCGTCGAGATGGCCACCCAGGAAGCGAACCGGTCCGACTTCCAGTTGATCGCGTCGATCCCGACGAGGTCGAGCAGCCAGTTCACCATGCCGAACTCGCGGCCGAAGAGCACCCCGAAGACGATCGCGACGGCGGCGGTGGAGGTGACGTTCGGGATCAGCACCGCCATCCGCCACCCGGTGCGGGCCCGCAGCGACCGGTTGAGCAGGTTGGCCAGCCAGAGCGCGGCGAGCAGCTGCGGGACGGTGGAGATGACGAAGATGCCGAGGGTGTTCACCACCGCGTGCCAGAAGTCGGCGTCGGCCATCAGCCGGGTGTAGTTCTCCGCGCCGACGAACGGGTGGTCGCTGCCGAGCAGGTCCCAGTCGTGCAGCGAGACCCAGAACGTGTAGCCCAGCGGGTACACCCCGAACACCGCGAAGAGCAGGAAGAACGGGGCGATGTAGAGGTAGGGCGAGTACCTGGTGTCGAACCGGCTGAGCCGGTGCGCCCGGGTCGGCCGGGCGGCGGCCGCCGGTACCACCGGAGGCCGCGCGTCGAGCTGGACGCTCATGGCCGGAAACTCCTTTCCACGCCGACCGCCCCGGGTCCGGCGCCCCGCCGGCCGCCCGGGGCTGGGCGTCGCGGGGGCGCGACGTCCGGCCCCGGGGTCGGCCGAGCCGGGGGCGGGCAGGGGCGGTGGAGGGCTACTTGGCGGCGGCCTTCTTGGCGTTGGCGACCGCGTCGGTCCAGCCCTGGTCGGGGTTACGCTGGCCCAGCTCAACGGTCCGGACCGCGTTCTCTACCTCGGTCCGGACGGCCTGGTTCTTCGGACCCATGTAGACCGGCTTCAGGTTCTTCGCCCCGGCGGCGAAGATCTGGCCGACCGGAGCGCCGGAGAAGTACGCGTTGGTCGCCCCGGTGATCGCCGGGTCCTCCAGGGCCTGCGGCGACGACGGCAGCGGCCCCTTGGCCTTGAACGCGCCGATCTGCCCCTTGGCGCTGGTGAGGAACTTGGCCAGCTCGATCGCCTCGGCCTGGTGCTTGCTCTGCTTGGGCACCGCGAGGTAGGAGCCGCCCCAGTTGCCGCCGTTGCCGGGCACCTGGGCGATGTCCCACTTGCCGGACGCGGCCGCACCGGCGTTGCCCTCGATGACGCCGGTCATCCAGGCCGGGCAGGCGATGGTGGCGAACTTGGCCTGCTTGAAGGCGGAGACCCACTCCTCGGACCAGGCGCCGTACTTGCCGGACAGGCCCGAGTCGATGATGTCCATGGTGGTGTCCCAGGCCTGCCGGACCGCCGGGTTGCTGTCCACCACGAGGTTGTCGGAGGTGTCGTAGTAGCTGTAGCCCTGGGCGTTGCCGGCGGTCTGCAGCAGGATGGTGTTGAAGGTGTTGGTGGCGGCGTCCAGGAACGCCGCGCCGGTCTTCTTCGCGGTGAACTGTTCGCCGACCCGGATGTAGTCCTGCCAGGTGGGCCAGAGCTTGGAGACGGCCTCGCGGTCGGTGGGCAGCCCCGCCTTGGCGAACAGGTCCTTGCGGTAGCACATCGCCATGCCGCCCACATCGGTGCCGAGGCCGATGAGCTGCTTGCCGTCGGCGGTCAGCCCGCCGTTCCACTTCCAGTCCAGGAAGTTGCCCTTGAGCTCGGCGGCACCGTGGTCGAGCAGGTTCACGAAGTTGCCGGGATTGGCCTTGTACTCGACCAGCAGGCCCTCCTCGATGGCCACGACGTCGCCGGCGCCCTTGCCGGCGGCGAGCCACTGGGTGAGCTTGGGCGAGTACTCGTCGAGGTTGCCGCCGGTGCCCCGTTCGACGATCTTCACGCCGGGGTGGCTGGCCATGTACTCCTGGTAGAGCTGCTCGTAGCCGAACTGGCCGAAGACGTCGACGGTCAGCGTGATCGTGCCGTCGTCGGCGGCGTCGTCGCCACCGCAGCCGGTGCTGACGAGCAGTGCGCTGGCGGCGACCAGGGCGACCGCCGCGAGGCGGCGGCGCGAAAAGGCACCCATCTGTCTCGGACCCCTCTCAGGTCGGGCGGGTGGTGGTGGATGAATCTGAGAGAGCGCTCTCACGTAGATTGCTGGCCGGCCCGACCGGTGTCAAGAGAGCGCTCTCCGGGGCGTCCGGATCGTTACCTCGGCGCTACCGGCCCAGGTGGCGGGGTGCGGCACTCGGTGCAGCACGTCGGCCGCGCTGAATCGGCGACAAGAAAGTGGCCCCCCGGCGCCGGGAGGCCACTGACTCGGGACGGGTGCGGCGGTCAGCCGGTGCGGAGACCGTCGAGCAGCGTGCGGTCGCCCAGCACGTCCAGGGTGTCGAAGCTGACCCGGCCCCACAGTGCCAGCAGCAGGTCGCTCGCCGTGCCGCTGACCTGCACCCGGGCGTGGTGGTCGTCGTGGTCGAAGATGGTGGCGGTGTCCAGCAGGGCGACCCCCTCGCCGCGCAGCCGCAGGTACCACTCCTGTGCGGCGTCCACCGCGGAGAGGTGCACCACCCCGTGCCACTGGCCCCGGGTCCGCCGCCGGCCGGAGGGTAGCCAGGTGTCCAGCACCTCGCTCACCCCGTCGGCCGCGAGCTTCGCCTCCACCGGCTCACCGGCGGCGATCGCGAGCTGGGCGTCCCAGCGGTGCACCGCCGTCTCGTGCGCGGCCCGGCGTGGCCAGAACCCGGCCTTCTTCGGCTGCGGCGCCCAGTTCCACGCCGGCGCCTCCGGGTCGAGCCCGTCGAAGAGGGTCATCAGCTGGTCGAACTCGTGCTGCCACACCTGCGAGGGGGTGCTGCCCGGGTCGAGTTCGGCGAGGTCGGGACGCTTGGGCGGGGCGGTGGTCGCACCGGAGCCGGCGAACGAGTGCACCCACCGGTAGAAGGCGGCCAGGTGCAGGGTGAGGTCGGCGACGGTCCAGCCGGGGCAGGAGAGCACCGGGGTCTCGGGGGGTGCCTCGGCCACGGCGGCGGCGAACGCCGGCCCCTCCGTACGGAGAGCGCCTATCCAGAAGTCCTTGGTGCCGTGCAGTCTGCTCATCGCCATCCTCCCGGGGGTGACCCGGCCACCAGTGGGTGCCGCGGCTACCCACAGCCTAGGGTGAAAGGCGTGTCAGACGTCTACGCCCAGCCGACAACCGGAGCCGGACCCGACGCCATGTGCGATCTGGCGCGTTTCACCACGTTGCGCCTGGGCGGCCCGGCAGGGCGGATAACGACCGCCACCAACGCGGAGGAAATCGTCCGAAGCGTACGCGAGGCGCAGGGAAGGGACGAACAGGTCCTGATCCTCGCCGGCGGCAGCAACGTGGTCATCGGTGACGCCGGTTTCCCCGGCACGGTGGTGCTGGTCCGTTCGCGTGGGCTGCGGGTGCTCGCCGACGACGAGGACTCGGTCACCGTACGGGTCGAGGCGGGCGAGCCGTGGGACGAGCTGGTCGCCGCCACGGTGGCCAACGGCTGGTCCGGCCTGGAGTGCCTCTCCGGGATCCCCGGCTCCACCGGCGCCACGCCGATCCAGAACGTCGGCGCGTACGGGCAGGAGGTCGCCGAGACCATCACCGCCGTCCAGGTCTACGACCGGGTCGAGGGCGTCACCGGGCGGATCGCCGCCGCCGACTGCGGCTTCGCCTACCGGTCCAGTGTCTTCAAGTACAGCGACCGCTGGGTGGTGCTCGCCGTGGACTTCCGGCTGGCCCGCTCGCCGCTCTCCGGCCCGGTGCGCTACGCGGAACTGGCCCGGGCGCTCGGCGTCGAGGTGGGTGACCGGGTGCCGCTGGCCGACGCCCGGGCCACCGTGCTGCGACTGCGCGCGGGCAAGGGCATGGTGCTCGACCCCGACGACCCGGACACCCGCTCGGTCGGCTCGTTCTTCACCAACCCGGTGCTGGACCGGTCGGCGTACGAGCTGCTGCGCGAGCGCGCGGCCGACCTCGGCGACCCGCCGGCCTGGCCGGGTGCCGGGGACGTGGTCAAGGTCAGCGCCGCCTGGCTGATCGACAAGGCCGGCTTCGGCAAGGGCCACCCAGGCCCGGAGGGCGTGGCGATTTCCAGCAAGCACACTCTGGCGCTGACCAACCGCGGCGGCAACGCCAGCACCGCCGCCCTGGTCGAGCTGGCCCGGGAGATCCGCGACGGCGTCCACCACCGCTTCGGCGTCACCCTCCACCCCGAACCCGTCCTCATCAACTGCACCATCTGACCCGCTCACCCACCGGGTTGATCATGAGCTTGGCGGCGATGTCGATCGCGAGAACCACCGCCAACCTCATGATCAACTAGGGTGGCCGGGTGTGCGGTGGTCAGGTGGGGGCGATGGTGGGCCAGGGGAGGGTCAGTTCGCCGAGCCGCCAGCGGCGGGGGCGGTCGACGATCGGCCAGCCGGCGGCCTTGACCGACTCGACGGCGCGCAGCCAGCGTTGCCGGGGGCCGAACGGGGCGTAGCCGGCGGCCGCGTGCCAGGCGTCGTCGAGCGCGCGGAGGAACTCGTGCACCGGCTCGCCCGGCACGTTGCGGTGGATCAGCGCCTTGGGCAGCCGCTCGGCCAGCTCGGCCGGGCTGCCCAGGGTGCCGAGCTTCGCGGCCAGGGTCAGCGTGCGCGGCCCGTCGGCGTCGAGCAGCACCCAGCCGCCGAGCCGGCCCAACTCGTCGCAGGTCCCCTCGACCAGCAGCCCGCCGGGGGCGAGCCCGCCGGTCATCGTCCGCCAGGCGTCGGCGACCTCGCTCTCGTCGTACTGGCGCAGCACGTTGAACGCGCGGACCAGGGCGGGCCGCAGTCCGGCCAGTTCGAAGCCGCCCCGGGTGAAGGTGAGCCACGGGGGGTCGGCGGCCGGCTCGGCGGCGGCCACGCGTACCGGATCGATCTCCAGCCCGACCACCCGCACGTCGGCGCGGACCGCGGCGGCCAGCCGGGCGCGCAGTTCCACCGCGGTGACCGGGGTCGCCCCGTAGCCGAGGTCGACCACCAGCGGGTCGGCCGCGGCTCGCAACCGGTCCCCGCAGGTCGCGGCGATCCAGTTGTCCACCCGGCGCAGCCGGTTGGGGTTGGTGGTCCCCCGGGTCACCACGCCGAGCGGCCGGCGCCGCGCCGTCCCCGCCACGCCCGGACCCGACCTCAGCCGACCCGGTGCACCTTGTGCTGGGCGGCCTGCGCCAGCGGGCGGACGACCAGCCGGTCCACGTTGACGTGGTGCGGTCGGGTGGCGCACCAGGCGATGCAGTCGGCCACGTCGTCGGCGACCAGCGGGTCGGGCACCCCGGCGTAGACCGCTGCTGCCTTGTCGGCGTCGCCGTCGAAGCGGACCAGCCCGAACTCGTCGGTCTTCACCATCCCGGGGTCGATCTCGATCACCCGGATCGGCCGGCCGCAGAGTTCCAGCCGCAGCGTGCCGGCGACCGCGGTCTGCGCGTGCTTGGCGGCGGTGTACCCGCCCCCGCCCTCGTACACGATGAAGCCGGCGGTGGACGAGACGATCACGATGGTGCCGGCGCCCGAGGCCTCCAGCGCGGGCAGCAGCGCCTGGGTGACCCGCAGCGTGCCGAGCACGTTCGTGTCGTACATCCACTGCCAGTCGGCGACCGAGCCGGACTCCACCGGGTCCAGCCCGCGCGCGCCGCCGGCGTTGTTCACCAGCAGGGTGACCGGCCCGGACGCCGCGGCCGCCGCCTCGGCGAGCCCGGCGACCGACTCGTCGGAGGTGACGTCGCACATCACCGCGGTGGCGGTGCCGCCGGCAGCGGTGATCTCGTCGACCAGACCGGCCAGCCGGTCGGTACGCCGGGCGGCGGCGAGCACGTGGAAACCCTCGGCGGCGAGGCGGCGGGCGGTGGCCGCGCCGATCCCGCTGGACGCTCCGGTGACGATGGCGACTGGGCTGCTCATCCGGCCATTGTCTCCCCGGCCGGTGCGACGGCTCGCCCCGGGCGGGCGGCGCCGCGATGAGGTCCGTCACGCCCGGCCGCCTCCCGGGGCATTACCGATGCCCGATGGGGAAGATGACATCCGGCGAGGACGTTGTCCGAAAAGCGCCGGGCGTGCGGGACGGCATCAACCGTGGCAGAGGGAGCGGACGTGGCGGAATTGCACACCGGCGTCGGTCGGCAGCGTGGTGCCCGGCCGTGGCCGCGGCCCCGGCGGATCGCGACTCTCTCGGTGCACACCTCACCCCTGCACCAGCCGGGCACCGGCGACGCCGGCGGGATGAACGTCTACATCCTCGAGGTGGCGCGGCGGCTGGCCGAGGCGGACGTCGAGGTGGACATCTTCACCCGGGCCACCTCCGGAGACCTGCCCCCGGTCGTCGAAATGGCACCCGGAGTGCACGTCCGGCACGTCGTCTCCGGCCCGCTCGAAGGGCTCACCAAGGAGGAGCTGCCCGGCCAGCTCTGCGCCTTCAGCGCCGGCGTGCTCCGGGCCGAGGCGGCCCGCCCGCCGGGCTGGTACGACCTCATCCACTCCCACTACTGGCTCTCCGGTCAGGTCGGCTGGCTGGCCAAGGAACGGTGGGGGGTGCCGCTGGTGCACACCGCGCACACCCTGGCGAAGGTCAAGAACGCCCAGCTGGCGACCGGTGACCGGCCCGAGCCGAAGGCCCGGGTGATCGGCGAGGAACAGGTGGTCGCCGAGGCCGACCGGCTGGTCGCCAACACCGGGGTCGAGGCCCGGGACCTGATCAGCCGGTACGACGCCGAACCGGCCCGGGTCGCGGTCGTCGAACCCGGCGTCGACCTGGCCCGGTTCCGGCCGGCCCGGGGTGACCGGGACGTGGTCCGGATCGCGGCCCGCCGCCGGCTCGGGCTGCCCACCACCGGGTACGTGGTGGCGTTCGTCGGCCGCATCCAACCGCTGAAGGCGCCCGACGTGCTGGTCCGGGCGGCCGCCGCGCTGCGCGAGTGCGATCCGGAGCTGGCCGACGAGCTGACCGTGGTGGTCTGTGGCGGCCCGAGCGGCAGCGGCCTCGACCGGCCGACCGCGCTGATCGAGCTGGCCGGCTCGCTCGGCATCGCCGACCGGGTGCGTTTCCTGCCCCCGCAGACCGGCGACGATCTGCCCGCCCTGTACCGGGCCGCGGACCTGGTCGCGGTGCCGTCGTACAACGAGTCCTTCGGCCTGGTCGCCCTGGAGGCGCAGGCCTGCGGTACGCCGGTGCTGGCGGCCGCCGTCGGCGGCCTGGTGACCGCGGTGCGGGACCAGGTGAGCGGGGAACTGGTCGACGGCCACGACCCGGCCGACTGGGCCGCCTCGCTCGGCCGCCTGCTGCCCGACCGGCGGCGCCGGGAGGAGCTGTCCCGCAACGCCGAGCGGCACGCGCGCAACTTCTCCTGGGACCGTACGGTCGCCGGGCTGCTCGACGTCTACGGCGAGGCGACCTCCGCGCACCGGGCCCGGCTCGCCGCCGAGCTGGCCGGCGACCCGGCGCTCTCCTGTTCCTGGTGACCCCTCGTCCGCCACGTCGTGGCCGTGCGTCGCATCCGTGCCCTGGTCGTTGCTCGCGGGCGGCGGGGGCGGCCCGTGGCGGGCGCGGTGGCTCGGCCGTCGGGTGAGCTGGCCGGGCCGGCCGTAGAGTGGGTCCGGTGAGCGGGAAGAGCGATCTTGAAGCCCTGATCGAGTCGGTCTGCGACGAGCGGGAGCTGGCCTGGGAGCCCACCGGCCCGGGGTCGTACGCGGTCACCCTGCCCGGCACCCACAAGCTCAAGACCGTCTGCAACCTGATCGTCGGCGAGCACGCGCTGCGGATCGAGGCGTTCGTGATGCGCCAGCCGGACGAGCGCCGCGAGGAGCTGTGGGCCTGGCTGTTGCAGCGCAACGCCCGGATGTACGGGGTGTCCTTCTCCATCGACGCGGTCGGCGACGTCTACCTGACCGGCCGGGTCAATCCGGCGGGCGTCGACGCGGACGAACTCGACCGGCTGCTCGGCGCGGTGCTGACGTACGCCGACGAGTCCTTCGACACCATGCTGGAGATCGGCTTCGGCAGTTCGATCCGCCGGGAGTGGGAGTGGCGGATCAAGCGCGGCGAATCCACCGCGAACCTGGCGGCGTTCGCACACCTCTTCGAACCGTCCGGCCACGGTGCCGCGGGTGACGGGCCCGCCGCCGGGGGGACGGGCGGTTCCGGGAACGCCGATTCCGGTGCCGGGCGCACCAATGCGACCGCCGGAGGTTCGGACCCGTCCTGACGGGTATGCCGCACCGCGCGGTGCGGCACTTGGGACCCGCCGCGTGCCGAAGACGGACTGTCGAGGGAGCGTGAGCGTCCCATGGCTCAGCGGAACAGCTCAGGTCGCGGCGGGACTGCGACCAGGACGAAACGGCAGGCGGGCAACCGGACCCCGAACACCCCGGGGATCTCCGAGTCGGAGATCTCCCGGATGCGGGTCGACGACCTCCGCGGCCAGCTGCGCCGGCACGGGGTCTCCGGAATTTCCGCACTGCGCAAGCCGGAACTGGTGAAGACGCTGGTCCGGACGCTGCGAGCGGCCGGGGGAGCGGGACGGCGGAGCACCGGGCCCGCGGGCCGTGCCACGGGCACCAGGGCGGCGGCGGGCCGCGCCGCGGCCACGAAGAAGGCGGCCGGCAAGGCGGCGCCGGCCCGCGCCAAGGCCGCCCCGGCGAACAAGACCGCCCCGGCGAAGAAGGCCGCGCTGAAGAAGGCGGCGGCGAAGAAGACCGCCGCGAAGAAGGCGCCGGCGGCGAAGAAGACCACGGCGGCGAAGAAGGCGCCCGCGAAGCGGGCGGTCGGCGCGACCGCGGCGAAGAAGACCACGACCGCGCGGCGGACCACGGCGGCGGCCAAGAAGGCGCCCGCGAAGAAGGCACCCGCCAAGAAGGCGCCGGCGGCGAAGAAGACCACCGCGGCGAAGAAGACCACGGCGGCGCGGCGGACCACGGCGGCTGCCAAGAAGGCGCCTGCCAAGAAGGCACCGGCCAAGAAGGCGCCGGCGGCGAAGAAGACCACGGCTGCGCGGCGAACCACGGCGGCGGCCAAGAAGGCGCCCGCGAAGAAGGCGCCCGCCAAGAAGGCGCCGGCGGCGAAGAAGACCACCGCGGCGAAGAAGGCGCCGGCCGCGAAGAAGACCACCGCGGCGAAGAAGACGACGGCGGCGCGGCCGACCACCACGGCCGCGAAGAAGGCGCCCGCGGCCAGGAAGACCACGGCGGCGGCGAAGCAGATGCCGGCGCCGACCGCGGGTGGCGGGGTTCGTACCGGGCGGAGCAGTTCCCGGTCGGTCACCTCGTCGCAGGTGATCTCGTCCCTCGCCGACCGGCCGGAACACCCGGGGCGGAGCCTGGTCACCAGCAACCACGAGGTGATCCAGCGCTGGGCCCAGGAACGGGGCGCGAAGCCGGCCACCATCGCCGGCACCGAGCGGGAGGGTCGGGCCGGCGTGCTGACGTTCAACATCCCGGGTTACCGGGAGAGCAGCCGGATCCGCGAGATCACCTGGGACGAGTGGTTCCACACCTTCGACCTGCGCAAGCTGAACCTGATCTACCAGGAGCAGCTGCGCGACGGCCGGCAGAGCAACTTCTTCCGGACCGAGTCGCCGGACCGGGAGGACGCGTGAGGAACGCATGGCCCGGGGGGCCCTGTACGACGGCCGGATTTGCTGGCCCGGGGTGTTTGCGGGAATTGCCGACGGGTATGCGCTGTTGGCCACAGACGAGGCCCGGTGAGACGGTCCACGGGACCTGTGTGACCGGCGAGACAGCCGGAGCGGGTTGAATCCGTAAACCGGGCGAACTAACTTTATTGCACCGCGCCACGCTTGGAAACGTTCGGGGGAGCGGCGGATCGATCAGATCCGTGCACCGGGCGAGGCGCAGGGGACGAGTGGAGCAACATCGTTGGGGGACGGTGTCCACTCGTTTGGACCGGCGGCGCGAGCGGGCGACGCTTACGGGGGTGAGTGCCGCCCGCCGCCGCCGGTCATACGGTGCGGGTGCCCGTCACGACTGGGTCGTGACGGGCGCTTCGCGTCTGTACGGGTCGTGTGTCCGGAAGGGGACCCGGGTCGGCGGTGCGAAAGTCGGATCGGCCAGCCACCGACCGGCGCGGCGGTCAGCGGCCGGTGAGTGCCGGCTCGGGGCGCTCGGCGGCGGCCCGGCGAAGCGCGGCCACCCGCCGCTCCCGAGGCGGCCCGGCCCAGAGGTGTCCGGCGGCGGCCAGCAGTCCCAGCCCGCCCACGATCAGCCAGTGCCGCTCGCCGAGGTACTGCAGGCTCACCCCGCCGAGGGTGGGCGCCACGAAGGACGCGGCCGGGAAGGCCAGGTAGAAGACCGACTGGTAGCGGGCCCGCAGCTCAGGTGGGGCGAGGTCGGCGTTGATCTGCGCGTTCGGCGGCGCGGCGAGCATCGAGCCCACCGTCCAGACCACCGCGGCGCCCAGGTAGACCGGCAGGTCGTCGGCGTACGCGAGGGCGCCGAAGCCGAGCGCGAGCAGCCCGGTGGAGACGGCCAGCACGTGGTCCTTGCGGTGCCGCTCGATCAACCGGGGCACGAAGAGCTGGCCGAGCACGATCAGCACTCCGCCGAGCGCCACCACCACGCCGTACGCGGACGGGCTGAGCCCGTCCGTCCGCATGGCCAGCGGCATGATGGTCGAGGTCTGCAGGGTCAGTACGGCCAGCACGAAGGTCAGGCCCACGAAGACCAGGAAGACCCGGTCGGTCAGCGCGGTGTGCAGCCCGGGCCGACGGGAGCGCCCGCCCGGCCGCACCGGCCCGCCGTCCGGGCCGACCCGGCCCCGGCCGGCCGTCGTTGCCGGGGCTCCATCGCCTGGATCTTGGACAGTTTCCGTTCGGGTGGAACGGAAACTGTCCAAGATCGGAGCGTGGCGGGGGCTGCGACTCGGCAGGGTCTCCGGCACCTTCCAGGCGATCACCGCCGCGGCCAGCAGGGTGGCCGCCGCGTCGACCAGGAACAGCGCGACGAAGCTCGCCTCGGCGAGCACGCCGGCCAGCAGCGAGGCCACCGCCATGCCCAGGTTGAACGCCCAGAACTGGAGGTTGAAGGCGCGCGAGCGGCGCTGCTCGGGCACCACGTCGACGATCGCCGCGACGAACGCCGGGCTGGGCATCGAGTGGACGACGCCGACCAGCGCGGCGAGCACCGCGATCACCACCAGGTGCCGGCTGAACGCCAGCGCGACCATCAGGGCGGCGGTGACCAGGTGGGCCGCGAGCAGCGTGGACCGGCGGCCCCACCGGTCGGCGAGCACCCCGCCGAGCAGCACCCCGGCCGCCCCGCCGGCCCCGTACGCTCCGACCACCGCGCCGGCCACCGCCTCGCTCGCGCTCCGCGCCGAGGTCAGGTAGAGCGACAGGAAGAGCATCGCGAACGCGCCGGCCCGATTGATCAGCAACCCGGCCCAGAGGTACCAGAAGGTGGCGGGCAGACCGCCGGCGGTGTAGTCCAGCCAGCGCCGTAGGGGCCGCACGCGTCCTCCGAACAGTTCAGTTAACTAACAGTTTCATCCAGACCGTAGGGAGCCCGGCCGCCGGGCGCCACGTGTCGCTGGTCACCGTGCCCCGGCGGACTCGGTCGACCGGGGCCGGCCGGGGCCGCCCGCCGCCGACCCGTCCACCCCGTCGCTGTCGGCGGCCGGCGGCGCGGCATCCGCACCCGACCGGACCGGCAGGGCGGGGGCGGTGGCCGCCGCCTCGGCCGCCTCGGGCGCCGGCGTCCGGGTGGCGGTGACCGGCACGACCGGCTCGGTGGCCGCCCGCAGCGCCACGGCGCGCCGCTCCCGAGCCGGCCCGGAGACCAGGTGGGCGACCGCCGTCACGGCGCCGATCGCCGCGCAGCCGAGCCAGAGCGCGCCGTTGCCGGCCTGCTCGCGGACCAGGCCGCCGAGGATCGGTGCCACAGCGCCGGCCACCTGCCAGGAGAGCGAGAAGACGCCCTGGTAGCGACCGCGCAGCTCGGCGGGGGAGAGTTCGGCGATGAGGGTGGCGTTGGACGGCGAGTTGAGCATCTCGCCGAGCGTCCAGATCAGCACGGTGATCCCGTAGAACCAGGCGGCGTCCGCGAACGCGGTCAGCCCGAAGCCGACGCCCATCACCACCGAGGCCAGGGCGAGCACGTGCGACCTGCTCCGGCCCCGGATCAGCCGGGGTACGAAGAGCTGCCCCACCACGATCAGCACGCCGTTGAGCGCGATCACCGAGCCGTAGGTGGCGGGGGTCAGGCCCGAGTCACCCATCGCGATCGGCAGCATCGAGATGTGCTGGAGGAAGACCAGCGCGGAGAGCAGGTTCAACGCCACGAAGCCCAGGAAGACCCGGTCGGTCAGGATGGTGCGTAGCGCCCCGGCCGGCGGCTCGCCCTTGGCCTGTCCCGGCGCCACGGTGACCGCGGTCCGGGTCTCGCCGACCTTGATGAAGATGATCAGCGCGGTGACCAGCATGGTGGCCGCGTCGACCACGAAGAGCAGCAGGTAGTCGGCCTGGGCGGCGAGGCCGGCGAGCACCGCCGCGCAGGCGAAGCCGAGGTTGATCGCCCAGTAGTTCAGCGAGAAGGCCCGCAGCCGGTCCTTGGCTGGCACCACGTCGATCATCATGGCGCCGAACGCCGGCCGGGCCGCCTCGGCGAACATGCCGAGCAGCAGGGCGCCGAGCGCCACCGCCCACAGGTCCCGGGCGAGGCCGAGGGTGAGCATCATGGCGGCCGCGCCCAGGTGCGCGGTGAACAGGGTGGGCCGGCGACCCCAGCGGTCGGTCAGCGTGCCACCGACGGTGGTGCCGACCGCGCCGCCGACGCCCCAGAGGCCGATCACCAGGCCGGCCTGCGAGGCGGAGAAGCCGCGCTCCTGGGTGAGGTAGATGGCCAGGAACACCAGCACGAACGAGCCGAGCCGGTTGATCAGGGTGCCGGTCCAGAGGTACCAGAACCGCGCCGGCAGTCCGCCCGCCGTGTCCCTGAACCAGCCCCGCACCGTCCGCATCTGCCGCCCCCGCCCCCGGTAATGACCGATCAATCACAAGCGCCTTACAACCTAGTGCCGGGCCGGTTTGCCGGTCATCGGCTTTTCCACGTGGTGGTCGTCACGACCGCTCGCCGCGTGTCCGACCGCCGGGTACGGCAGGATGATCCGCATGACTGCGAGCGAGGGGCCCACCGTCGGGACGCTGGTCCTGCTGCGGCACGGCGAGAGCGACTGGAACGCCAAGAACCTCTTCACCGGCTGGGTCGACGTCGACCTCACCGAGAAGGGCGAGAACGAGGCGCGCCGCGGCGGCGAGCTGCTGCGCGAGCACGACCTGCTGCCGGACGTGGTGCACACCAGCGTGCTGCGCCGCGCGACCCGTACCGCCGAGCTGGCGCTGAACGCCGCGGACCGGCACTGGATCGCGGTCCGCCGGTCCTGGCGGCTCAACGAGCGCCACTACGGCGCGCTGCAGGGCAAGAACAAGAAGCAGACGCTGGACGAGTACGGCGAGGAGCAGTTCATGCTCTGGCGTCGCTCGTACGACACCCCGCCGCCGCCGATCGCGGACGGCGACGAGTGGTCCCAGGTCGGCGACCCGCGGTACGCGCTGCTGCCGAGCGAGCTGATGCCGCGTACCGAGTGCCTGAAGGACGTCGTCGAGCGAATGCTGCCCTACTGGTACGACTCGATCGTGCCGGACATCCTGGCCGGCCGTACGGTGCTGGTGGCCGCGCACGGCAACTCGCTGCGCGCCCTGGTCAAGCACCTGGACCAGATCTCCGACGAGGCGATCGCCAAGCTGAACATCCCGACCGGCATCCCGCTGCGCTACGACCTCGACGCGCACCTGCGCCCGCACACCCTGGGCGGCACCTACCTCGACCCGGCCGCCGCCAAGGAGGCCGCCGCCGCGGTGGCGAACCAGGGCCGCTGAACGCGACCGGGCCCCGGCCGGCTGGCCGGGGCCCCGGGCGGCGGCTCAGTTGGCCGGGGGTGTGGTCTCCCCGGTGATCAGGTAGATCACGTGCTCGGCGGTGTTCACCGCGTGGTCGGCGAACCGCTCGTAGAAGCGGCCGAGCAGGGTGGCGTCGATCGCGGTCTCCACCCCGTACGGCCAGTCCTCGCCGAGCAGCACCGCGAACAGGCTGCGGTGCAGGTCGTCCATGGCGTCGTCGACGCGGTCCAGTTCGGCGGCGACCGCCACGTCGGGCTTGGCCAGCACCGACGCGATCTTCTCGGCCATCCGGTCGGCGATCGCGGCCATGTCGGTGAAGATCGGCCGCAGCTCGGCCGGCACGGCCGGCGACGGGTGCCGCCGCAGCGCGGTCTTCGCCACGTGGTCGGCCAGGTCACCCATCCGCTCCAGGTCGGCCGCGACGTGCAGCGCCGTGATCATGGCGCGCAGGTCGGAGGCGACCGGCGCCTGCCGGGCGAGCAGGTCGCAGACCCGCTCCTCGACGTGCCGGTAGAGGTCGTCGATCTCGGCGTCCCGCTCGATCACCGTCTCCGCGGCCCGGCGGTCCGCGGTGAGCAGGGCGCGGGTGGCCTGCCGCATCGCGGCCCGGATCCCCTCCGCCATGTCCACCAGCAGTTGGCTGACGATCTGCAGGTCAGCCCGGAACTCGTCGCGCATTCTCACGTCCTGGAATCGGTGTCCGCCGGCCAGGCCGGCGCGGGGTGGGCAGGTGTGCCGCCCACGCTAGGCCGCACGGGCGGACCGCAGATGAACCCGGGTGAACGGCGCCGGACGCGGGGGTGAACTTTCCCGGACGTGAAGGTGGTTCGTCCTGTTATGGGCGATGCCCAGGTTAACAATGACCCTACGATCGCCGGGTGGAGTGGGCGGTGACCGTCGGTGTGGTCGTGGGCCTGGTGGCCGGGCTGGCCGCCGGGTTGCTGCTGGTCGCGTTGGTCCCGGCGGTCCGCGCCCGGGTCACCTCGGCGGCGGGCCGGTCCGGCCGCCGTCTCGGCATGGGGAGGCTCGCGATACCAGACGACCAGCAGGCGGGGCTCGGCCGCCGGACGATCGACTCGCTCCGCGCCGGCGTGGTGGTGCTGGACGCCGACGACCAGCCGGTCCGGGTCAACCCGGCCGCCCGGGCGATGGGGCTGCTCCGCACCGGCCCGACGCCCGGTTCGATCGCCGCCCACCCGTTGATCCGTACGCTCGCCGGCCAGGTGCGCCGCACCGGCGTGCGGCGCGAGATCGAACTGGACCTGCCGCGGGGCCGCGACTCCGCCGGGGAGAACCCGCTCGGGGTGCACCTGCGGGCGATGGCGATCGGTGGCGGGCACGTCGCCGTGGAAGCGGTGGACGTGACCGAGTCGCACCGGCTGGCCCGGGTGCGGCGGGACTTCGTGGCGAACGTCAGCCACGAGCTGAAGACGCCGATCGGCGCCCTGCAACTGCTCGCCGAGGCGCTGCTGGACGCCACCGAGCCGGCCGGCGCGGCGGCGCCGGACCTGTCCGAGGACCTGGTCGCCGCCCGGCGCTTCGCCGAGCGCATCCAGCACGAGTCGACCCGGCTCGGCCGGCTGGTGCAGGAACTGCTGGAGCTGACCCGGTTGCAGGGCGCCGAGCCGCAGCCGCCGCCGGAGCCGGTCGCGGTGGACTGGGTGGTCGCCGAGGTGGTCGACCGCACCCGGACCAGCGCCGCCGCCCGGCGGATCGAGGTGGAGGTCACCGGCGAGCGCGGCCTGACCGTGTACGGCAGCGACACCCAACTCGCCACCGCCGTGTCGAACCTGGTGGAGAACGCCATCAACTACTCGGGCGAGGACACCACGGTGCGGATCGCCACCCGGGCCGACGACGAGCACGTCGAGATCGCCGTCACCGACCAGGGGATCGGGATCGCGCCGACCGACGTCGACCGGATCTTCGAGCGGTTCTACCGGGCCGACCAGGCGCGCTCCCGGGACACCGGCGGGACCGGCCTCGGGCTGGCCATCGTCAAACACATCGCGAGCAACCATGGCGGACGGGTCGAGGTGGCGAGCACTCTTGGTGGTGGGTCGACGTTCACCCTGCGGCTGCCCGCCCGTCCACCGGACGACCTCCTGGCGACACTGCCACCCGCTGGGATCGAGTCCGGTCCGGCCGAGCTCCGGCAGGTCTGACAGCAATGGAAAGGAAAAGCCCGTTGAGCCGCGTTCTGGTGGTCGAGGACGAGGAGTCGTTCTCCGACGCCCTGTCGTACATGCTCCGCAAGGAGGGCTTCGAGGTCTCTGTCGCCGCGACGGGCCCGACCGCCCTCACCGAGTTCGACCGGACCGGCGCCGACATCGTGCTGCTCGACCTGATGCTGCCCGAGATGTCGGGCACCGAGGTGTGCCGGCAGTTGCGGCAGCGCTCGCACGTGCCGATCATCATGGTCACCGCGCGGGACAGCGAGATCGACAAGGTGGTCGGTCTGGAGATCGGCGCCGACGACTACGTGACCAAGCCGTACTCGCCGCGCGAGCTGGTCGCCCGGATCCGGGCGGTGCTGCGCCGGCAGAGCACCGAGGTGGCCGAGTCCGGCGTCCCGACGCTGGCCGCGGGCCCGGTCCGGATGGACATCGAGCGGCACGTGGTGACCGTCGACGGCGCCCCGGTGCAGCTGCCGCTGAAGGAGTTCGAGCTGCTGGAGCTGCTGCTGCGCAACGCCGGCCGGGTGCTCACGAGGGGGCAGCTCATCGACCGGGTCTGGGGCGCCGACTACGTCGGTGACACCAAGACCCTGGACGTGCACGTCAAGCGGCTGCGGTCGAAGATCGAGCCGGAGCCGTCCGCACCGCGCTTCATCGTCACCGTCCGCGGCCTGGGCTACAAGTTCGAGCCGTGACCGGTCAGCCCACCCAGCAGTAGCGGCGTTCCGGGCGACCGGCCGCGCCGTAGCGCAGGCTGACCTCGGCCCGACCCGTGCCCGCGAAGTGCTCCAGGTAGCGACGGGCGCTGACCCGGGAGATGCCCACCCGGTTCGCGCATTCCGCGGCCGACAGCGTGCTGCCGTTGTGTTCCCGCAGGGCGTGCTCGACCAGTTCCGCGGTCTGCGGGCTGAGGCCCCGGGGCAGCGCGGAGGTGGCGATGTGCGAGCCGGTGCGGGAGAGCACCCGGTCGACGTCGGCCTGGTCGCTGACCACCGCGGCCCGGAGCGAGTTCCGCCGGGCGGCGTACTGCTCGAGGCGGGTCCGCATCTCGTCGAAGCCGAACGGCTTGAGCAGGTAGTTGACCGCGCCGTAGCGGACCGCCCGGCGGACCGCCTCGGCCTCCCGGGCGGCGCTGATGACCAGGATGTCGCAGTCGTGCTGGGCGGCGCGCAGCCGGGTCACCACATCCAGGCCGAACATGTCCGGCAGGTAGAGGTCGAGCAGCACCAGGTCGGGCCGGAGCTCGTCGACCGCCGCGATGGCCTGCTCGCCGGTGCTCGCGCTGCCGACCACCCGGAACCCGTCGATCCGGTCGACGAAGCCGCAGTGGATCCGGGCCACCATGAAGTCGTCGTCGACGACCAGTACCTTGATCATCGAGCCTCCTCCAACGCCCTGGACACCGACATCCGCGCGGTGAACATCGCGCCCTCCTCGGTGTTCGTGACCGCGACCTCGCCGCCCCGACGGTGGCAGACCAGCCGGGTGAGTGCCAGTCCGATGCCGCGCTCACCGCCCTCGGCCGCCTTCGTGGTGAAGCCGTGGGTGAAGACCTCCTTGGCCAGCTCCGGCGCGACCCCGGGGCCGGAGTCGCGGACCACGATCTCCACGGACGAGGCGTCCTGGCGCAGTTCCACCTCCACCCAGGCCGGCCGGTTCGCCGGGCCGACGCCGCCCGGGTCGGTCCCGCGGCCGTCCCGGGCCCCGGTGCCGGCCGCCGGGTCCCGGCCCCCGGCGACCGCCTCGACGGCGTTGTCGACCAGGTTGCCCAGTACCGTCGCGACGTCGGCCGAGACCTCGGGCCCCAGCCGGTCGAGCCCGGTCCGCTCGGAGATCCGCAGCTCCACCCGGCGCTCCGCGGCCACCGCCGACTTCGCCATCAGCAGCGCGGCCACCGCCGTGTCGTGGATCCGGCTGGTGACCGTCAGGTCCAGCGAGGCCCGGCGCCGGCTCAGCGCGTCGACGTAGCGGACCACCTCGTCGTGCTCGCCGATCTGGATCAACCCGGAGATGGTGTGCAGCTGGTTGGCGAACTCGTGGGTCTGCGCGCGGAGCAGTTCGGTCGTGCTCCGGAACGAGCCGATCTCCTGCTCCAGCCGGGCCAGTTCGGTGCGGTCCCGCAGGGTGGTGACCGAGCCGAGCCGGCGGCCGTCCTTCCTGACCGTCATCCGGTTCATCACCAGCACCCGGCCGCGGCGGACCACGACCTGGTCCCGGGCCTCGGGGCCGCCGCCGGCGCCGGCCAGCACGTCCCGCAACCGCCCGGAGATCCGCAGCTCGGCGAGGCTGCGGCCGAGGCACTCCTCGGGCAGGTCGAGCAGCCGCCGGCCGACCGCGTTGACCAGGGTGACGCGGAGCTGCGGGTCCAGCGCGATCACCCCCTCGGCGATGCCGTGCAGCAGCGCCTCCCGGTGCTCGGCCAGCCCGGCGATCTCCCGGGGCTCCAACCCCAGGGTCTGCCGCTTGATCCGCCGGGCCAGCAGCCACGACCCGACCACCCCCAGCCCGCTGGCGATGCCCAGGTAGGTGAAGAGGTACGACGAGGCCCCCACCAGCCGTTCCGACCAGGTCGGCGCCGCCTCGCCGATGACCACCACGCCCAGGTACCGGCCGAGGTTCGTCTCCGGGTCCGCGCCGAGCACCGGCACCTGGGCCACCAGTTGCCGGGTGCCGCCGACCTCCAGCTCGCCGAACCAGCTCCGGCCCTGCGCCACCCGGGGGTCGCCCAGCACCACCGGGCTGCCGACCAGGGTCGGGTCCGTCGAGCTGACCACCCGGCCCCGATCGTCCGCCACGGTCACGGTGGTCATCCCGGACCGGTTCAGCGTGTTCTGCAGCAGCGGTGCGATCGCCTCGGCGGGTGCCGGCTGGCCGAGCTGGTCCCGCAGCAGCGGGCTGCCGCCGAGTTCCTCGCCGAGAGCGGCGACCCGACGCCCCTCGACGCGGTTGAAGGTGGCCGCCGACTGGGCCAGCGACACGGCGGCCACCGCCACCAGCACCACGACGATGATCGCGAGCTGGAGGACCAGCAGCTGTCCCGCCAGGCTACGGCGGCGGGATGTGAGCGCGACCACAAAGACCTCAACTTCCGCTGGTGACACAACGCAGACGCCCGGCCCGCCCGCAGGCCATCATCTTGCCGCCGGACTTATTCGAAACGGAAGAGAAACAAGATGGCAACTAGGAGAAACGTGCTGGTCATGGGCGTCGCCGCCGCCACGGCGCTGGCCCTGGCTGCCTGTGGCGCCACCGCCGAGAAGAACGAGGGTGGCGCCGGCGGCAACGGCAAGCCGGCCACCGGTCTGCGGATCATGGTGCCGAACACCCCCGGCGGCGGGTACGACACCACCGCCCGCACCGCCGCCAAGGTGATGGAGGACGCCAAGATCGCCACCGGCGTGCAGGTCTTCAACCTGCCCGGCGCGGGCGGAACGGTCGGCCTCCAGCGGACCGTGAACGAGAAGGGCAACGGCAAGCTCGCCATGCAGATGGGGCTGGGCGTGGTCGGTGCCTCGTACACCTCCAAGTCCTCGGCGACGCTCACCCAGACCACCCCGCTGGCCAAGCTGATCGAGGAGGCCGGCGCCATCGTGGTGCCGAAGGACTCCCCGTACCAGACCATCGGCGACCTGGTCGCCGCCTGGAAGGCCAACCCCAAGGGACTCGCCGTCGGGGGCGGCTCGTCGCCCGGCGGCCCCGATCACCTGCTGCCGATGCAACTGGCGAAGACCGTCGGCATCGACCCCCGCCAGGTCAACTTCGTGTCGTACGACGGCGGCGGTGAGCTGCTGCCGGCCGTGCTCGGCGGCAAGGTGGCCTTCGGCGCCAGCGGCTTCGGCGAGTTCCTCGACCAGGTCGAGGCCGGCCAGATCCGGGTCCTCGCGGTGACCAGCGAGGGCCCGATCGAGGCCCTCAAGGATGTGCCGACGCTCAAGGCGTCCGGAGTCGACCTGGTCTTCACCAACTGGCGGGGCATCGTCGCGCCGCCCGGCATCAGCGACGCCGACAAGAAGGTCTGGATCGACGCGCTGACGAAGATGCACGAGTCCGAGGAGTGGAAGGCCGAGCTGAAGAAGCGCGGCTGGACCGACGCCTTCGTCACCGGCGACGAGTTCGCCACCTTCCTGACCGAGCAGGACAAGGCGGTCGCCGACGTGCTCAAGCAGCTCGGGCTGGCGTGAGCGCCATGACGACTCGACCGGACCGGGGCGGCGACCAGCCGTCCCGGCCCTCGGCCGTGGCGAGATCCGTACCGCCGATCCCGGCGCAGGGGGGCACGGAGCGTACGCCGGACCAGCCGGAGGCGGCGCGGTCCGACCCGGCCGACGTCCCGCCGACGGTCGCGGACCCGACGGTGCAGGACGGCCCGGCGCCGAAGCCGGACCGGGCGCAGTACGGGGTCTGCGCGTTCCTCGCCCTGGTCGGCGGCCTGGTGATCGCCGACGCGACGCGCATCGGGCACGCGGTCAACAGCGCCGACCCGATCGGGCCCAAGCCGGTGCCGATCCTGCTCGGGGTGCTGCTGCTGATCGTCGCGGGGATCTACGCAGTGGACGTGGCCCGGGGCGGCGCGGGTGAGCCGGAGGCCGGGGAGGACGTGGACCTGACCACTCCGATCGACTGGCGGACGGTGCTGCTGCTGATCGGCGCGTTCCTGGTCAACGCCGTGCTGATCGACCGGCTCGGCTGGGTGATCAGCGGCACGCTGCTCTTCTGGGGCTCGGCGTTCGCGCTCGGCAACCGGCACTACGTCCGCAACCTGTCGATCGCCGTCGCGCTGTCGCTGGTCACGTTCTACACCTTCGCCATCGGGCTCGGCGTCAACCTGCCCGCCGGCGTGCTGCAAGGGATCCTCTGATGGACAACCTCGCGTCCCTCCTCGACGGGTTCGCCAACGTGGTGACCCCGATGAACCTGCTGATCGCGTTGC
The DNA here is from genome assembly GCF_900090235.1 of Micromonospora echinaurantiaca. Taxonomy (NCBI): domain Bacteria; kingdom Bacillati; phylum Actinomycetota; class Actinomycetes; order Micromonosporales; family Micromonosporaceae; genus Micromonospora; species Micromonospora echinaurantiaca. The sequence goes on along the minus strand of NZ_LT607750.1, from coordinate 5,743,803 downwards.
TCGGCGTGACCATCGGCACCGCCGTCGGCGTGCTGCCCGGCATCGGGCCGGCGATGACGGTGGCGCTGCTGCTGCCGGTCACCTACGGGATGGAGCCGACCCAGGCGTTCATCATGTTCGCCGGCATCTTCTACGGCGGCATGTACGGCGGCTCGACCACCTCGATCCTGCTGAACACCCCCGGCGAGTCGTCCTCGGTGGTGACCGCGATCGAGGGCAACAAGATGGCGAAGGCGGGCCGGGCCGCGCAGGCGCTGGCCACCGCCGCGATCGGCTCGTTCGTCGCCGGCACCATCGCCACCCTGTTGCTGGTGGTGGTCACCCCGCCGGTGGTGCAGTTCGCGATCAGCCTCGGCGCGCCCGACTACTTCGCGCTGATGCTGCTCTCCTTCGTGGCGGTCACCGCGGTGCTCGGCGCTTCCCGGGTACGTGGCTTCGCCTCCCTGCTGATCGGCCTGGTGATCGGCGTGATCGGGATCGACCAGACCGGTCAGCAGCGGCTCACCCTGGGGATCCCGCAGCTCGCCGACGGCATCGACGTGGTCGTGGTGGCGGTCGGGATCTTCGCTGTCGGCGAGGCGCTCTGGATCGCCGCGCACCTGCGCCGGCGGGCCGCCGAGGTGATCCCGGTCGGGCGCCCGTGGATGGGGCGGCAGGACTGGCGGCGCTCCTGGAAGCCGTGGCTCCGTGGCACCGCGTACGGGTTCCCGTTCGGCGCGCTGCCGGCGGGCGGGGCGGAGATCCCGACCTTCCTGTCGTACGCCACCGAGAAGAAGCTGACGAAGCACCCGGAAGAGTTCGGCCGCGGGGCGATCGAGGGGGTCGCCGGCCCGGAGGCGGCCAACAACGCGTCCGCCGCCGGCACGCTGGTGCCGATGCTGGCGATCGGCCTGCCCACCAACGCCACCGCCGCGGTGATGCTGGCCGCCTTCCAGCAGTACGGCATCCAGCCCGGGCCGCTGCTCTTCGAGCGGGAGTCCGCCCTGGTCTGGACGCTGATCGCCAGCCTCTTCGTGGGCAACCTGCTGCTGCTGGTGCTCAACCTGCCACTCGCCCCCGCCTGGGCTCGGCTGCTGCGGGTCCCGCGCCCGTACCTCTACGCCGGGATCCTCTTCTTCGCCTCGATGGGTGCGTACGCGGTCAACGCCTCGCCGTTGGACCTCTTCCTGCTGCTCACCCTCGGCCTGATCGGATTCGGCATGCGGCGCTTCGGGCTGCCGATCCTGCCGCTGATCGTCGGGGTGATCCTCGGTCCCCGTGCCGAGTTGCAGGGCCGGCGGGCGTTGCAGCTCTCCGGCGGCGAGCTGCACGGGCTGATCGGCGGGTGGGTGTCGTGGCTGATCTACGCCCTGATCCTGGTGGTGCTGCTCTGGCCGTTGCTCGGCCGGTTCGTGGTCCGTCCGCTGCGAGGAAGGTTGGTGACCGGATGACGGTGCTGGTGGGGTACGTGCCCTCGCCGATGGGCGAGGCGGCCCTGCGGGCCGCCGTGGAGCAGGCCCGGTTCCGCGACGAGTCGCTGCTGGTGGTGAACACCTCGCGCGGCGACGCGTATGTCGACCCGCGCTTCGCCCAGGAGGCCGATCTGGACCGGGTGGTCCGCGAGCTGACCGCCGCGGGCGTGCCGCACACGGTCCGGCAGCTGGTGCGGGGCCGGGACGCGGCGGAGGAGATCGTCGAGATCGTCCGGACGGAGGACGTCTCACTGGTGGTGATCGGAATCCGGCACCGGAGTCCGGTGGGCAAGTTGATCCTGGGCTCCACCGCTCAGGAGATCCTGCTCGACGCACCCTGCCCGGTGCTCGCGGTCAAGACCGACTGAATGGGCCGTCGACGTCGACGGGGGCTCCCGGACTGAGGAAAGTCCCGCCTGCACCCGTCACCGCCCCCCGATCCGAACCCCGAGTGAGAGAAGGACGAACCATGCAGACACCGCAGACGCCAGCGACCGCCGACCTGTACGACCGGTACGGCGACCGGCTCGGCTCGTGCGACACGCAGCTGCGCCAGTTCGGCGGCGTCCGTGCCTTCGGCGGACCCGCCGTCACGGTTCGCTGCTTCGAGGACAACGCCCTGGTGAAGGCGGTCGTCTCCGAGCCCGGGGAGGGCCGGGTGCTGGTGGTGGACGGGGGCGGATCCCTGCACACCGCCCTGATGGGCGACCTCATCGCCGCCACGGCGGCGGAGAACGGCTGGGCCGGTGTGGTGATCAACGGGGCCGTCCGCGACGTCGCCGCCCTGCATACCCTCCCGCTCGGCATCAAGGCGCTCGGCGCGAACCCGCGCAAGAGCGCCAAGACGGGCGCGGGTGAGCGGGACGTGCCGGTCTCCTTCGGCAACTGCGTCTTCGAGCCGGGCGCCCAGGTGCACAGCGACGACGACGGCATCGTCGTCCTGCTCCCCGGCGGGCAGATGTAGGGGGCTGCTCAGCGGGCGTTACGGAGGGCCGAGCTGATCTCGTCGACCGCGGTCGGCCGGCTCTCCGCCGCGCCGGTCGATCAAATCTGCTGATCCTCGCCGGCCGGGTGGGGGGCGATCTGGCCCTGGCGCAGCCGCGCCGCGCACATTTCCGCCAGCCTCGCGTACGCCGGGGCGCCGATCAGCGCGGTCAGCTCCGGGCCGTAGGAGACGTACATCGGCTCCGCGCCGACGTGCGCGTCGGTCGACGAGGTGCACCACCAGTCCAGGTCGTGCCCGCCGGCGCCCCAGCCCCGCCGGTCGAACTCCGACAGCGTGGAGACCAGCACCTTGGTGTTGTCCGGCCGCTTCACCCAGTCCTGGTCCCGGCGGATCGGCAACTGCCAGCAGACGTCCGGCTTGTACTCCAGCGGGTGCACCCCGTCGCGCAGCGCCTGGGCGTGCAGCGCGCAGCCGCCCCCGGCCGGGAAGTCCGCGTCGTTGAGGAAGACGCAGGGGCCGTCCGCGTCCTGGGTCGCGGTCCGCCGGGCCGGGTTCTTGCCGTCGACGGTGTCCTCCTCGGTCCACTGCTTGAAGCCGCGCCGGAAGTGCTGCCAGGTTTCCGGGGTGAGCCGCTTGACCGCGGAGCGGACCCGCTTCTCGTCGTCGGAGTCGGTGAAGAACGCGCCGTGCGAGCAGCAGCCCTCGGCGGAGCGGCCGGCGATGATGCCGTGGCAGCCCCGGCCGAAGACGCACGTCCAGCGGGAGAGCAACCAGGTGAGGTCGGCCCGGATCAGGTGCTGCTCGTCGGCCGGGTCGGCGAACTCGACCCACTCCCGGGGAAAGTCCAGCGGCACCTCGCGACTGCGCGGGTCGGCCGGGTCGTCCACCAGCACGCGGAGTTCGATCTGCCCTGTCACCCGGCCCAGCGTACGCGCGGTGCCGCCCGCGGGCCGCCGAGCCGCGCAAACGAGTTGGCCCTAGGGTCGACAGCATGCGACTGGGTGTCCTCGACGTCGGCTCCAACACGGTGCACCTGCTGGTGGTCGACGCCCACCACGGCGCGCACCCGTGGCCGGCGCACTCGGAGAAGGTGGTGCTGCGCCTCGCCGAGCAGATCGGCCCGGACGGCGCGCTCACCGAGGCGGGCGCGGACGGCCTGGTCAAGGCCGTCAGCATGGCCAAGGCGGCGGCCGCAGGGCTGGCGACCGACGACCTGCTCGCGTTCGCCACCTCCGCCGTCCGGGACGCCACCAACGCGCCCGAGGTGCTGGCCCGGGTCCACGACGAGACGGGCGTACGCCTGACGGTGCTCTCCGGTGCGGACGAGGCCCGACTGACCTTCCTCGCGGTCCGGCGCTGGTTCGGCTGGTCCGCCGGCCGGCTGCTGGTGCTGGACATCGGCGGCGGCTCGCTGGAACTCGCCGCCGGCATCGACGAGGAGCCGGACGTCGCGGAGTCGCTGCCGCTCGGCGCCGGCCGGCTGACCCGCGACCGGCTCGGTACCAGCCCGGACGGTGCCGCCCCGCCGCCGGCCGAGCGGGTGAACGAGCTGCGGTCGTACGTCGACGGGCTGCTCGACCCGGTGGTGAAGCGGATGACCGAGGTGGGCTGGGAGCGGCCGGTGGCCACCTCGAAGACGTTCCGCACCCTGGCCCGGCTGGCCGGCGCGGCCCCGTCCGGGGCCGGGCTCTGGGCCCGCCGCCGGCTGACCCGGGCTGGGCTGCGGCAGGTGCTCGGCTTCATCCGGCACATCCCGCCGGCCCAGCTGGTCGAACTCGACGGGGTCAGCGCCGGCCGGGCGCACCAGTTGCTGGCCGGCGCGGTGGTCGCCGAGGCGGCGATGCGCCGGCTGGACGTGGACGCGCTCGACATCTGCCCCTGGGCGCTGCGCGAGGGCGTGATCCTGCGCCGGCTGGACCAGCTCGATCCGGTGTGATCCGGCCGAGCGGTTGGCACCGGTTTGCGGCTGCTCGTCACGATGCCGTCACCGGAGCGGGCTACCCTGACAGGTGTGACTTCCCCAGTCCCGGTGCTCCTGTCCAGTTCCTCGGTCTTCCCTGAGCGGACCGCGGCGGCGTTCCAGCTGGCCGCGGCGCTGGGCTACGACGGCCTCGAGGTGATGGTCTGGACGGACGCCGTCAGCCAGGACGCCGGCGCGCTGCGCGGCCTGTCCGAGCACTACGGCGTGCCGGTGCTCTCCGTCCACGCCCCCTGCCTGCTGGTCACCCAGCGGGTGTGGAGCCCCGACCCGTGGGAGCGGCTGCGCCGCTCCGCCGAGCTGGCCGCGACGCTCGGGGCGCCGACCGTGGTGGTGCACCCGCCCTTCACCTGGCAGCGGGACTACGCGCGCAACTTCGCCGACGGGCTCGACAAGATCGCCCGGGAGTACCCCGACCTGCGGTTCCCGGTGGAGAACATGTACCCGGTCCGGATGGCCGGCCGGCAGTTCGTGCCGTACGTCCCGGGCTGGGACCCGACCGACACCGGCTACGCCTCCTACACGCTCGACCTGTCGCACTGCGCCGCCTCGCACAGCGACGCCATAAAGATGGCCGACCGGATGGGCGCCGGCCTGGTCCACGTGCACCTCGGCGACGGCACCGGCGAGGGGCGGGACGAGCACCTGGTGCCGGGGCGCGGCAGCCAGCCCTGCGCGGAGCTGCTCTCCTCGCTGGCCGGGCGGGGTTTCACCGGCTCGGTCGCGGTGGAGGTCAGCACCCGGGGCGCGAAGAGTCGCGCGGTGCGCGAAGCGGACCTGCGCGCCGCGTTGGAGTTCGCCCGCGAGCACCTGAGCACCCCGTCGCCGGTGGACGCCTGACCGGCGCCCGCCGGGCGGGGCGGCTCAGCTGACCGGGGTCAGCGACTCGGCCGGGGCCGGCTGGGCGGCCACCGTCGCCTGCTCGCCGACCGCGGCGCGCTTGCGGGCGCGGTGCGCGGCGACGTGCGAGCGGGTGGCGCAGCGCTCCGAGCAGAACCGCCGGCAGCAGTTGGACGAGGTGTCCAGGTAGACGTTGCCGCAGCGCTCGTCCGCGCAGACGCCGAACCGGGCGCTGCCGTACTCGCAGAGCCAGACCGACAGCCCCCACACCGCGCCGGCGAGGTATTCGGCGCTCACCGAGGAGCCGCGGCTGGTCACGTGCATGTGCCAGTCGCTGGAGTCGTGCCCCGAGATGCGCGGCTGCACCGGGAACGCCTCCAGCAGCGAGTTGAGCTCGGCCACCGCCTCGCCGTCCCGCCCGGAGGTGCCGTACTCGAAGACGTCGCGCAGCCGCTTCTGCGCCCGCCGGAAGATCGCCAGGTCCCGCTCCGCCACCTCGTCGCGCATCCACGCGTTGTCGTCGGGGAAGAGGGCCCGCAGGTTGTCGAGGTCGTCCAGGCGGGCGTTGACGAGATCAACGCCGGTCCGGGCGTACGCGTCGAAGTTCACGCCCCCAACGGTAGACGACTCAGCTGCCACGCGGTGCGTCGATGTAGTGCGGCAGGAACCGGGCGTAACCGTCGGTGATCAGACTCACGCTCTCCCGGACCCCGACCCCGGCCGACTCGCCGTCGACGATCCAGCTGCCCAGCACCATCCGGTTGCCGGCGAACTCGGGCAGCGCCCGGAACTCCTGGTAGCACCAGCCCTCGTCGCCGTAGATCCCGGGATTGGTGAACTCGGTGCCGGCGGTGACGATCCGCACCGAGCCGCCCTCCCGGCCGAGCAGCGGCTTCGCCACGTAATCGGACATCCCGCGCGGCCCGTCGAGATACGCCGGCAGCAGCAGCTCGTGCCCCGGATAGAGCTCCCAGAGCACGGCCAGCAGCGCCTTGTTCGACAGCAGCAGCTTCCAGGCCGGCTCGATCCAGGTGGTCGGGCTGCCCGGGTCGAGCGCGAGCGGCCCGTACGGCTCGGCCAGCATCCACTCCCACGGGTAGAGCTTGAAGCAGGTGGTCACCGGCCGGTCGGCGGCGTCGACGAAGCGCCGGCCGTCCCAGCCGATCTCCTGGATCGGCAGCAGCTCGACGTCCAGCCCGGCCTGGCGGGCGGTCTCGGCCAGGTAGCCGGCGGTCATGTGGTCCTCGCCGGTCTCCTCCTCGTTCGACCAGACCACGTGCACCCGCCGGTCGTGCAGGCCGGCCCCGATCTTCGCCCAGGCGCCGACCAGTCGCTCGTGCAGGCTGTTCCACTGGTCCAGCTCGGGCCGGGTGTGCTCCAGCCAGTACCACTGGATGATCGCTGCCTCGACCAGCGCGGTGGGGGTGTCCGCGTTGTACTCCAGCAGCTTCGGCGGCCAGCTGCCGTCGTACCAGAGGTCGAAGCGCCCGTAGAGGGTCGGCGGCCGCTCCCGCAGCGACCGGGCCACCGCCTCGGCCGCCCAGGCCGGGATGCCGTACTCGGCGTAGCGCTGTCGGGCGACCACGTGCTCGGCGGCGGCCACCGACATCCGGTGCAGCTCCTCGGTCGCCTCCTCCAGCCGGAGCACCTCGTCCAGCTCGAAGGCGTACGCCGCGGTCTCGTCCCAGTACGACATCACCCCGCCGTCGGGCAGTTCGGTGTCGACGTACACCAGGCCCTGCTCCCGGATGGTGGTGTCCCAGCCGGGCCGTGGAGTGACCGACTCGCGGCGCACCTCAGCCGCCGCAGGCGGCGAGGTGGGTGCCGAACCCGCCGCGTTCCGGCACGGCCGCGGCGGCCGGCTCGGGGGCGGTACGCCCGGTGGTGGCCGCCGGTGCCTGCAGCGCCAGCGCGACGGTGTCGCCACCGCCGGCCGGCCCGAGGGCGCAGTCGTCGTCATCGTCGTCGGAGGTCAGGTTGCAGCCGGAGAGGGCGAGGGCGAGCGCGGTCAGCGCGCCGAGCTGCACGGAGGCCGACCGGAGCCGGCGGTGGGGGCGTTGTTCCACGGCATCGTTGTAGCCGATCTCCGCCAGTCGCGCCGCCCCGGGTGGGTGGTCGAAGCGACCCGGCCGGCCCGGTCGGAGCGGCCCGGGGCGGCACGGCGGCGGCGGTGCCGGCCGGCTGGTCGCGCACCCCGCCGCCGCCCGGCGGACGGCCGCGCAGGGGCGTTACGCTCAGCGCATGCTCCGTTCCGTCATCCTCGCCGCCTCCCGGTCATCCCAGGTCGAGCGGCTCGTCGCGACGGCCCCGTTCACCCGGGACGTCGTCCGCCGGTTCGTCGCCGGCGCCAAGACCGACGACGCGTTGCGCGCGACCCGCGGGCTCGTCGACAACGGTCTCGCGGTCACCCTCGACAACCTCGGTGAGGACACCGTCACCCCCGAGCAGGCCAACGCCACCCGGGACGAGTACCTGCGGCTGCTGCGGATGCTCGCCGAGGCGGGGCTCACCCCGGCCGCCGAGGTGAGCGTCAAGCTCTCCGCGCTCGGGCAGGCGTTCGACGAGCAGTTGGCGTACGACAACGCGCGGTCGATCTGCCTGGCGGCCGACGAGGTGGGCACCACGGTCACCCTGGACATGGAGGACCACACCACCACCGACTCGACCCTGGACATCCTGGCCAAGCTGCGCAAGGACTTCCCGTCGACCGGCGCGGTGCTGCAGGCGTACCTGCGGCGGACCGAGTCGGACTGCCGCGAGCTGGCCACGGCCGGTTCCCGGGTGCGGCTGTGCAAGGGCGCCTACAAGGAGCCGGAGTCGGTGGCCTACCAGTCCGCCCGCGAGGTGGACAAGTCCTACGTCCGGTGCCTGAACATCCTGATGTCCGGCGAGGGCTACCCGATGCTGGCCACCCACGACCCCCGGCTGATCGCGATCGGCGAGGACCGGGCCCGCTGGTTCGACCGCGGGCCGGAGCAGTTCGAGTTCCAGATGCTGTACGGCATCCGGCCGGAGGAGCAGGCCCGGCTGGTCGGCGAGGGCTACACGGTGCGGACGTACCTGCCCTACGGCGAGGACTGGTACGGCTACCTGATGCGCCGGCTCGCCGAGCGCCCGGCCAACCTGATGTTCTTCGGCCGGGCCCTGATCTCCAAGAAGTGAGTCACCCGTTCGACCAGCCCCGGGTGCTGAGCACCAGGCGGTAGCCGTCCGGATCGGCCACCGTCACCCCCCAGCGGTCCCAGTACGGGCCGGCGGAGACCCTCGTCCCGCCGGCCCGTTCCAGTTTCCGGACCAGGTCGTCGTCAACTGGCCCGTCCAGGTAGAGCACGAGCAGGCCCTCGTCGGTCGGGGTCGGTTCGGCGGCGAGCGTGGCGCCGCCGACGAGTTCCAGGTGCCAGTGCGCGGCTGGCCAGCCGACCATCAGCAGGTCGTGCGTGCCCGGCCCGGTGGCGGTGGAGCGCCAGAGCACGTCGAGGCCGAGCCCACCGACCCAGAAGCGCTCGGCGGCGGCCAGGTCGCGGCTCGGGCGGGCGATGCGCAGGTGGGGAACCGTGTTGGTGATCGACATGGCAGGAATCCTGCGACCTGAAGTCGGGTCGAGGTCAAGCCTTGACGGTGATGGCTAATGAGGTTAGCTTTTAGGGTATGAACGTTAGCTACGTGGCGCGGGACGGCGGACGGATCGCCTACGACGTGCGCGGCCAGGGGCCGCTGGTGGTGCTCTCGCACGGCATGGGCGAGAACCGGGGCTCCTTCCGGCACCTGGTCCCGCTCCTCGTGGCGGCGGGGCACCGGGTGGCGTCGGTGGACGTCCGGGGGCACGGCGACTCCAGCGCCGGCTGGCCGTCGTACGCCCCGGCGGAGGTCGCCGCCGACCTGCTGGCCGTGGTCCGCGACCTCGACGGCGGGCCGGCCACCCTGGTCGGCAGCTCGTCCAGCGCGGCGGCGGTGGTCTTCGCCGCCGCCGACGCCCCCGAGCTGGTCAACGGCATCGTCCAGGTCAGTCCCTTCGTCGAGCAGCCGAAGCTCAACCCGTTCCTGCGGGTCGCGCTGGCCGCCGTGCTGCGCAGCCCCCGGCTGTTCGGGCTGTTCCACCGCACGCTCTTCCCGTGCGACCGGCCGGCCGACGACGCGGCGTACCGCAGGGCGATGGTCGCCAAGCTGCGCGAGCCCGGCCGGATGGCCGCGACCCGGGGGGTGGCCGCGCCGGTCGAGCCGCACTGGACGGCCCGCGCCCGGGAGGTCCGGCAGCCGGTGCTGGTGCTGATGGGCACGAAGGACCCGGACTTCCCCGACCCCGGCGCGGCGGCCCGGGCGGCCCGCCGGCTCTTCGCCACCGCCGAGGCGCGGATGATCGACGACTCCGGCCACTACCCGCACGCCGACCAGCCGGCGCGGACGGCCGCCCAGCTCACCGAGTTCCTGGCGGTAACCGGTGCCTAGGGTCGGGCTCAACCAGCAGGCCGTGGTGCGCGAGGCGGCCCGGCTCGCCGACGAGGTCGGTGCCGACCAGCTCACCCTCGCCGCGCTGGCCGGCCGGCTCGGCGTCGCGCTGCCCAGCCTCTACAAGCACGTCCGGGGTGCGGACGCGCTGGCCCAGAAGCTCTCCGCGCTGGCCACCGCCGAGCTGGCGGACGAGCTGACCACGGCCGCCGTCGGCCGGGCCGGCGGGGACGCGCTGCGGGCCGCGGCGCACGCCTACCGGGCGTACGCCCGCCGGCACCCCGGCCGCTACCCGGCCACCCAGCGGGTGCCCGATCCCACCGATCCGGAGCACGTCGCCGCCGGCGAGCGTGCCGTCGGCGCCATCTTCGCGATCCTGCGGGGCTACGGGCTCGACGGCGACGCGGCCACCGACGCCACCCGGATGCTGCGTAGCACCCTGCACGGGTTCGTCTCGTTGGAGGCCGCCGGCGGGTTCGGCCTGCCCCGCGCGGTCGACCGCTCGTTCGACCACCTGATCACCGCCCTGGACGCCGCGTTCCAGTCCTGGCCCCGCGCGGAGTCCTGATGTACGCGCTGGGTCTGCTGCTGCTCTTCGTGTTGGAGCTGGCCGTGCTGGTGGTGGGCGGCTGGTGGGGCTGGACGCTGGACGCCGCCCTCCCGGTCCGGCTGGCCGCCGCCGTCGGCGTGCCGCTGCTGCTCGCCGCGCTGTGGGGCGTCCTCGGCTCGCCCAAGGCCACGGTGCCGCTGCGGCCGGCCGCCAAGCACGCGTTCCAGGCGGCCTGGTTCGTCGTCGGTGGCGTGCTGCTCGCCGTGCTCGGCCGGCCGGTGGCCGGTGTCGCGCTGGTCGTGGCCTGGGCGGTCACCGTCACCCTGCTGCGACGGGCCGGCCGCCCGGCCTGACCGGGGCCGCCGTCGGAGCGGCCGGAACCGGTTGGCGGCGTTCGACCGCCGGTCGGTGACCTGCCGGGCCGCCCTCGCCGGAGCGACCGGAGGGTCGTACCCTTCGGCGGGTGACTGACGGGGCGCCGGACATCGACCGGCTGGACGAGCCGCCCACCCGCCGGCGCCGGCAGTTGTGGGCCGCGCTCACCGTGTTCCTGCTGCTGCTGACCTGCGGTCTGCCCGCGGCGCTGCTGGTCGGAGCGGTCCGGGACGCCCGTTCCCGGGCCGTGCTGGACCGCCTCGGCACCCCCGCCGCCGACCCGGCCACGCTCGCCGCCCGCCAGCTCGCCGAGCGGATGACCGCGCAGCTCGACCGGCAGGCCACCGCGCTGCTGGCCGGGGACCGGGCCGGCTTCCTGGCGGTGGCCGAGCCGGCCGCGCATCCCGACCTGCGCCGCCGCTTCGCCGCGCTCCGTGCCCTCCGGGTGACGGTCTGGCAGGCCAGCCCGAACGGCGCGCCCGAGACGGTGCCCGGCCGGCCGGGGGAGTGGCGCCTGCTGGTGGAGTTCCGGTACTGCTTCGTGACGCCGGACTGCCGGCCCAGCCCGGTGCTCATCGGCACCCGCTGGAAGGACAGCGGAGCGCAGCCGCGCCTGGTGGCGATGGAGGAGTCCCGGTCGGCGGCGACCGGTACCCGGCCCTGGGAGACCAGCGAGCTGGTGGTGGCCGTCGGCGCGCGGACCCTGGTGGCGACCACCCCCGCGCTGCGCGGCCAGCTGCCCCGGCTGCTCAGCCAGGCCGAGGCGGCGGCGCGGGTCGCCGACTCGTACGCGGTGGACGGCGCGCCGCCCGACCGGTACCGGGTCTTCCATGCCGGCCGTGCCGAGTGGCAGCGCTGGTACGGCGGCGGCCGGCCGAAGTGGACCGGCGGGTACGCGGTCACCGTCGGCGGCGGTCACCACGAGGTGGTGCTGAACGCCGAGGGGCTCAGCCCCGCCGGGCTGGACGACCTGCTCCGGCACGAGCTGACGCACGCCGCGTCGCTGCCCGAACGCGGCTACCCGGGCACCTCGACCTGGTGGCTGGTGGAGGGGCTGGCCGAGTTCGCCGGCGTGGACGGCCAGCCGGTCGACCGGTACGAGGGGCTGGACGAGGTGCGCCGGCTGGCCGCCGGCGGCTGGACCGGCCGGCTCGACGACCTCAGCCCGGCCGACGACGCCCCGGCCGACCGGGTCGCCGGCAGCTACGGCATCTCCTACCTGGCGGTCCGGCATCTGGTCGACCGGTTCGGGCAGGAGCGGCTGCTGGACTTCTTCCGGGCGGTGGTGCACGAGCGCCGGGCGGTAGCCGAGGCGGCCGAGGAGGTGTTCGGCGAGCCCTGGCCGGCCCTGCACGACGCCTGCGTGGCGTACGTCCGCGGCCTGTCCAGCTGACCTCCCCGAGCCGCCGCGAATGATCCGCCGGCGCCGGAGTTGTCCTGCCGGGCCGCCGCGGCTGATCCGCCAGGGCCGCCGCGCCAGAGCCGCCGGGGCCGCCGCGGGCCGACCCGGTGGCGGGCGGATCGGCGGCCGATGACGGCGGTTTCGCGTGATGGTACTGGTGGCAACGCGTTCGTAGGATCGACGGGGTGCGCCGCACCCACTCGCCGCGGCTGCGCGCAGCGACGCGGCCCCGCCTGCTCACCGCCCTCCTCGCCGTCACCGTCCTCACCGCGACCGCCGGGGCGTCCTGCGGCGAGGAGCAACCCGACGTCGCCCTGGCCGCCGCGGAACGCGCCGCGGTGGCCGAGGTGGTGGACGCGCCGGCGACCGTCACCGCCCGCGCCGCGGCGACCCTCACCGCCGCCGCCGACGGCACCCTCGCCAGCCTGCGCGTCCAACCCGGCCACCGGGTCCGCAAGGGACAGGTGCTGGCCGTGATCGACTCGCCCACCGCCCGGTCCCGGCTCCGCCAGGCCCGGGAGGCGCTCGCCGCCGCCAAGCGGGCCGGGCGGGGCACCGGCGGCACCGAGCTGGGCGGTTCCCGGCGGGGCACCGACCGGGCCGCCGCCGAGGCGTTCCAAGCGGCCCGGACCGCCGCCGGAAAGATCGGCGACCCGCATGTGCGCGACGCGCTGCTCGCCCAGGTCACCGCCGCGCAGGAGCAGTACCGGATCGCCGCCCGCGCGGCCGACCAGGCGGTCCGGGCCGTCCAGCGCGGGGTCGCCGGTCTCGACTCGGCCGTCGGCGCGCTGTCCGCCGCCCAACGGCTGCAGGCTCAGCAGGCGTACGACCTGGCGAAGGCGACGGTCGACGCGCTGACCCTGCGCGCGCCGATCGCCGGCGTGGTGCAGCCGGGCGGTACCGCCGCCGGTGGCTCGCCGGCCGGGCTGGACGACCTGCTCGGGGCGGCCGGTGGTGCGCCCGCCGGGCTGGACCCGTCCGCGTTCGCGCCGTCCGGTGGCCGACCGCCGGCCGGGGTGGACGACGCGGTGCCGGTCGGCGGGCTCGTCACCGCCGGCACACCCGTGCTGACCATCGTGGACGTGGGTGCGCTCGGCCTGCTCGCCGAGGTCGACGAGACCGACGTGCTGCTGGTGCGTCCCGGTCTGGTCGCCACCGCCGAACTGGACGCGGTGACCGGGGCGAGTTACCCGGCGCGGGTGCGCTCGGTCGACGTGCTGCCCACCACCTCCGCCCGGGGCGGTGTCTCCTACCGGGTGCGGCTCAGCCTCGACGCCGGCAGTTACGGCGAGGGGGAGCCGGCGCCGGTGCCCCGGCCCGGGATGAACGCGGTGGTGCGGCTGCGGGTCCGGGAGGCCGCCGACGCGGTGACCGTACCGGCCTCGGCGGTCTTCTCGGCCGACGGCCGGGACGCGGTCTGGCTGGTCCGCGACGGCCGGGCCGGCCGGGCCACGGTGACGCTGGGGGTGCAGGGCGAGGACCTGGTGCAGATCGTCAGCGGCGTGCAGCCTGGCGATCGGGTGGTGGTGCGCGGCACCGACCAGGTCCGCGACGGCCAGGAGCTGCGGTGAGGCCGCGAAGCCGGCGGCCAGGAGGCCCGGTGGGGCCGCGAGGCCGGCGGTCAGGAGGCGTGGTGGGGTGGCGACCGCGCCGTCCCGGGGTGGCCCGGTGAGCGCGGTGCCCGCCGCCATCGAGGCGACCGACGTCTCCCGGACGTACCAGCTCGACGGGGTGTCGGTGCCGGCGCTGCGCGGTGTCTCGCTGACCGTCGCACCCGGCGACTACGTGGCCCTGGTCGGGCCGTCCGGCTCCGGCAAGTCGACCCTCATGCACCTGCTCGGCGGGCTGGACCGGCCGACCGGCGGCCGGCTGGTGATCGGCGGCCGGGAGGTGGCCGCGCTCTCCGCGGCCGAGCTGGCGGATCTGCGCAACCGGACCATCGGCTTCGTCTTCCAGGCGTTCCACCTGCTGCCCCGCACGTCCGCGGTGGACAACGTGGCGTTGCCCCTGGTCTACCGGGGGGTCGGGGCCCGGCAGCGGCGGGCGCGGGCGGCCGCCATGCTCGACCGGGTCGGGCTCGGCCACCGGCTCAACCACCGCCCCAACCAGCTCTCCGGCGGCGAGCAGCAGCGGGTCGCCATCGCCCGGGCACTGGTCGCCGACCCGGCCGTGCTGCTCGCCGACGAACCGACCGGCAACCTCGACAGCGCGACCGGCGCGGCCGTGCTGGAGCTGCTGGAACGGCTCAACGCCTCCTCGGGCGTGGCGCTGGTGCTGGTCACCCACGACCACGAGGTGGCCGCCCGGGCCCGGCGGCGGATCGCGATGCGCGACGGCGTGGTCGCCTCGGACAGCGCCGCGCCGGCGGGAGAGGGCGGGACGGGCCGCCGGGCCGCCGCCGACGGGCGGGCGGAGCTTCATGATCGACCGCCGTCGGGCGGCGTGGACGGACCTGACACACTGGTGCCCGCTCCCAGCGCGGAGCCCCGGTCCGCGTCCGGAAGCGGCCCGGGGCACCCGCCCGGTGGCTCCGGTGGCGCCATCGGAGCCACCGGGCGCCTTCCGCGCCCGCCCGACGACCGGGCCGGAGCCGGCTCGTGAGGGTGGCGGAGGCCTGGCGGGTGGCGCTGGCCGCGCTGCGCGCCAACCGGCTGCGCAGCGCGCTGACCATGCTCGGCGTGATCATCGGGGTCGCCTCGGTGGTGATCCTGGTGGCCATCGGCACCGGCACCAAGCAGAAGGTCGAGCAGCAGGTCGAAGGGCTGGGCTCCAACCTGCTGCTGGTGGTCCCCGGCCGGCTGGACGTGGGCGCCGCCCCGGCCGTCTCCCCGCTCACCCTGGCCGACGTGGACGCCGTCGCCCGGGTGGTCGGCGACCGCGACCGGGTCGCGGTGACCGTCGCCTCCGGCGCGACCGTACGGGCCGGCGGCCGGGCCGACTTCAGCACCGTGCAGGGGGTGCTGGAGACCACCCCGTCGGTGTTCACCCGGGAACTCGCGCGGGGGCGTTACCTGAGCGGCTCCGACGTGGACACCAGCCGGCGGGTGGCGGTGCTCGGCGCCTCGGTGGCGCGCGCCCTCTTCCCCGACCGGGACCCGGTCGGGCGGCAGATCACCGTGGCCGGGGTGCGGTTCCGGGTGATCGGCGTCTTCGGCCCGCTCGGGCAGAGCCTCGGCGTGGACCGCGACGACGAGGTGCACGTCCCGGTGACCGCCGCGCAGCGGCTCTACGGCACCCAGCGGGTCGACGGCATCGCGGTGAAGGCGCCGGACCGGGAGCGGATCGACGAGCTGGGCGACCGGATCGTGGCCGAGCTGACCCGCCGGCATCCGGGCACCGAGTTCAGCGCGGTGACCCAGGAGCAGATCCTCGGTGTGCTCGGCGACATCCTGGGCGTCCTCACCGGCGTACTGGCCGCGATCGCCGGCATCTCGCTGCTGGTGGGCGGGGTCGGCGTCTCCAACATCATGCTGGTCAGCGTGCGGGAACGGACCCGGGAGATCGGCCTGCGCAAGGCGGTCGGCGCCCGGCCCCGGGACATCGGCGTGCAGTTCCTGCTGGAGGCGGTGCTGCTCACCTCGGTGGGCGGGCTCACCGGCATGGCCCTCGGCGTGGGCACCGCCCTGCTGGTGGACGCGCTGTCGCCGATCCCGGCGGCGATCACCTGGTGGTCGCTGGCGCTCGCGTTCGGCGTGTCGGCGGCGGTCGGCATCGTCTTCGGCGTGGTGCCCGCGCAGCGGGCCGGCCGCCTCGACCCGGTGGTGGCGTTGCGCGCCGAGTGACCCGGCCGGTCGGCCGGCGGGCGGTGCGCGGATCGTCGCCGGGAACCGGGACATCCGGCGTGCCGAGGCGAATATCGGCAGGTCGGAACGGGTGAATCGGGTGCCGAATTATGATCAGTTGTACGAAGGGATCGCGCCGGTCACAGCCGCCCCGCTACCGTACTGGTAACACGCGCGTACGCCGGTCCGGGCGGGAGATCCTGTCCGGTGGCACGCGCCGGGCATGGGATGGGTCGGTGAGCCATGGCCGGGTCGCAGTCCGACGGTCGGCTGTCGGAGGTCAAGTTCCTGACCGTCGCCGAGGTGGCGACGGTGATGCGGGTGTCGAAGATGACGGTCTACCGCCTGGTGCACAGCGGTGAGCTGACCGCGGTACGGGTGGGTCGCTCGTTCCGGGTGCCCGAGCACGCGGTGCACGAATATCTCCGGGGCGCCTTTCAGGAAACCGCCTGAGCCGCCCGCGGACCCCCCGAGCGGTGGGCGTTGACGCCCGTCGACCGGGGTCGCGTTGGTCCTGCTGAAGCTCTCCCGCTACCCTGGACCCGACCGTGACCGCACACCGGTGCGCCCCGCCGCCCCCACGCTGGTCCGGTCCGTTGTCCGCAAGCGGTCGCGGACGCCACCGGAGGGTGGTGTCATCCGGTCGCCCCGCACGTTGCATCGAAAGGCTGTCGTATGGGCTCGGTGGTCAAGAAGCGCCGCAAGCGCATGGCTAAGAAGAAGCACCGCAAGCTGCTGCGCAAGACCCGCGTCCAGCGTCGCCGTCTCGGCAAGTGACCGGAGCCGGGCCACGGCCCGGCGTCCGTCGTCACTCGCCAACTGCAGACCCTCGGAGGCTCAGGTGATCAGGCCGTGGCTGTCCCGGCTCGATCCCGCCTGCCGGGGGAGGTGCGAGACATGACCCCCGGTGGCACCCCAGGTGCTCCGGGGGTCGTCGTCGTGACCGGGGTCGGCCGTTACCTCGGCGCGCACGTCGCCGCCCGACTCGCCGCGGACCCGCGGATCGAACGGGTCATCGGCGTCGACCCGCCGGAGCCGGGCGCCGAGTTCACCGACCTGCTCGACCGGGTCGAGCGGATCCGCGTCGACGCCGGCTCGCTCGGCGGGCTGCTGGCCGACCTGGAGGTCGACGCGGTGGTGCATCTCGCCCTGGTCAGCGCCCCGGACCAGCAGCACGGCGGCCGGTCGGCGATGAAGGAACAGAACGTCATCGGCACCATGCAGCTGCTCGCCGCCTGCCAGCGGGCGCCCCGGCTGCGCAAGCTCGTGGTCCGCTCCTCGACAGCCGCGTACGGGGCCTCGTTCCGCGACCCGGCGGTGTTCACCGAGGAGACCGAGCCGCGCGAGGTGCCGCGCGGCGGATTTGCCCGCGACATCCTCGACATCGAGGCGTACGTGCGCGGCTTCCGCCGGCGCCGGTCCGACGTCACCGCCACCGTGCTGCGCTTCGCGCCGTTCATCGGCTCGACCGCCGACACCACGCTCACCCGGTACTTCTCCCAGCCGGTGGTGCCCACCGTCTTCGGCCGCGACCCCCGGTTGCAGTTCCTGCACTTCGACGACGCGCTGGAGGTGCTGCACCGGTCGATCGTGGAGGACCATCCGGGCACCTACAACGTCGCCGGGCCGGGGGTGCTCTCGCTCTCCCAGGCGATCCGCCGGGCCGGCCGGGTGGCCGTGCCGGTGCTGGAGCCGGGCCTGTCCGGGGCCGCCGCGCTCGCCCGCAACCTCGGCTTCGGCCGGTATGGCCTCGACCAGGTCGACCTCTTCGTGCACGGCCGGGTGGTCGACACCAGCCGGCTGGAGCGCGAGTACGACTTCACCCCCCGCTCCACGGCGGCCGCCTTCGACGACTTCATCCGGGCGCACCACGGCGGCGTGGTGGTGTCCCGGGACCAACTCGCCGCCGCCGAGCGGCTCGTGCTGGACGGGATCCGGCAGGTCCGCGCCGCCGTACGGGAGCGCACATGAGCGAGGGGATCATCAAGCTCAGCGCGACGGTGTCTCATGACGGCACGGCACGGAGCGGAGTGCCGGCATGAGCGGGCCGGAGGAGCGGCGGGACCGCCGGTACGACGTACCGCTGACCGTGGCGGACCCGGGCGCGGCGCGGGCCAACGGGCACCGGCCCGCCGCCGACGAGTCGGACACCGCGGCCACCGACGAGCCGGTGGCTTCCGCGCCGGCCGAGGCCGCCACCGATGCTCCGGCGGGCCGCGACGAGCCGGCCACCGACGCCCCGGGCGGCGGTGGAGCCGGGCGGGGGCCGGCGGTGCCGGACCGGCCGGGCGACCACTGGGACCGCAAGGTGGCCAACGGCCTGGCCTTCCTGCGCCGCCGGCTGGCCGGCGACTACGAGGTGGACGAGTTCGGCTTCGACCCGGAGCTGACCAGCGCGGTCTTCCACCCGCTGCTGCGGGTGCTCTACCGGGACTGGTTCCGCACCGAGGTCACCGGCATCGAACACGTGCCCACCGACGGCGCCGGCCTGGTGGTGGGCAACCACTCCGGCACGGTGGCGCTGGACGCGTTGATCCTCTCGGCGGCCCTGCACGACCGGCACCCGGCGCGCCGCTACCTGCGCCTGCTCGGCGCCGACCTGGTCTTCCGGATGCCGGTCGTCTCCGAGCTGGCCCGCAAGTCCGGTGGCACGGTGGCCTGCAACCCGGATGCTGAGCGGCTGCTCGGCAACGGCGAGCTGGTCGGCGTCTTCCCGGAGGGCTTCAAGGGCGTCGGCAAGCTCTACTCCGAGCGCTACAAGCTGCAGCGCTTCGGCCGCGGCGGGTTCGTCTCGGCGGCGCTGCGCACCGGCACCCCGATCGTTCCGGTGGCCATCGTCGGCGGCGAGGAGATCTATCCGATGCTCGCCGACATCAAGCCGCTCGCCCGGCTGCTCAAGCTGCCGTACTTCCCGGTCACGCCGACCTTCCCGTGGCTCGGCCCGCTGGGCATGGTGCCGCTGCCGAGCAAGTGGCTGATCGAGTTCTGCCCGCCGATCCCGACCGCCCACCTGACCGACTCCGCGGACGACCCGCTGGTGGTGTTCAATCTCGCCGACCAGGTGCGGGAGACCATCCAGCAGACCCTGCACAAGCTGCTGGAGCGCCGGCCAGACCCGTTCGGCCCCTGACCTGATCGGTCAGTTGGCGCGGCGGCGGCGGTGCAGCGCCAGGCCGGCGGTGACCGCCCCGGCGACCAGGCCCGCGGCGGCGGTGGACGGTACGGCGATCTTGACCGCTCGACGCCCGGTGCGGAAGTCCCGCACCTCCCAGCCCTGCTGCCGGGCCTGCCGCAGCAGGGTGCCGTCCGGGTTGACCGCCACCGCCCGGCCCACCGCCGACAGCATCGGCAGGTCGTTCGACGAGTCGCTGTAGGCGGCGCACCGGCTCAGGTCCAGCCCTTCGACCGCGGCCAGCTGGGTGATCGCCTCGGCCTTGGCTGGGCCGTGCATCAGGTCGCCGACCAACCGTCCGGTGTACGCGCCGTCGACGATCTCGGCCACCGTGCCGATCGCGCCGGTCAGCCCGAGGCGGGCCGCGATCACCCGGCCGATCTCCACCGGCGCGGCGCTGACCAGCCAGACCCGCTCGCCGGCGTCGAGGTGGCGCTGGGCCAGCCGCCGGGTGCCGCTCCAGATCCGTGGCGCCATCAGCTCGTCGAAGATCTCCTCGGTGAGCCGCTCCACGTCCTCCACCCGCCAGCCCTCGATGAAGGCGAGGGCCGCCTCCTTGGCCTGCGACATGTCGCCGGCGTGCTCGGTGGCGAGCAGCCGGAACCGGAGCTGCTGCCAGGCGAACCGGACCAGGTCGGAGGTGGTGAAGTACTTGCGCGCGGCGAGCCCGCGGGCGAACCAGTAGATCGAGGCGCCCTGCATCATCGTGTTGTCCACGTCGAAGAAGGCCGCCGCGGTCGGGTCCGGCTCCGGGGGAGTCGGCGCCGCCGGGTCCGTTTCCGCCCAGCCGGCGGTGTGACCGTGGGCGTCGGTGCTGACGGTCACCTTGCGGCTGCGGACCACGCGACCTCCCTCCGCTCGACGTGCGCGACGTGTGCCTCCTGGCGAGAGTAGCCGGGAGGGAGCGTCCGGCGGCCGGCCGGCAGGTGAACTGTGGCGTGTCCGGCTCTCCGCGACTCCGGGTGCCGGCGGGGGGCAGGTGCGGGCGTCAGCGGCTGGGTGGGCAGGCGGCCGGGGCCGGACCGAGGGCGTCGCTGCCGGCCGGGGCCGGCAGGCCGCAGGCGATCGCGGCGCGCAGCGCGTCGGAGCGCTCGCGGATCGCGTCCAGCAGGGCCAGCGAGCGCCGGGCGCGGTCCCGCTCGGCCCGGGTCGCGTCGTCCAGCAGCGCGTTCACCGACCGCCGCTGCCCGGTCAGGAAGGAGTTCACCGCGTCCAGCGCCGCCGGGTCGGAGCGCTGCACCGCCGCGCTGTTCAGCAGGCGTACGCCCTGCCGGGTGTCGGCGTCCATGTCGTCGAGCACCGCGCTGAAGCCGGTCTGGTCGCCGCGCAGCGCGGCCGCCTCACCCAGCCGGGTCCGGGCGAAGTCCAGGAAGAGCTGCCCCCGGCTGATGTCCGAGCTGGTCAGGGCGAGCTGGGCGCGCTCGGTCGAGCGCTTCATCCCGTAGAGCGCGTCGCCCGGCACGGCGTTCTCGCTGGCCGCCGAGATGCCGGAGACGGCGATCGCCCCGGCCGCGATGCCGACCAGGATCGCGCCCCGGGCCCGGGCCCGGCGGGCGGTGACGGCGGGCAGCAGCGAGCCGCGGCCGGTGGTGGCGGTGGTGGAGCGCTGGGCGGCCGGTTCCGCCGCGGCCGGGGCTCCGATGCCCTCCCGCTCGGCGGTGGCCAGCAGCATCGCCCGCAGCCCGGTGCGGAAGTCCGGGTCGACCTCGACGGCCGGCACCTCCGTACGCAGCCGCTGCCCGACCGCGACGAGCGCGGCGAGCTGGTCGTCGGCCCGGGATCGGGCGTGCCGGCGCCGGCCGCCGTTGGCCTCGTCGAGAAGTTGCGCGAAGCGCTCGGCGCGCCGACGGGAGAAGAGGTCGCTGTCCACCGCAGGCACCTCCTCTCGCTGGTCACGGCCGGTCGGCCGCTGTCGTCGCCGACGACCGGGGCGGCGGGCGCCACGAACCCACGGTTCGTGACCGGCCATGCCGCCGGACCTCTCGCTGGGTCCGGGGGGATGCCGGAGCTACCAAACGGTCGCACCCGGAGAAACGGTCCGCAGCGGGCACGGGTTACGGGCCGGGCGGGTGCGAAATCACAGAAAGTGACCGAAGTCACCCGACCAGAAGGGCGCTGAGCTGCGGAAACACTGATCGACGGGTGCGAGTCCCACTCATGGGACTACGGTTGGAAGCCGTCGGGAAGCAGTCGCGCCAGGGCCCGGACCGCCCGGTACTGGAGCGCCTTGATCGCACCCTCGTTCTTGCCCATCGCCCGGGCCGTCTCCGCCACCGAGAAGCCCTGCAGGAACCGGAGCACGATGCACTCCTGCTGTTCCGGGTTGAGCTGCTTGACGGCGCTGAGCAGGGCCACGTTGGTGATGTGCTCGACCACCGCCGCCTCCGGGCTGCCCTCCGGCCCCCGGTCCTCGCGGTCGGCGTCGAGCACGTCGCCGGTGGTCACCTCCAGCCGGTACCGGCCGGACTTGAAGTGGTCGGCGACCAGGTTGCGGGCGATGGTGACCAGCCAGGCGCCGAGGTCCCGGCCCTGCCAGGTGAAGCTGCCGATCCGCTTCAAGGCGCGCAGGAACGTGTCGGAGGTGAGGTCCTCAGCGAGCTGGCGGTTGCCGACCCGGAAGTAGACGAACCGGAAGACGGTGTCCACGTACCGGTCGTAGATCAGCCCGAACGCCTCGGACTCGCCCGCCTGGGCGCGCTCGACCAGGGCCCAGACCTCGGTGGCCGGGTCCGACGGGTCGGGCCGGCTCGGGTAGCCCGTGGAGGTGTTGGCCGGGGCGGCCGCGGGCACCGCGGGCAGCACCGCCGTCTCGGTCGTGGACGGGTCGGCCACCGCCGGCGGCTCCCCGGTGCGGCGGCTCTGCGCCGGCATGGACGGTCGGGCGGGGACCGCGACCCGGCCGCCGACCGGCTTCGCGTTTCCTCCCGGGGTGGCCGGCCGGGGTGGCGGGTCGTTGTGGTGCGGCCGGTTGCGCAGCCGCTTCGACGTGCCCTCCCCCCGTACGGAGAGGCTCCCGGTGTCCTCCACCGGGCCCCGGGCGGCGAGCCGTTCGTTCACCGTGGCGCGGGCCGCCGGACCGGTCAGACCGAGGGGGCGCTCCGCGTAGCCGAAGGTCGTCACCGCACCTCCTCCGTCCCGCCGGCGGTCGACCGCGCCGGCCGGTGCGGCGCGGCCACCGGGTCGGGTACGCGGTCGGGCAGGGCGGGTCGGGGGTGTGCCGACGGGCGGCAGATCCCCTTGAGGTGCTGGTCCAATGCGCTCACAGGCACGGGGGCCTCCTCGGGCTGAGGGGTGTCGACTCACGGCAAATGGGGTGAGCCGACCCGAGTGATGATAGGGGCCAACGTCACCCGCGCGTGGCAAGTCCGTTACACAGGGCGGAAGTATTTCCCGCCGCGTCGCACCGATGGCGGACCGGTTGTCCGTCGTGTGCGGTTGACTTTCGCACCGGCCCGTGGTCCCCAGTGGAAACGCTGGTCAGCGGGGCGTCCCGGGGCTTGTCGACCGTCCCGGGCGGACGGTCTCGCGGTGCGCTCTGCCGTGCGCCCGGCGAGCTCCGGTCCGTCCCGTCCACGGGACTGGACGTGTCTCGGGCGTCGGCCTCGGCGTGTCCTGTCGACGGGACCCATCCGCCGTTCGGCCAGGCCCGCTCCGCCGGCCCGGACCGGGCCGCGCCGCCGACCGGCCGGGCTGTCCCGCCGAGCGGCCGACCCGAGCCGACACCGGCCGCCGGTGTCCACCTGAGCAGCGGCACCCGTTCGGGGTGGCGTGCGGCGGGTCCACGGGCAGGTCGGCTCCACCCACCTCGAAACGGGCCGGGGCCGACGCCCACTCCGACCGGCGGCACCCGCTCGGGGGGTGCGCGCGGCGGCGGGCCGCTCCGTCGCTCCTCGGCAGTGGGTCCGGGGCTCGCGTCCGGCATGGCCGGGCGGCCCGCGCTGTGCCAGACTCAGCCACCGTGCAGGACGCAGCCGACAGCTCCGCGCCGAACCTCGCCGACCGGCTCCGCCGGGCGGCCGTCGCCCATGGCGACCGACCCGCGCTGCACTGGCGCGAACAGACCGTGAGCTGGTCCGAACTGGACGCGGCGGTGACCGGGGTCGCCACCGCGCTGGCCGCGGCGGTGCCGGCCGCCGACCCGGCCGGGCGGCCCGCCCGGGTCGCGGTCGCCCTGCCCAACTCGCCCGACTTCGTGCTCGGCCTGCTCGGCGCGCTCCGCGCCGGGCTGGTCGCGGTGCCGGTCAACCCCGGCTTCACCGGGCCCGAGCTGCGGCACGTGCTCGCCGACTCCGGCGCGTCCGTGCTGATCGGGACCGAGCGGGTTCGCGAGCTGGTCGCCGACGTCGCCGGTGAGCTGCCCGCACTCGCCGCCGTGCACGCCACTCCACCCCGCGCGCCGTCGGCCGGCGGCCCGTTACCGCCCCGGGGCGGCGACGACCTCGCCGTGCTGCTCTACACCTCGGGCACCGAGGGCCGGCCGAAGGGCGCCATGCTCTCGCACCGGGCGCTGCTGGCCAACCACGAGCAGGTGGACCGGATCGAGCCGCCGGTGGTCGGGCCGGACGACACGGTGCTGCTGGCGCTGCCGCTGTTCCATGCGTACGGGCTGAACTCGGGGTTGGGCGCGGTGGTCCACCATGGCGCGACCGGGGTGCTGGTCGACGATCTCGGTGCCGACGGTGGGCTCGCCGAGATCGCCCGGCACCGGGTCAGCGTGCTGGTCGGCGTACCGTCGATGTTCCTGGCCTGGTCCACGGCGGGAGCCGGCGCGGTCGCCGCCGCGATGGCCTCGGTCCGGGTCGCGGTCTGCGGCGCGGCGCCGCTGGAGCCGGCCGTGGCGACCCGCTTCGCCGAAGTGGCCGGCCGACCGGTGCACGTCGGCTACGGCCTCACCGAGACCGCCCCGGTGCTCACCACCACCCTGGTCGGCGGGGTGCCGAAGGCCGGCTCGATCGGCCGGCCGCTGCCCGGCGTGCAGCTGCGCCTGGTCGGCCCCGACGGAGCGGACCTGTGGCGCGACGGCGTGGCCGAGCCGGACGAGGACGACGACGAGCTGGACCTCGCCGACCCCGCGCCGGGCACCGACCCGGGTCAGATCGTGGTACGCGGCCCCAACCTCTTCTCCGGCTACTGGCCGGACGGCCGGGGCGGGCCGGACGCCGACGGCTGGTGGGCCACCGGCGACGTCGCCTACGCGGACGCCGACGGCGACCTCTTCCTGGTCGACCGGATCGGCGAGCTGATCCTGGTCAACGGGTTCAACGTCTACCCGCACGAGGTCGAGCTGGTGCTGTCCGCGCACCCGGGTGTGGCCGAGTCGGCGGTACTGGGTGTGCCGCACCCGCGAACCGGCGAGACTGTCCGGGCGTACGTGGTGCCGGCGCCGGGGCGTCCGGTGACCAGCGAGGACCTGCTCGCCCACTGCGCCCGCAACCTGGCCCGGTTCAAGTGCCCGACCGCCGTCGAGTTCGTCGACGCGCTGCCCCACTCGGCGATCGGGAAGGTGCGCAAGACCCTGCTCCGGTCGGACCCGTCCCCGGCGGACCCGGCCGGCGACCGCCCGTCGGCTCACGCCGGCGCCAGCAGCAC
The DNA here is from genome assembly GCF_900090235.1 of Micromonospora echinaurantiaca. Lineage (NCBI taxonomy): Bacteria > Bacillati > Actinomycetota > Actinomycetes > Micromonosporales > Micromonosporaceae > Micromonospora > Micromonospora echinaurantiaca. The sequence continues at coordinate 5,719,272 of NZ_LT607750.1, read as the reverse complement.
GGAGGACACCGATGCGTGAACCCCGACTCACCCTGATCACCCGGCCCGGCTGCCACCTCTGCGACGACGCCAAGGCGGCCCTGGACCGGGTGGTGGCCGTCACCGGCGACCGGTGGGTCGAGCAGGACGTCACCGGCGACATCGAGCTGGAGCGCGAGTACGGCGACCGGCTGCCCGTGGTGCTGCTCGACGGCAAGGAGCACGGCTACTGGCGGGTGGAGGAGGAGCGGCTGCTGCGGGACCTGACCACGCCGCAGCTGTAGCGCTGCTGGGCGCTGGATAGGGTGCGGCGATGACCCCTGCACGCACCCACCTGGTGTGGGACTGGAACGGCACCCTGCTCAACGACCTCAGCCTGGTGGTCGCCGCCACCAACGCCGCGTTCGCCAGCGTCGGCGGGCCGAGCGTGACCGCCGAGGAGCACCGGGTCCGGTTCCGCCGGCCGATCGCCGACTACTACGCCGACGTGCTCGGCCGGGCCGTCGACGAGGAGGCGTTCGGCCGGTTGGACCGGCTCTTCCACGACGCTTACCGGGCGGGGCTGACCACCTGCGAGCTGGCGCACGACGCCGCGTCGGCGATGGCGAGCTGGTCGGGCAGCCAGTCGCTGCTGTCCATGTGGTTCCACGACGAGCTGGTGCCGACCGTGCACACCTACGGGCTGAGCGGGCACTTCGTCCGGGTGGACGGGCTACGGGCCGAGGTCGGCGGCGACCGCAAGGCCGAGTCGCTGGAGCGGCACCTGGCCGAGCTGGGCGTGGACGGCGAGTCCGTGGTGCTGATCGGCGACTCCATCGACGACGCCGACGCAGCCGTCTCGGTCGGTGCCCGCGCCGTCCTCTACACCGGGGGCTTCACCGACCCCGCCCGCCTGCACGCCTCCGGCCACCCCGTAGCCGACACCCTCACCCAAGCCGTAACCCTGGCCCAAACCCTCCCCTGACCCCCGCGCCACCCGGATCTCGCTCGTTGATCATGGAGTTAGCGGCAGTTATGGAGATCGGAAACGCCGTCAACTTCATGATCAACGGGGCGATCCGGGGGAATCCCGGGGGTGGGGGTTAGTTGCGGAGGTAGGTGAGGACGGCTAGGACTCGGCGGTGTTGTTCGGTGTCGGGGGGGAGGTTGAGCTTGGTGAAGATGTTGCGGACGTGCTTCTCCACCGCGCCGTCGCTGACCACCAGGGCCCGGGCGATGGCGGTGTTGGAGCGGCCCTCGGCCATCAGAGCGAGCACCTCCCGTTCGCGCGGGGTCAGCTCGCGCAGCGGGTCGTCCCGGCGGCGCCGGGCGAAGAGCTGGCCGACCACCTCCGGGTCGAGCACCGTGCCGCCGGCGGCCACCCGGTCCAGCGCGTCGAGGAACTCGTCGATCGCCGCCACCCGGTCCTTGAGCAGGTAGCCGATCCCGCCGCCGCCGGCCCCGGTGGTGGCGAGCAGGTCGTCGGCGTACGAGACCTCGACGTACTGGGAGAGCACCAGGATCGGCGTACGCGGCACCAGCCGCCGGGCCTCCACCGCGGCGCGCAGCCCCTCGTCGGTGTGCGAGGGCGGCATCCGGACGTCGACGATCGACACGTCGGGCCGGTGGGCCACCACCGCCTCGACCAGCGCCTCGCCGTCGCCGACCGCCGCCACCACCTCGTGCCCCTGCTCGCTGAGCAGCCGGATCAGCCCCTCCCGCAGGAGTACGGCGTCGTCCGCGATCACGATCCGCATGGTGTCGTTGTCTACCACGTGCGCACCACCGCACCGGGGCAGCGCGGCGCGGCCGGCCCGGCCCCCACCTCCGGGCCGGACCGCAGCCACCGCGTCGCGCCGGACCGCAGCCACCGCGTCGCGCCGGACCGCACCCACGGCGCCGGGCCGGACCCCAGCCACCGCGTCGGGCCGGACCGCACCCACCGCGTCGGGCCGGACCGCGTACCCCGGTGTGGGGCGACCGGGGTCACAGCGGGAGTTCCGCGCGGACCTCGGTGGGGCCGCCGGCCGGGCTGAGCACGTCCAGCCGGCCGCCGGCGGCGCGGATCCGGTCGGCGATGCCGACCAGCCCGTGCCCCTTGGCCAGGTGCGCCCCACCCTGGCCGTCGTCGCCGACGGCGACCACCAGCCGCTGGTCCTGCCGGCTCACGGCGACCTGGCACTCGGTGGCCCGGCTGTGCTTGGCGACGTTGGTCAGCGCCTCGGCCACCACGAAGTACGCGGTGCTCTCCACCGCCGGGTCGAGCCGACCGCCCGGGGTGCCGAGGTCCGGGTCCACCCGCAGCTCGATCGGGATCAACCCGCGCCCGGCGAGCGCGGCGAGGGCGCTGGGCAGCCCCCGGTCGACCAGGATCGGCGGCGCGATGCCCCGGGACAGCGCGCGCAGCTCGGCGAGCGTCTCCCGGGTCTGGGTGACCGCCTCGTCCAGCGTCCGCCCGGCCGCCTCCGGATCGGAGGCGAGCTGCTGGCGGGCCCGGCTCAGGTCCATCGCCAGCCGGACCAGGCGCTGCTGCGGGCCGTCGTGGATGTCCCGTTCCAGCCGGCGCAGCGCGCTCGCCTCGGCCGACACGGCGGCCCGCTTCTGCTCCTCCAGCACGGTGATCCGGTTGCGCATCTCGGCCACCCCGGTGAGCATCGCCCGGCCGAAGCTGGCCTCCATCAGGGCGCAGCCGCGGACCACGATCGGCAGCGTGATCAGGAAGAACAGCCCGATCGCGGTGTGCAGGCCGATCCGGGCGGTGGTCGAGTCGCCCAGGCCGAGGAGCTGGGGCAGGTCGACGTCCTCAGGGTCGCCGTGCGGCAGCGCCCAGTCGTACGCCCAGTAGAGCGTGCCGGCGACGGCGCCGGCCCACCAGACCAGCGTGACCACGAAGCTGACGATGGCCACCACCAGCTTGAGGATTCCGTGCGCCAGGTCGAGCCAGGACTGGGCGTCGCCCATCGGCACGAAGATCCGCCGCCAGGCGCTCGCGCCGGGCTCGGCGAGCCGGTACTGCGGGCGGATCCGGGCCTGCCGCAGCACGGCGGGCAGCCGCAGCCGCTCGATGTCGGCCAGCCCGCGGGCGGCGTAGAGGGTGCCGCTCAGGATCGGCAGGCCGATCACGGTCACCACCAGCCCGAGACCGGCGGCGAGGCCCACGATGAGCACGACGAAGCTGGCCAGCGCCAGCGGCAGGCCGAGCAGGACGTACCCGGAGTCGGCGAAGAGCTGGCGGGAGATGGTCGGGGCCAGTGCCGGTTGGTCGGCGGTGGCGGGAACGGCGGTCATGTCACGAGGCTAGGCAGCGGGGTGGGTGCTCACCCATCCCGCCGGCCGCCGTTTCCGGCGTAGGGCTGGCCCTACCTGGGGCCGGGCGGGTGGCCGCCGAGCCGGTCGGGGTCGCGACGCGCGGTCGCGCGATTGGTCAGAGAAGTCGTAATTGAGCAATAATCGCCGAGCGGCGCCGGCACGGTTGCCGGATCGATCTTGCGGAATGGAGGGCCTGGTGAAGCCGCGTCGCGAGCTTTCAAGATCGCGATTTGTGCGTGCGTTCACAAGCGCCTACTCTGTAATTCCGACGCGCCCTGCTAGCACAGCCGGCAACCTCGGTCGCCAGCGGGAGTCCCGAAACGGCCGGCCACTGGAGCTGGACGAGGATCGCACCGCACGGAGTCTCATGAGTCAGCACCGTCACCCTGGCGCGCCCGATCGCGCCGGTGCCGTACCGGCGCTACCGGACCTGCCCGAGGCGACGGTCGCGCGGCTCCCCGAATACCTTCGTGCCCTGCACAATCTCGCCGAAACAGGCCACGAGACGGTGTCCAGCGAGGGGCTGGCCAGCGCCGCCGGGGTCAACTCCGCGAAGCTGCGCAAGGACCTGTCCCACCTCGGCTCGTACGGCACCCGCGGGGTCGGCTACGACGTGGCGCTGCTGATCGACCAGATCGAGTTCGTGCTCGGGCTCACCCAGCGCCGGGCGGTCGCCCTGGTCGGCGTGGGTAACCTCGGTCACGCCCTAGCCGGCTACGACGGGTTCGCCAGCCGCGGCTTCCGGATCGCCGCGCTCTTCGACGCGGACCCGGCGCGGGTCGGCGAGGAGATCAACGGCCTGGTCGTGCAGCACGTCGACGAACTGCCCCGGGTCGCCGCCGCGGAGTCCATCGCGATCGGCGTGATCGCCACCCCCGCCGCGGCCGCCCAGCGGGTCGCCGACCAGCTCGTCGCGGTCGGTGTGACGAGCATCCTGAACTTCGCGCCGTGCGTACTCTCGGTCCCGGAGGGGGTCGACGTGCGCAAGGTCGACCTCGCCATCGAGCTGCAGATCCTGTCCTTCCACGAGCACCGCAAGGCGTCGCTGACCGCGCTCCCCGCCACCGGTGGGTCCGCCCTCACCGCCCTGCCGGGCGGGCTCGCGGTCACCGACACCCAGGAGGCGATCGGCACGTGAAACTGCTCGTCGTCGGCGCGTCGTACCGCACCGCTCCGGTCGCCACCCTGGAGCGGCTCGCGGTGGCTCCCGCCGAGCTCACCCGCACCCTGGACCGCCTGGTCGCGCAGCCGTACGTGACCGAGGCCGTGCTGGTCTCCACCTGCAACCGGGTGGAGGTCTACGCCGCGGTGTCCGGTTTCCACGGCGGCCTCGGTGACATCTGCGCCGTGCTGGCCGAGCAGGCCGGCAGCCTGCCCGCCACGCTCGCCAACCACCTCTACGTGCACTACGACGCCGCCGCCGTCGACCACGTCTTCCGGGTCGCCGCCGGGCTGGACTCGATGGTGGTCGGCGAGGCGCAGATCCTCGGCCAGCTCCGTGACGCCTACCACTGGGCGAGCGGGGCGGACACCGCCGGGCGGCTGCTGCACGAGCTGATGCAGCAGGCGCTGCGGGTGGGCAAGCGGGCCCACGCGGAGACCGGCATCGACCGGGCCGGCCAGAGCGTGGTCACCGCCGCGCTGGAGCTGGCCGCCGGCCACCTCGACGGCGAGTTGACCGGCCGTCCGGCGCTGGTGGTCGGGGCCGGCGCGATGGGCTCGCTGGGCGTGGCGACCCTCTCCCGGCTGGGCGCCGGGCCGCTCACCGTGACCAACCGGGGGGCCGACCGGGCCGTCCGGCTGGCCGAGTCGTACGGCGCCGCGGCCGCCCCGATGGCCGAGCTGACCGCAACCGTATCCACAGTGGACATCGTAGTGGCCGCCACCGCGGCCACCGAACCGGTCCTCACCCGCGACGTGGTCAGCCGGGCGCTGGCCGACCGCGACCCCGACCGGGGTCCGCTGATCCTGCTCGACCTGGCCGTGCCGCGCGACGTCGAGCCGGGCGTGGCCGAGCTGTCCGGCGTCGAGGTGATCGACATCGACCGGATGGCCGCGCTGCTCGCCGACGGGCCGGCCGCCGCCGACGCCGCCGCCGTGGAACGGATCGTCGCCGCCGAGGTGGAGGGTTTCCTCACCTGGCTGCGCGGGGCGGACGTGGCGCCCACCGTGGCCGCCCTGCGCGGGCGCGCCGACGACGTGGTCACCGCCGAGCTGCGCCGGCTCGCCCAGCGCCGCCCCGACCTGACCGACGACCAGCGGGCCGAGGTGGCCCGGACGGTGCACCGGGTGGTCCAGCGGCTGCTGCACCAGCCCACCGTGCGGGTCCGTCAGCTGGCCGCCGAGCCGGGCGGCGACCAGTACGCGGCGCTGCTGCGCGAGCTGTTCGACCTCCAGGTGCCGCAGACCTCGCCGGTCGACAACGTCCCCGACGTCGTGGACACCGACGTCACCCCGGCGTTCGGCGCCACCGACGCCATTCCGCCCGCCGGAGGTGAGCGATGAGCACGCCCCTGCGCCTCGGTACCCGGGGCAGCAAGTTGGCGATGGCCCAGTCCGGCCACGTCGCCGAGGCCCTGACCGCCGCCACCGGGCGCCCGGTCGAACTGGTCGAGGTGGTCACCGCCGGCGACCGCTCGGCCGCGCCGGTGCACCGGCTCGGGGTTGGCGTCTTCGTCTCCGCGCTGCGCGACGCGCTCGCCGCCCGGACCATCGACTTCGCCGTGCACTCCTACAAGGACCTGCCCACCGCGGCGGCGCCCGGGCTGCACATCGCCGCCGTGCCGCCGCGGCAGGACCCGCGCGACGCGCTGGTCGCCCGCGACGGCCGGACGCTCACCGAGCTGCCGCCGGGCGCGGTCGTCGGCACCGGTGCGCTGCGCCGCATCGCCCAGCTGCACGCCCTCGGCATGCAGCTGGAGGTCACCCCGATCCGGGGCAACGTGGACACCCGCCTGGCGCGGGTACTCGGCCCGGAGGCCGACCTGGACGCCGTCGTGCTGGCCCGGGCCGGCCTGGCCCGGCTGGGCCGCACCGACGTGGTCACCGAGACGCTCGACCCGATGCTGATGCTGCCCGCGCCCGCCCAGGGCGCGCTGGCGGTGGAGTGCCGGGTCGACGACCCGGACCTGGTCGAGCTGCTGGCCGTGCTCGACCACGCACCGTCGCGCGCCGCGGTCGTCGCGGAGCGGGCGTTGCTGGCCACCCTGGAGGCCGGGTGCAGCGCACCCGTCGCCGCCTACGCCGAGCTCGCCGAGGGCGACGCCGGCGAAGAGATCTACCTGCGCGGGGCGGTGATCAGTCCGGACGGTACCCGTGACCTCCGGCTGTCCCGCACCGGTACGCCCGCCGACGCGGCGGAGATCGGCAAGGCACTCGCCGCCGAACTCCTCGACCTCGGCGCCGACTCGATCCTCGGCCAAGCAGGACCCACCGGCCCGGGGACCCAGCAATTTGGGAGCACAGAATGACCCGCACCCGTAAGCCCGTAGGCCGCATCGCGTTCGTCGGGGCCGGTCCCGGCGACCCGGGCCTGCTGACCCGTCGGGCGCACGACGCCCTGGTCGACGCCGATCAGGTGGTGTACGACCGGGGAGTCCCCGAGTCGCTGCTCGACGCCGTCCGCGCCCAGGCCAAGACCGACGCCCAGTTCACGCCGGCCGAGGGCGCGCCGGGTGACGTGGCGAAGGTGCTGATCTCGGCGGCCCGCTCCGGGCTGAACGCCGTGCACCTGGTCGCCGGCGACCCGTTCGGGCACGACTCGGTGGTCAAGGAGGTGCAGGCGGTGGCGCGTACCGCCGCGCACTTCGAGGTGGTGCCGGGAGTCGGCCAGGCCGAGGGGGTGGCCACCTACGCGGGTGTGCCGCTGCCGGGCGTACGGACCGCGGCTGACGTCGAGGACGTCAGCGAGCTGGACTTCGAGGCGCTGGCGGCGGCCGTCGGCCGGGGCTCGCTGGCGCTGGCCGTGGACGCCGGCGAACTCGCCGCGATCCGGGACGGGCTGCTCGCCGCCGGGGTGGACGGCGCCACCGCCGTCGGGGTGACCGGCGACGGCACCGGGGAGACGCAGTACACCACCACGTCGACCGTGGACAGCTTCGTCGCGGCGGCGCTCGGCTTCACCGGCCGGGTGGTGCTCACCGTCGGTGCCGGCGTCACCCAGCGGGACAAGCTCAGCTGGTGGGAGAACCGGCCGCTGTACGGCTGGAAGGTGCTGGTCCCGCGGACCAAGGAGCAGGCCGGCGTGATGAGCGCCCGGCTGCGCGCGTACGGGGCCATCCCGTGCGAGGTGCCGACCATCGCGGTGGAGCCGCCGCGCACCCCGGCCCAGATGGAGCGGGCGGTCAAGGGCCTGGTCGACGGCCGGTACGCCTGGGTGATCTTCACCTCGGTGAACGCGGTCCGCGCGGTCTGGGAGAAGTTCGCCGAGCACGGCCTGGACGCCCGGCACTTCGGCGGCGTCAAGATCGCCTGCATCGGCGACGCGACCGCCGACGCGGTCCGCGCGTTCGGCATCCAGCCGGAGCTGATCCCGTCCGGGGAGCAGTCCTCCGAGGGGCTGCTGGCCGAGTTCTCGCCGCACGACGAGGTGCTCGACCCGGTCGGTCGGGTGCTGCTGCCGCGCGCCGACATCGCCACCGAGACGCTCGCCGCCGGGCTCACCGAGCGCGGCTGGGAGGTCGACGACGTGACCGCGTACCGGACCGTGCGGGCCGCCCCGCCGCCGGCCGAGATCCGCGACGCGATCAAGTCGGGTGGCTTCGACGCGGTGCTCTTCACCTCGTCCTCGACCGTCCGGAACCTGGTCGGCATCGCCGGGAAGCCGCACGCGCGTACCGTTGTTGCCGTGATCGGGCCCAAGACGGCGGAGACCGCGACGGAGTTCGGCCTGCGGGTCGACGTCCAGCCGCCGCACGCCTCGGTGCCCGACCTGGTGGAGGCGCTCGCCGCCTACGCCGTCGAGCTGCGCGAGAAGCTCGCCGCCATGCCGGCGAAGCAGCGCCGGGGCTCGAAGGTGCAGGGGCCGACCGCCCTCCGCTTCCGCTAGTCGCAGCAGGAGGCCCGCATGTCGTACCCCGAGATCCGGCCCCGCCGGCTGCGCCGCACCGCGGCGCTGCGGCGGCTGGTCTCCGAGACCCGCGTCGACCCGGCCGAGCTGGTCGTGCCGATGTTCGTCAAGGAGGGGCTGACCGAGCCGCGGGCGATCGCCTCGCTCCCGGGGGTGCTCCAGCACTCCCGGGACTCGCTGCGCAAGGCCGCGGTCGAGGCGGTCCAGGCCGGGGTCGGCGGGATCATGCTGTTCGGGGTGCCGGCCCAGCGGGACCCGGAGGGCTCCGGCGGCATCGACCCGAACGGCATCCTCAACGTGGCCATCCGGGACGTGGTCTCCGAGGTGGGCGACGCCACCGTGGTGATGAGCGACCTCTGCCTGGACGAGTTCACCTCGCACGGGCACTGCGGCCTGCTCACCCCGGACGGCGAGGTGGACAACGACGCCACCCTGGCGGCGTACGCCGAGATGGCGGTGGCCCAGGCCGCCGCCGGGGTCGGCGTGGTCGGGCCGTCCGGGATGATGGACGGCCAGGTCGGGGTGGTCCGCAAGGCGCTCGACGCCGCCGGCCACACCGACGTCGCCGTGCTGGCGTACGCGGTGAAGTACGCCTCGGCGTTCTACGGCCCGTTCCGGGACGCGGTGGAGTCGGCGCTGGAGGGCGACCGGCGCACCTACCAGCAGGACCCGGCGAACCTGCGGGAGTCGCTGCGCGAGGTGGCGCTGGACGTCGCCGAGGGCGCCGACCTGGTGATGGTCAAGCCGGCGCTGCCCTACCTCGACGTGGTGTCCGCGGTCCGCGCGGCGGTCGACGTCCCGGTCGCCGCCTACCAGGTCTCCGGCGAGTACGCGATGGTCGAGGCGGCCGCCGCGAACGGCTGGGTCGACCGGGAGCGGGTGATGCTGGAGACGCTCACCTCGATCCGCCGGGCCGGCGCGCAGATCATCCTCACCTACTGGGCGGTCGAGGCCGCCCAGCTGCTCCGCCAGCGCTACTGACCCGAGGCTGGAAACACGAGCAGATCTTGGTGGCGAATTGCCCAGGAGGCGCCGTTCGCCACCAAGATCTCTCGTCGGCTCCGCTACACCAGTGACGGTGGCCAACGCGTTACCGTACGGCGACGGTCACCACGTCCACCGAATCGACCCGCGCACCCTCCGGTCGGGCCGTCCAGGCGACCCGTACCGTCGTCTCGTCGGCCCAGGCGACTCCCTGGATCCTGCCCGCCGCGGAGGCCCGGTGCGACATCCCGACCGGCCGGTCGGTACGGAGCGTCCCGGTGGCGACGTCGAAGACGGCGAGCCGCTGCTCGCGATCGCCCACCCGGTCGGGGAGGCGCTGGTACGGGACGGCGACCAGACGGCCGTTCGGCGACAGCCGGAGACCGTTCTCGCAGAGACCGTCGAGCGTGAGTCGGGCGATCCGCTTCCCGTCGGTCAGTCGGCGTACGTCCGTGTGGCAGCCGTCGTCGGTCCGCTGCTCGACCAGATGGTCGGGCCCCAGATCGGTCCGGCTGGCTGCCAACAGGTCGACGCCGGCGGTCGACGAGCGGAGCAACATCTCCTCCCGGCCCGTGGCCAGGTCGTGCGCCACGAGGCCACCGTCCCGGGCCAGGTAGGCGACCGTCCCATCGGTGCCGAGCAGTTCCACCCCGGCGCCCCTGACCCGGATCTCGCGCGCCGTCTGCACGCTGTCGTCGGGTCCCAGCACCACGAGCTTGACCGACAGCCCTTCGACGTCGGGGCCGTCCCGCCGGTGCACCCCCGGCCGCAGATCCGTGAGCTGCAGGCCGATCAGCCGTCCGTCGGCCGACGCGACGGTCTGCTCCCACCCGTCGGGTACCCGGTGCCGTCGCACCGTCCCGTCGGGCAGTACCTCGACCGCCGCGACTCCGGGGAGGCCGGCGTCCGGCCCGGTGCCGTTGTCGCCGCGCCAGGTCGCACCGGCCATGTCGATCAGCAGCCGCTGGGCCGGTATGGCGGCGGGGACGACTGGAGTCGCCGGTGGGCTGGTGGCGGGGGCCGCGGAGGTTCGCGACGGCGTCGCCGGCGCGGGTGCGGACCGGGCATCGGCCAGCATCGGGAGAGCGCCACCGGTGAGCGCCACCAGTGCCGCGAGTCCGCCGGCCGTGGCGGCCGCCCGCCGGCGGCGTCGGGCGCGCCGGCGGCGGTGCACGTTCGCGAGGTCGGCAGCGTGGGGCGGGGTCGTCTGCGCGGCCCGGTGCACCGCCTCGATCAAGTCCTCCGGTACGGCGGGCATGGTCACTCCTTCTCGGCCAGCGCGGCGCGCAGCCCGGCGAGCCCGCGGGACAGTCTGCTCTTCACCGTGCCCTCGGTCAGGTCGAGCACGGTGGCCGTCTCGGCGGTGGAGAGGTCGAGCAGGATCCGACAGACGATCACGGTGCGCTGCGCGGTGGGCAGTCCGTCCAGGGCCGACCGGGCGGCCAGCGCCGCCGGGTCGGGTCCGGCCTGGGACGGGTGCCGTTCGTCGGCGGCCGGCGGCCGCTCCCGGCGTACCTTGCGCCACCAGGAGGTGGCCCAGTTCAGCCCGACCCGGAACACCCAACCCGCCGGGTTGTCGAGCCGGCGCACCTGGTCCCACCGCGCGTACGCCCGCGCCATCGCCTCGTCGGCCGCCTCCCGGGCCAGCCCGTCGTCCCTGGTGGCCAGCGCCAGCGCGCGGTGGACCCGGTCGACGTGTGCCCGGTAGAACGGCTCGAAGGGCAGGTCCGGTTCGGGCTCCGGTCGCGCGGGAACGAGATCGTCCGGTGGTCGCGCCGGCGGTGCCACGTTCCTACCCATGCCAGGTACACGTCCGGCGCCGCGGATCCGTTCCCGGCTCGTGCCCGCCGTTTCGTTCCCGGCCCTGCCGCACCGTCGGTGGCCAGATGACCGACGGCCCGTCGGCCAGGCGCGAGCCTGGCCGACGGGCCGTCGTCTGCCGATCCGACCGGGTCAGTCGTCGTTCGAGATGGTGCCGGTGGCGATCGGGTCGGCCAGGCGCAGCCCCGGCACGCCGGCCACCACCAGGGTGAGCTTCTCGTCCGGCTCCGCCTTCCGGTCGCCGCGTACGGTCACCGGGAAGGCCAGCGAGGTCTGCCCGGCGGCCAGCGTGCGGCAGCCGACGTACGGGTCGTAGTCCTGGCCGGACCGGGCGGTGAGGCCGATGGTCGCGGCGCAGAGCAGCACCGGCTGGGAGAGCGGCCGGGAGACGGTGACGGTGAAGGTGAGCGGGGTGGTGCCCTTGTCGCCCTCGGCCACCGTCACGTCGCCGACGCTCAGCGTGGCCCGGGAGCGGAACCGGGCCACCTGCGGGTCGTGGTCGCTGGAACCGCGGGTGCCGTCACCGGCGTGCGCCGCCGGCCAGTCGGCGTTGATGTGCGCGGCCCGCATCTGCACCAGGTCCCGGTGCAGCGCCTCGTTGACGAAGAGGTGGTCCAGCGTCTGCGCCTGCCCCTCGAAGCTGTACGAGTAGGCCGACGACGGCACGTCGGCGAGCAGGTCCTCCCAGAGGTTGCGCAGACCCGCGTCGTAGAGCGGGGCGAGCTGGTCCGACGGGGTCGGCCGGTCGGCGGTGGCGATCGGGTCGTCGGGGCGGGGGAAGACGTTCAGGTCCCCGCCGTACACCACCCGGGCGTGCGGGTCCGCCGCCTCGATCGCGGCGACGATGGCGGCACCGTACGCGGCCTGCTCCCGCCGCTGCCCGACCCGGCTGTCCGGGCCCGACGAGTAGTGGTTGCTGGCCGCCCAGAGGGTGAACCGCTCGGCCGAACCGGGCGCCGCGGCCACGGTGAACTTGCCGAGCTGCGGGGCGCGGGTGAAGACGTTGTTGCCGTCCCGGCCGGTCGAGGTGTCCACGTCGGCGGGCAGCACCGCGTTGAGCGCCTTCGGGTTCTGCACGTCCGCGTTGCTGGCCAGCCCCGGCGCGCGGTACTGCACGGTCGGCGCCGAGCCCAGCAGCGGGTCGGCCGCGGTGGCCTCGGCCAGCGACACCCGGTCCGTGCGGTAGAGGAAGGCGGCGGTGATGCCCCGGCCGTCCGCGCCCGTCCGGTCGTACGCGGCGGCGTAGGCGGGACCGCCGGCCGCCGCGATGGTCAGCGCCAGGTCCTGCAGGCTGTCCGGCGCGCCGTCGGTGTTGTTGGTGCTGCCGCAGCTCAGCTGCCCGTCGGCGACGGCGCAGATGTCCTGGTCCTCGGCCTCCTGCACGAGGATCAGGTCCGGGCTGTGCAGGTCGGTGGTGATCTGGTCGGCGAGCGCGGCGAGCTGGTCGCGGTACTCCTGCTCGCTGCCCGGCACGTAGTCGAACGGCGGGCTGACCCCGGTGCACCCCGCGTTGCCGGCGAAGTCGCAGCCGTCGAACGGGTCGTCCCGGAAGTCGTACAGGTTCTCCACGTTGTAGGTCGCGACGGCGACCTCCTCCGACCGGTTGGCCGGCTGCGGCGGGTGGTTCGTCGACGGGTCGGTGCCCGCGGCGAACTCGGCCCGCTCGACCTGCACGCCGTACTTCTCGAAGGAGTAGTAGAGGCCACCGACCGCGTCGGCGCTCAGCGTGTCGAAGGTGTGCGCCGGCGGCAGCAGCGCGCCGCTGTCCCCGGTGGCGCCCTTCACGCCCATGCTGCCCAGCATGATCCGCTGCCCGTTGCCGTCGTCGAAGCCGCGGGTGGGGTCGTTGTCCAGCGGGTGCGCGTCGCGGAACACCCGGCGGGCGTACGGGTCGGCGCGGTCGAGCAGCGGGTCGTCCCGGTCGACCACCCACAGCTCGGCGTCGGCGGTGGAGGCGAAGACGTCCCGCCCGCTCACCGCACCGCTGCCGGCGCGTACCCGCAGCCGGGCGCCCTCGTGCCGCTCCCAGAACCGGCCCGCCGCGGCCAGGTCGGCCGGGGGCACCGCGTCGGTGACCGCGACGGCCGTGTCCACGTCGACCCCGGAGACGATCCGGCGGACCAGCGAGGCGCTGGAGAGCTGGGTCATGGTGAAGTACTCCGACACCCGGGCGCGGAGCACCACCTCGTCGCCGACGGTCGGCACGTAGCCGCCGATCAGCGAGGTGAACGAGCCCATGAACACGAAGATGCCGTCGGAGCTGGTCGGGTCGCCGTCGGTGGCGTCCGCCCGGCTCTGCAGGAAGAAGCCGCGCTGGTCCCGCCCGGAGGAGTCCCGGGCCAGGGTCAGCTGGGTGATCACGCCGCGCACGTCGTAGAGGGCGCTGCTGGTGCCGTTGCCGCTGGCCGGCGCGTACGGGCTGGTGGCGTTCGCGATCGCCGCCGTGCTCGGGCTGCGCCCGGAGCCCGGCCGGCCCATGGTGGAAACCCTGGTCGAGTACGCCGCCGCCCGCCGGACGCTGGTCGTGCTGGACACCTGCGACGCCCAGCCGGCCGCCTCGGCCGACGTGATCTCCCGGCTGCTCGCCGGCGGGGTGGGCGTGCGGGTGCTGGCGACCAGCCGGGAGTCGTTCGGCCTGCCCGGCGAGGTGGTCTGGCGGATCCCGCCGCTCTCGGTCGACCCGCCGGCCGACGGCGCGGAGAGCGACGCGGTGGCGCTGCTGCTGGACCGGACCGCGGCGGCCCGTGGCGGCCGGCAGCCAGACCCGGCCGAATCGGCCGACCTGCGCCGGGTGGTGCAGCGGTTGGACGGCCTGCCGCTCGCCATCGAGCTGGCCGCCGCCCGGCTGCGGGTGCTCTCGGTGGGGCAGCTCGCCGAGCGCCTCGACGACGTGCTCGGCACCCTCGACGCCGGCCGGGACGACCCGGAGCCGCCTCCGGTGGAGCGCGGCTGGACGGGCAACCAGCAGGACACGGTGGACCTGGTCGCGGCGGCGGCCGGCGCCACGCCGCCCACCCCGGCCAGCCGGGCGGTGCAGCGGTCGGCCACCGAGCGGCACCTCACCATGCAGGCGACGGTCACCTGGTCGTACCGGACGCTGGGGCCGCGGGCGGCCCGGCTGCTGCGCTGGCTGGCGGTCTTCGCCGGCCCGGTGGACCTGGCCACCGTGGAGTGGCTGCTCGGCGACGACCCGCTCGACCCGCTCTCGGTGCTGGTGGACAAGTCGATGGTGCTGGCCGAGCCGCACGCGGCGGGCAGCACCTACCGGATGCTCGACCCGATCCGGGCGTACGCGGCGCGGCGGCTGGCCGAGGCCGGCGAGGAACAGGCCGCCCGGGACCGGCACGTGGCCTGGTCGACGCACGCGCTGGAACGGGCCCACCTGGGCCCGGACGGCCGGCCGGTCACCCTGTCCCTGTACGCCCTCGATCCGCTCGCCGGAGAGCTGCGCGCCGCGCTGCGCTGGTGCACCACCGGTGGCAGCGCCCGGGCCGGCCTGCGGCTGGCCGGTGGGCTGGACCAGTGGTGGCGGGAGCGGGGCCTGGCCCGGGAGGGGCGGCTCTGGCTGTTCCGGCTCTACGGCCGGATCGCGGAGACCGGCGAGGCGATCCCGGAGGACGAGCTGGCGGCGGCATACCACATGCACTCGCTGCATGCCGGCGCGGACGGCGAGTTCGCCGAGGAGCTGCGCTTCTCGCAACGGGCCGAGGCGGCGGCCCGGCAGGCCGGCGACGCCGGCCTGCTGGCCCGGGTGCTCGCCGGCCGGGCCGCCCCACTGGTCGACATGGGACAGTTCGTCGAGGCCGAGCGGGTTTGCCGGGAGGTCATCGAGTGGGCACACGGCCAGGACGTGCTGGGCGACGCGCTGTTCGCCGTGTTCGGGTTGGCCGAGCTGCTCTGGCGGCGGGGCGCGCTGGACGAGGCGGCGGAGCTGCTCGGTGCCGTCCGCCCGGTCGAGGCGGCCCGCCCGGTGGAGCGGGGCCGGCGCTCGGTGGACATGCTGCTCGGCATGGTCGCCCTGGCCCGGGGTGACCTGGTCGCGGCGCACGAGCACCTGCTGGTGGCGCTCCGGTCCCGGATGAGCCACGGCTTCCACGGCCGGGCCTGCGACACGCTGAACGCGGTGGCGGTGCGGTGCGCCGCAGGTGGCGAGTCGCTGACCGCGGCCCGGCTCTTCGGTGCGGCCCAGGCCACCCGGGCGAGCCTGCGCGCCACCCCGGGCATCTACGGGCCGTACTGGGCGGAGCGGCAGGCGCAGCTGCGCGGGGAACTGGGCGACGCGGCCTTCGACGACGCGTACGGCGAGGGGGCCGAACTGGGCCTGGAGGAGGCGGCGGCGCTCGCGCTCGGCGTGGAGCACCCCGACCTGGCGGCGGACTCGATCCGGTTCACCACCGGCGCGCCGACCCCGTCCCCCCGCCGCCCACCGGCCGACCCCCATCGCCACCCCACCCCGCACACCGAACACGCCTGACCCGCCCGCCCCGCCCCACCCCACGACACAGTTGATCAAGGGGTTCGCGTCAGGATCCGGCCCGGATCTGACGTGAACCCCTTGATCACGGGGTATCACCGGGGGGCCACCGGGTCAGGAGCGGGCGGCGGCGCGGCGTTCGGCGTCGGCCTTCATTCGGGCGGCGCGGTCGATGTCGGCCTGCTGGACGGCGGCGACCGAGCCGAAGATGCTGACCGCCTGGTAGTAGGTCCAGGCCAGGCTGTAGCAGGCGGGCCGGACGACCGAGTTGTACCTGGCGCAGACCCGCTTCAGGTCCTCGTAGAAGGCGCTGTCCAGGCGGGACTTGTTGGCCGGGAACTGGCCCATCGCCTTGTAGTTGCGGTACCCGAAGTCGTGCCGGTAGCAGGAGAGGTTGAAGGTGAACCCGAGCGGGTTGTCCGGGCTGGACGAGCAGTAGTCGGTGGACCAGTCGAACGCGTACTCGGCCCAGGCGCTCTTGTTCAGCCGGGCGGCGTTCCAGGAGTTGTAGCTGGTGGCGCTGGTCTGGGTCCAGCTGGACAGGACGGAGAGCTTCTGCTGCGGCGTGACGGCGGCGGCCGGGCTGGCGATGCCGAGCGCGACCAGCAGACCGAGTGCGCCCGAGGCGAGGAGGGTGGCGAGACGACGGGGCATGACGGACCTCCGCGAGGGTGTGCGGAACTCGTGTTACCGGCGGGTTACCGGGTGTCGATTAGTGTCGATGAAGCGTCCGCCCCGGATCTTGTATCGCTGCGAACTATTGGTGACATCAGTTGAAACAGACGAATGCCCCGGGCGTCGGGTGACGCCCGGGGCATTCGGTGGGTGGGTCAGCGTACGACGTGCGGCGGGCTGAGCGGGCTCTCGTTCGCCAGCCGGTCGAGCGCGGTCACGTAGTACGTGTAGCGCTTGCCCGGCTCGGCAGTGGTGTCCACCCAGGACTGCACCGCGCCGGGGGTGGCCCGGACGGTGTCCACCAGGTGCGCGGCGTCCGCGACGTCGCACTTGCCGGCCAGGTCGAGGCCGTCGAAGCGGTAGATCGCGTACGAGGTGGCGGTGCCGAGCGGGCCCATCCCGTCGGCCGGCTGCCGCCAGCGCAGCCGGACCCCGGCGTCCTCCCGGGCCGACCCGGTGACCACCGGCATGAGCAGCGGCTTGGCCGGCAGGTGCGACATGGTCGGGATCAGCGCCGGGCGGGAGTAGTGCTCGGCGGCGTAGATGTCGGTGGCGCCGAGCCGGTTCGCCCGGACCTGGACCGCGGAGAAGTGCACGTTGCCCAGCACCTCGGGGTGCTCCCGGTTCAACGTCAGGTGGTTGGACAGCTCCTGCGGGTTCATCCAGAACGAGCCGTACACCGGGTCACCGCTCTTGTAGTCGGCCTGTCCGATGTAGAGCTGCACCCGGGTGCCCTTCACCACGTCGGCCCACCACGGCACCAGCCGGGCGTAGTCGGCGGCCGGGTACTGGCCGATGTACCAGTACAGCTGCGGCACCACGTAGTCGATCCACTCCTCCTTGACCCACTTGCGGGTGTCGGCGGAGATGATGTCGTACGACTGGCTGCCGGTGGTGTCCGAGCCGAGCGGGTCGGCGGACTTGTTACGCCAGATGCCGAACGGGCTGACGCCGAACTTCACCCACGGCTTCTCGGCCTTGATCTTGGCGTTCATCTCCTGGACCAGCAGGTTGATGTTGTCCCGCCGCCAGTCCGCCTTGTTGGTGAAGCCGCGGTTGTACGCCGCGAACGTCGCGTCGTCGGGCACCTGGTGGGTGCCGCTCGGGTACGGGTAGAAGTAGTCGTCGAAGTGCACGCCGTCGATGTCGTACCGCTTGACCGCGTCCATCATCGCGGTCTGTACGAACTCGCGGACCTCGGGGATGCCGGGGTTGTAGTAGAGCCGGCTGCCGGCGACGCCGGCCGGCGGGTACGCGAAGGTCCACTCCGGGTGCTCCCGCGCCGGGTGGTTCGGGGCGAGCTGGTTGATGTCCGCGCCGGCGCCGCTCGGGGCCGGCATGGAGACGCGGTACGGGTTGAACCAGGCGTGGAACTCCAGGTTCCGCTTGTGCGCCTCGGCGACGACGAAGGCCAGCGGGTCCCAGCCCGGGTCCTTGCCGCGTACCCCGGTCAGGTACTCCGACCAGGGCTCGTGCGGCGACGGCCAGAACGCGTCGGCGGTCGGGCGGACCTGGACCACGACGGCGTTGTGGTTCAGCCGCTCGGCCAGGTCCAGCCAGCCCAGGTATTCGGCCTTCTGCGCGGCGATCTGGTCCGGTGCGGTCCAGGACGCCTTGGTGGGCCAGTCGATGTTGGTGACGGAAGCGATCCACATGGCCCGGAACTGCCGCTTGGGCGTGGCCGGGTCGGTGACGCAGGTGGTGGTGGCGGAGACGTCGGTCGCCGCCGCTTCGGTGGCGTGCGCGGGGGTGCCGGCGACGAGCGCGCCGAGCAGTGCCGCGGTCAGCCCGGCGGCTCCGAGCCGAGTTGCCTTCATGCGGTGTGTCCCTTCGTCGGGAATCCCGTGGCAGGTTTGGTCGCGGCGGCCCTCGGCAAGATTCGCCGTCGGCTATCTGCCGCTGGTAGAAAATTTTCACACCAGGCATGCCGGGCGCAAGGGGTCCACGCCGGAACGGTCCGTCCGTCGGATAGGCGCCCGTCTGCGCCGGGACGTCACGTTCCTGCCTGTGATCGGGCGCACACCTGGCGTGCTGACCGGGTTGGCCCGATGGATGGCGGTTGGCGGGGATCCGCTCTGGGTACCGACGGCGGTCACCGGCCGCCACCGTGGTGGTCGGCACGGTGGGAGGGGTGACCGCGTGTCCGTGCTGCGTACCAAACCGATCAAGGACGTGCAGGCGCAGAGCGCGGCCGACGGCGGCGACGGCGGACCCGGGCTGAAACGGCGGCTCGGCGCGGTCGACCTGACCGGCTTCGGCATCGGCATCGTCATCGGCACCGGGATCTTCACCCTCACCGGCATCGAGGCCCGGGACAGCGCCGGCCCCGGCGTGGTGATCTCCTTCGCCATCGCCGGCGTGGTCGCGCTGCTCGCCGCGCTCTGCTACGCCGAACTGGCCTCCAGCGTGCCGGCCGCCGGCAGCGCCTACACCTACGCGTACGCGACGATGGGCGAGATCGTCGCCTGGATCATCGGCTGGGACCTGCTGCTGGAGTTCGCGCTCGGCGCGGCGGTGGTGGCCCGCGGCTGGTCCGGTTACCTCGCCGAACTGTTCGACCTGCCCGCGGCCTGGTTCGCCGAGGACGGCAGCGTGGTCAACCTCGGCGCGATCGCGATCGTGCTGCTGCTCGGCGTGGTGGCCATCGTCGGCATCCGGGAGTCCGCCCGGGTGACCAACCTGCTGGTGCTGGTCAAGGTGGGCATCTGCGTCTTCGTGGTGCTCGCCGGGGCGTTCTTCGTCAAGGCCGCCAACCTGACCCCGTTCATCCCGCCGGCCGAGCCCGCCGGCGGTGGCGAGGACGGCATCAAGCAGCCGGTCACCCAGGCGCTGTTCGGGCTGGAGCCGTCGATCTTCGGGTTCGTCGGCGTGCTCAGCGCCGCTGCGGTGGTCTTCTTCGCGTACACCGGCTTCGAGGCGGTGGCCAACCTGGGCGAGGAGACCCGCCGGCCGCGCCGGGACCTGACCCTCGGGCTGCTCGGCACGCTGCTGGTCTCCACCGTGCTCTACATCGGCGTCTCGCTGGTGGTGGTCGGCATGCTGCCGTACACCGAGATCGACCGGGGCGCGCCGATCGCCGCGGCGTTCGAGTCGGTCGGCGCCGGCTGGGCCGCGGTGCTCGTCTCCATCGCCGCGGTCGCCGGCCTGACCAGCGTCATCCTGGTCGACCTGGTGGCGATGGGCCGGATCGGCTTCGCCATCAGCCGGGACGGGCTGATCCCGCCGTCGATCGCCAAGGTGCACCCGCGCTGGGGCACCCCGTACCGGATCTCGGCCATCATGACCGTCGCCGTCGCGCTGCTGGCCGGCTTCCTGCCGCTGTCCGCGCTGGCCGACCTGGTCAGCATCGGCGCGCTCTGCGCGTTCGTGCTGGTGTCGATCGCGGTGCCGGTGCTGCGCCGCAAGCGCCCGGACCTGGACCGGCCGTTCACCGTGCCGTTCTCCCCGGTGCTGCCGATCGTCTCGGCGCTGGCCTGCCTCTACCTGATGCTCAACCTGTCGGTGGAGACCTGGCTGCGGTTCGGCGCCTGGATGCTGCTCGGTGCGGTCATCTACTTCGGGTACGGGTACCGGCGGAACCGTCTGGCCCGTCTTTCGTCCTCGCCGGAACCCGAGCGTGCTCCCGTGTGATCTCTGGTGGGGGTTTCCGGGGAGCCCGGCCCGCTCCGGGCGGTCAGGCTTGATCCCTCCGCGGGCCGGGCTCCCCGGAAACCCTGCGGTGGTCGGCCGCCCCGGGGTGGTCACGCTTCTCTTGGCGTCAGCTTTCCTTTGGTGTACGCGACAGCGCGGCGCCCGATCGGGTCAGGTGCCGCGCTGTCGGTTTCTCTGCTGACTGCTCTGCCTTCTGACCGGCCTGCCTGCTGGCTGCTCTGCTTTCCGACCGGCCTGCCTTCAAGCTGCTCTGCCTGCTGGCCGGCCTGCCTTGCGGGTCTCTGGTCAGGGCTTCTGCTGTGGCTCGGCGGTGGGGCCGTTGACCTGGGGCTTGCCGTTGGGCCAGGTGATCTCGTCGAGCCAGACCTGGCGGCCGGGGTCGATGCTGCCCTCCTGGCCGGGCGGCCAGGCGTGGTACAGCAGCCAGGTGCGGCCGTCCTTGACCACCATCGAGGCGTGCCCGGGGCCGGAGGCCACCTCGTTGGTCTTCAGGATCGGGTTCTCCGCGGCCTTCACGCAGGGGCCGGTGGGTGACTCGCAGACCGCGTAGCCCTCGGCGTACTCGGCCCGGTCGTAGGCGTTGGCGGCGAAGAAGAGGAACAGCCGGTCGTCCTGGCGGTGGAGGAACGGGCCCTCGATCAGGGTGCCCTCCCACGGCTCGGTCTGCTTGAGCAGCCTGGTCGGCTCGCCGACCAGGCTCAGCCCGTCGTCGGAGAGGCGCTGCGACCAGAGCCAGGTGTCCACCCCGATGGCGTTGCCGTCGTTCTTCCACAGCAGCCACAGGCTGCCGTCGGTGTCCCGGAACGGGCTCGCGTCGATCGAACCGCCCAGCTCCGCCTGGCAGATCAGCGGCCCGGTCGAGTCGTCCCGGTACGGCCCCTGCGGCGTGCTGGCGACCGCCCGCCCGACGCACTGCCGGCCCAACTCGCGCCCGGCCACCGTGTAGTAGAGCAGGAACCGGTCCGGAGCGAGTTGGATCGCCTCCGGTGCCCAGGTCTTTCCGGCGTCCGCCCAGCCGGGCAGCTCGGGCAGCGCGTCGCCGACCGGAGTCCAGTCCACCAGGTCGGGCGAGCTGAGCACCGGGACGTTCCGGCCGCCGGCGTTGGTATGGAACAGGTACCAGGTGTCGCCCACCTGGATCGCCTGCGGGTCGGGCGCGTCGGTGCGTACGACCGGGTTGGTGAACATGCTCGGGTCGCTCCCGGTGGTCGTGGGTCTCGGATCGCCGCCGCCGCCGCAGCCGGCGGCGAGCAGCGCGGCGGCGGCGAACGCCGCCGCCGCGCCGCGCCAGCGGGCGGTCATCCCTTCAGGCCGCTGCGGGACACACCCTGGATAATGTGCCGCTGGGCGAACACGAAGAGGATCAGCACCGGCACACTGGCCAGCACCGCACCCGCCATGATCACCGGGTAGTCGGTCACGTAGGCGCCCTGGAGCAGGCCCAGGCCCGGCGGCAGGGTGAGCTTCTCGGGGCTGAACAGCACGAAGATCGGCCAGAGGAAGTCGTTCCAGTTGGTCAGGAACGACAGCACCGCCAGGGTGGCCAGCGCCGGCTTGGACAGTGGCAGCACCACCCGGACGAAGATCTGCCACTGGTTGGCGCCGTCCAGCACCGCGGCCTCCTCCAGTTCCCGGGGCAGGGAGAGGAAGAACTGCCGCAGGAAGAACACCCCGAACGCGCTCGCCGCACCCGGCACGATCACCACGGTGAGGGTGTCGATCCAGTCCAGCGTGTCGACGATCAGGAAGTTCGGGATGATCAGCGAGGTCGGCGGGATGAACAGCGTCCCGACGATCAGCGCGAAGCTCACCCCCCGGCCGCGGAACCGCATCCGGGCCAGGGCGTACGCGGCCATCGAGGCGGTCACCAGCACCAGCAGCGCGTGCAGCGTGGCGGCCAGCATGCTGTTGAGGAACCAGCGCAGCACCGGGTTCGCCGAGTTGTTCACGATCTGCTCGTAGCCGTACCCGGAGACCGGATCGGGCAGCCAGGTGGGCGGGATCTGCTGGGCGCCGGTGTAGGTCTTCAGCGAGGTGATGACCATCCACACCAGCGGGGTCAGGAAGACCAGGGCGAGCGCCACCAGGGTGGCGTAGAGAGCGCCGTGTCGCAGCGCGGTGCCCGGGGCGCGGGTGGCGCCGGCGCGCCGGTCGACGGCGGTGCGGATGGGCGTCGTCATGGCGGTCCCCTCAGTCTTCCCGGTAGCGGAAGAGGCGGAAGTTGGCGATGCTCACCACCGCCAGCATCAGGGCGAACACGATGCTCATCGCGGCGGCCCGGCCGGCGTCGTTGTCCCGCAGCCCCTCCTCGACGATGAACCACACCACCGTGCGGGTCTCGGTGCCCGGCGCGCCCTGGGTGATCAGGAACGACTGGCCGAACACGTTCGCCGAGGCGAGCACGGTCGTGGTGATCACGAAGAGCAGCACCGGACGCAGCCCGGGGAGGGTGACGTGCCGGAACCGTTCCCAGGCGCTGGCGCCGTCCACCTTCGCCGCCTCGTACAGCTCGGCCGGGATGTCCTGCAGGCCGGCCAGGTAGATCACCGCGTTGAAGCCGGAGGTCCACCAGACGGTGACCCCGACCAGCGAGACCCAGGCCCACGGCACGTCCGTCACCCACGGGGTGTCCGAGGGCAGGCCGACCGCGCCGAGCAGCCGGTTGACCAGGCCCAGATTGGCGTCGAGCAGGAACCGCCAGAGCAGGCCGATCACCGCCACGCCGAGCACGTACGGCGCGAAGTAGACCGCCCGGAAGAAGGTCCGGCCGGGGAACGAGCGGTTCAGCAGCAGCGCCAGCCCGAGCGGGACCACCACCAGCAGCGGCACCGAGAACACGGTGAAGATCGCCGTGGCCCGTACGCTCTGCCACCAGTCGCCGTAGACGGCCGAGTCGCTGGAGAAGAGCTCCTGGTAGTTGTCCAGCCCGACGAAGGGCCGGTTGGGCAGCTGGAAGTCCCACTGGTGCACGCTGAGCCAGACGCCGAGCAGGATCGGCAGCAGGCCGAAGACCCCGAACAGCACGAGGTACGGGGCGAGGAAGAGGTACGGCGTCAGCCGACCGGTCCGGCGCGCCGAGGCGCCCCGGCGGGCGGTGCCGGCCGCCGGGGGCGGCGCGTCACCACGCGCCGCCCCGACCTCGATCACGTCCGCCACGGGGAATCAGCTCCCGTACTTCTTGCGGTTGTCCTCGAGCTGCTTGTTGGCCTTGGCCGCCCCGTCGTCCAGCGCCTGCTTGGGCGACTTCTTGCCCAGCGCGGCCTCGTTGAAGGAGTTGTAGAAGGTGGTCATGACCTCGCCGAGGCCCGGGGCCGCCGGCGGGAAGGCCGCGTACTCCAGCTCCGGGGCGAGCGCGTTGACCTCGGTGAGCGCCTTGAACTCGGCGCTGTCCCGGACCGTCTTGCGGGCCGGCACCTGGCCGCCCTTGGCCCAGTCGAGGGAGTGCTGGCTGAGCCAGTTGATGAAGACCTTCGCCGCGGAGACCTTGTTGGCGTCGTTGGCCCGCTGCTTGACGATGGTGAAGTTGTGCGAGTTGGCCCAGGCCGCCGGCTTGCTGCCGATCTGCGGCAGGGGCGCGACACCCCACTGGATCTCCGGGCTCTTCTTCAGGTCGTTGATCTGCCAGATGCCGTTCCAGTTGAAGGCGTTCTTGCCGCTCTTGAACGCCAGGTAGTCGGCATCCTGGCCGACGTTGGCCGGGGAGTGGCCCTGCTTGATCAGGTCGACCAGCCAGGTGCACGCCTCGACGGCCTGGTCGGAGTTGAAGACCGCCTTGGTGGCCTCGGCGTCGAACACGCTGCCGCCCCACTGGTGGACCAGCGAGTAGAAGGTCATGCCGCCGGTGAACTGGAACGGGCTGACCCAGAAGCCCTGCACGCCGGACTTCTTCAGCTCGGTCAATGCGGCGGTGTACTCATCCTTCGTCGTCGGCGGCTTGTTCGGGTCCAACCCGGCCTTCTGCATGACCCCCTTGTTGTAGTAGAAGCCGAGCGGGTGCATGTCCAGCGGGATGCCGTACCGCTTGTTGTTGTAGAGGCCGCCCTGCCAGACGGTGGGGGCGAAGTCGCCCTCGGAGAGCTCCAGGGTCTTGGCCACGTCGTCCAGCTCGGTGATCACGCCGCGGGCGGCGAAGGTGGCGAGCTGGTCCATGTGCATGACGGCGATGTCCGGGCCGTTGCCGCTGGAGGCGGCGCCGGGCAGCTTGTTGTAGTAGTCGTCCCACTGGTAGGTGGCGATCGACACGGCGATGTTCTGGTGCTCGGTGTTGAACTGGTTCACCAGGGCCTTGAAGATGTCGCCGTCGCCGCCGGTGAAGCCGTTCCAGAGCTTCAGGTCGACCTTTGGACCGGTGTAGTCCTTGCCGCCGTTGCCCGCCGCCGGGCCGGACGCGTCGTCGTCGCCGCAGCCGGCCAGCGTCAGCGTGGCCGCGGCGCCGAGCCCGAGCCCGAGGCCGAGCAGCCGCCGCCGGCTCATGTCGTTCTGCATCATGGCTGGTATCTCTCCTTGGGGGACGGGGTGAAATTGTGCCTGGTCAGGGCTGGTCCGACGTCAGGCGCCGGCAGGGGCGAAACGCAGCACGTTCCAGGAGACGCCCGGCAGGCGCACGGAGCACCGACCGCCGTCGATGGTGGGGGTGTTCAACTGCCGGGGCGTCACCCGGTCGGGCTCGGCCTCGGTGTTCGTCGCCGACGGGTCGTCCCCGGCGGCGAGGCTCAGGTGGGATGAGACGGACAGACCGGCCAGGCCGCGCAGGTCGAGCTGGAGTTCCAGGTCCGTGTCGTCCCGGTTGACGGCGAAGACGGTCAGCTCGCCGGTCTCCTCGTCCCGCACGGCGACGGTGTCCAGCACCGGCACGTCGCCGTACCGCTTGGTCTCGTAGCTGGGGGAGACCGGCTCGGTGCGCAGCACGGTGCCCCGGGCGTAGCGGGCGGTCAGCGCGAACGGGTGGAAGATGCTCTGTCGCCAGGCCGGCCCGCCGGTGCGGGTGCGGATCGGGGCGATCACGTTGGCCAGCTGCGCCTGGCACGCCACGCCGACCCGGTCGGCGTGCCGGAGCAGGGTGATCAGCAGGTCGCCGACGACCACCGCGTCGACGGCGGTGAAGTCGTCCTCGATCAGCGCGGGGGCCTCCACCCAGCCGCGCCGGTCCAGGTCGGCCTGGAGGCGGGACTGGTACCAGACGTTCCACTCGTCGAAGGAGATCTTGAGCTTGCGCCGGTGCCGCTGCTTGGCGGCCACGTGGTCGGCGGTGGCGACCACCTCGCGGATGAAGTTGTCCATGTCGACGGCGGAGGCGAGGATGCTGGCCCGGTCGCCGTCGGACGGGTCGTAGTAGGTGTGCGCGGAGATGTAGTCGACGTGCTCGTAGGTGTGCTCCAGCACGGTCGCCTCCCAGGAGGCGAAGGTGGGCATGGTCCGGTTGGAGCTGCCACAGGCGACCAGGCTGATCGACGGGTCGATCATCTTCATCGCCCGGGCGGTCTCGGCGGCCAGCCGGCCGTACTCGTCGGCGGTCTTGTGGCCGACCTGCCACGGGCCGTCCAGTTCGTTGCCGAGGCACCAGAGCCGCACCCCGTACGGCTCCTCGGCGCCGTGCTTGCGGCGCAGGTCGGCCAGCTGGGTGCCGCCCGGGTGGTTGGCGTACTCGAGCAGGTCGCAGGCCTCCTGCACGCCCCGGGTGCCCAGGTTGACCGCCATCATCGGCTCGACGCCGGCCTCGGCGGCCCAGGTCATGAACTCGTCCAGGCCGAAGGCGTTGGTCTCGATGGTCTTCCAGGCCAGATCGAGCCGGCGCGGCCGGTCGCCGACCGGGCCGATCCCGTCCTCCCAGCGGTAGCCGGAGACGAAGTTGCCGCCGGGGTAGCGGACCACCGAGACGCCCAGCTCACGGGTCAGCTCCAGCACGTCGCCGCGCAGCCCCCGCGCGTCCGCGCTCGGGTGCCCGGGTTCGTAGACCCCGCCGTAGACACACCGGCCCATGTGCTCGACGAACGAGCCGAAGAGGCGCCGGTCGGCCGGTCCGATCGCGAAGGCCGGGTCGATGGTGAGCTGCGCGGTCCGCAAGGGGTGCCACCTTTCCTGTTGCCGGTGCCCAGTGACCGCGGTCACCGGGTATCCCTGGTTTCTACAACGTTGTAAGCAACGTTGTAAAGAGGCTGTAATGCGGTCGTGACACGGTAAAGTGCGGTCAGCAACTCGGGGAGGAAGTCAGTGCGGCACAGGCTCAAGGACGTCGCGGAGCGGGCCGGCGTGTCGGTGAAGACGGTCTCGAACGTCGTCAACGGCTACGTCCACGTACGGCCGGACACCCGGGCGCGGGTCGAGGAGGCCATAGCCGAGCTGAACTACCGGCCCAACCTCTCCGCCCGCAACCTGCGCAAGGGGCGCACCGGCGTGATCGCGCTGGCGGTGCCGGAGCTGGACATCCCGTACTTCGCCGAACTGGCCCGGCACGTGGTCACCGCCGCCGCCGAGCTGGGCTGGACCGTGCTGATCGACCAGACCGGCGGCGGGCGTGAGCAGGAGCGGGTGGTCGCCTCGGGGATCACCGACCACCTGATCGACGGCCTGATCTTCAGCCCGCTGGCGCTCGCCGCCGAGGACCTCACCGGCCTCGACGGCACCCCGATGGTGCTGCTCGGCGAGCGGGTCGACCACGGCCCGGCCGACCACGTGGTGATCGACAACGTGGCCGCGGCCCGGGAGATGACCGCCCACCTGATCGGGCTCGGCCGCCGCCGGATCGCGGCCATCGGCTCGCAGCGCACCCCGGAGGGCGTCAGCGCCCGGCTCCGGCTCGCCGGCTACACCGCCGCGCTCGCCGACGCCGGCATCGACTACGACGAGCGCCTGGTGGCGCCCGCGCCGGCCTGGCACCGCGCCGACGGCGCGGCCGCGATGCGTGGCCTGCTGGCCTCCGGCGTACGCCCCGACGCGGTCTTCTGCTTCAACGACACCCTCGCGCTCGGCGCCCTGCGCGCCCTGCACGAGGCCGGCCTGCGGGTGCCCGAGGACGTCGCGGTGGCCGGCTTCGACGACATCGAGGACGGCCGGTTCTCCATCCCCACGCTCAGCACCATCGCGCCAGACAAGGAGCGGATCGCCCGCCTCGCGGTCGAACTCCTCGCCAACCGCCTCGACTCCGACCCCACCGCCCCACCACGAGAACTTCCCGCCCCCTACCACCTGACCCCCCGAGAATCCACCCTCGGCCCCTAACCCTCCCCCCGGGCCGGCCACCTGGTTGATCATGAAGTTGTTGCCACTGCGCCCGGCGTGTCACGTCAACAACTTCATGATCGCCGCCGGGCTCCCGGGCGGCTGGGTTAGGCGAAGAAGCGGGAGAGGTGGGTGGTGGGTGGGGGGTCGGCGTCGGGGGGTAGGGGGGTGAGGTCGGCGAAGATGGAGGCGCCGTCGCAGCCGGCGTGCAGCGGGTACCAGCGCGGGGTGCCGGGCGGGCGCTGAAGGCAGATCCCCTTGATCGTCTGTACGTCGAGCAGCCGGACGTGCGTCGGGTCGGCAACCGCGTTCACGTGGCCCCACCACGGGCTCATCACGTGCAGCACGCCGCCCGGCCGGAGCACCCGGTGGCACTCGTCCACCAGCGGCAGGAAGTCGATCAGGTGCTCCAGGATGTGCACCGCGAAGAACACGTCCACCGAGGCGTCGGCCAGCGGCAGCGATCCGGAGAGGTCGGCCACCGCGTCCACCCCGGGCGCCGGGTAGATGTCCAGCCCCAGGTTGCCCGGCCACTGCTTGGTGGCGCCGCAGCCCAGGTCGACCACCACCGGGTCCCGACCGCCGACCCGCACCCGGCACCAGACGCCGAACACCCCGGCCAGCCGGCCGACCAGCTCCCGGACCAGGCGCAGCTGGGCGGGCTCGGCGACCTCGCCGCTGAGATGGGCCACCCCGCGGTCGAAGCGCACCTCGACCGCCAGGTCACGCAGCCGGTCGTCGTGCCGGACCTGCTCCGCCCACGCCTCGGTGAGAAAACCGTCGACCGCCCGCAGCCGCTCGGCCGAGGGCGGAGTCGGTGCCATCGCGACCATCGGTCCACCTCCGGCCGCCCGTTACCCGCATCTACGTCCGGTATGCCTGGCCGCCGCTCTCCGCGACCAGTCCGGGATAGGGGCACGGCGCCCTAGGCGCGATCCGAGGCGGACGGACAGACCCCAACCGGGCCGGTCCGAGGGAACCGCGACCCGGAGGCTGGCGCGCTGCGACGGAGGCTGGCGCGCTGCGACGGAGGCTGGCGTGCCGGGACGGCGCCGGACGATCCGGGTGCCGGGAGGAGGGCATGTCCGTGTCGCGCTGATACCTCAGAGTCATCAAGATGACTCTGAGGTATCGCCCTCGTCCGGGCGGCAGCTCGGAGGTCGCACCGCCCCGAGCCACGAACGCTCGGCCGGGCTGCGCGACGTCGCCACAGGCTAGGGCCGCAGGGCTAAGGGGCGGCAGGGCCGTTGCGCACGGCTGCGGGGCCGCCAGGCCACGGGCCGCCGTGGCGCGGGCCGCAGGCCGCCGGCCGGGCCCGGGTGTCCGGGGCGGGGTCAGCCGGTGACGGTGCGGCGTTGCCGACCGCCGACCCGCATCCGCTGTCGGGGCGGCGGGGCGGCCGGCTTGGGCCGCTTGAGGTGGTAGCGGTGCAACTCGTTGTTGCCGGGCAGGGACGGGTCCTCGCTCATCGCGACCAGCTCCCAGCCTTGATCGCCGGCCCGGTTCAGGTGGGCCAGCGCGGTGTCGCCGTAGAGCGTCACGTCGACCATCGAGCCGTCCGGGCCGTACCAGACGAAGACGACCTCCCAGCCGATGTCGTTGGTGGCGGCCTGGCGTCGACGGACCAGCAGCGCGTACTCCCACTTGAGCATGGGGTCATTCTCCCCCGGCGGCCGCCGGCCGGCACGGATCAATCCTCGGCGATCCGCCCCGCGTCCACCCGCAGCCGCCGGTTGGTCGCCACCGCGGCGAGCATCCGCCGGTCGTGGGTCACCAGCAGCAGCGTGCCGGGGTAGCTGGCCAGCGCGGACTCCAGCTGCTCGATGGCGGGCAGGTCGAGGTGGTTGGTCGGCTCGTCCAGCACCAGCAGGTTGACCCCGCGCCCCTGCAACAGCGCCAGCGCCGCCCGGGTCCGCTCGCCCGGCGAAAGCGTGGCCGCCGGGCGGAGCACGTGCCCGGCGCGTAGGCCGAACTTGGCCAGCAGGGTCCGCGCGTCCGCCGGCGACAGCTCCGGTACGGCGGCTCGGAACGCGTCGATCAGCGGCGCGTCGCCGAGGAACAGTCCACGGGCCTGGTCCACCTCGCCGACCACCACGCCGGGGCCGAGGCTGGCCTGCCCGGAGTCCAGCGGCAGCCGGCCGAGCAGGGCGGCCAGCAGGGTGGACTTGCCGGAGCCGTTCGCCCCGGTCACCGCGACCCGGTCGGCCCAGTCGATCTGGAGGTTCACCGGCCCGAGGGTGAAGCCTCCCCGGCGTACCACCGCATCGCGGAGCGTGGCCACGACGGCGCCGGCGCGGGGCGCGGCGGCGATCTCCATCCGCAGCTCCCACTCCTTGCGCGGTTCCTCGACCACGTCCAACCGCTCGATCAGCCGCTCGGTCTGCTTGGCCTTCGCGGCCTGCTTCTCGGTCGCCTCGGCCCGGAACTTCCGGCCGATCTTGTCGTTGTCGGTGGCCTTGCGCCGGGCGTTCTTGACGCCCTTCTCCATCCAGGCCCGCTGGGTGCGGGCCCGCGCCTCCAGCGCCGTGCGGGTCTCGGCGTACTCCTCGTAGTCGGCCCGGGCGTGCCGGCGGGCCACCTCGCGCTCCTCCAGGTAGGCCGCGTAGCCGCCGCCGAAGTGGTTGACCTGCTGCTGCGGCAGGTCCAGCTCCAGCACCCGGGTCACCGTGCGGGTGAGGAACTCCCGGTCGTGGCTGACCAGCACGGTGCCGGCCCGCAGCCCGGTGACGAACTGCTCCAGCCGCTCCAGTCCGGCCAGGTCCAGGTCGTTGGTCGGCTCGTCGAGCAGGAAGACGTCGTAGCGGCTGAGCAGCAGCGAGGCGAGCCCGGCCCGGGCCGCCTGGCCGCCGGAGAGCCCGGTCATCGGGTGCTCCAGGTCGACCGCGAGGCACAGTTCGGCGGCCACCTGCTCAGCGCGCTCGTCCAGGTCGGCGCCGCCGAGGGCGAGCCAGCGCTCCAGCGCCTCGGCGTAGGCGTCGTCGGCCCCGGGAGCGCCCGCGCTGAGCGCCTCGGTCGCCGCGTCGAGGGCGGCCTGCGCGCCGGTCACCCCGGTGCGCCGGGCCAGGAAGCCGCGGACCGTCTCGCCGGCGCGGCGCTCCGGCTCCTGCGGCAGGTGCCCGACGGTCGCGGTGGGCGGGCTGAGCGTGACGCTGCCGGCCTCCACCGGCAGCAGACCGGCGAGAGTACGCAGCAGCGTCGACTTGCCGGCCCCGTTCACCCCGACCAGGCCCACCACGTCCCCGGGCGCGACCACCAGGTCCAACCCCGAGAACAGCGCCCGGTCCCCGTGCCCCGCGGCCAGCCCCTTGACGATCATCGTCGCGCTCATCAGCCCGCCACCCTACCCCGCCCCGCATCCCTCCCATCCCCGCTTTCCCGCGCCCCCCACTCGGCGATCTTGCAGTTTGTGCCCGGACATCTCGGCGCGAAAGCCGCATGTGTCGGGCACAAAGTGCAAGATCGGTGCGGGAGTTCGGGGGTGGAGCGGGCACACTGCTCGGCGTGGTGACCACTCTGGCGATCGACTGCGGGGGCGGCGGGATCAAGGCGTCCGTCCTCGACGAGGCGGGGACGATGCGGGCGCGGCCGCTGCGGGTGCCCACGCCGTACCCGTTGCCGCCCGCGCTCTTCGTGAAGACGCTGCTCGGCCTGGGCGCCCGGCTGCCCGCGGCGGACCGGCTGACCGTCGGGATGCCCGGCATGATCCGGCACGGGGTGGTGGTGGCCACCCCGCACTACGTCACCCGGTCCGGCCCGCGCAGCAAGGTCCTGCCCGAGCTGCTCGCCGAGTGGTCCGGGTACGACGCGCGGACCGCCCTCGCTGAGGCGTTCGGGGTGCCCGCGCTGGTGCTCAACGACGCCGAGGTGCACGGCGCCGGGGTAGTCGCCGGGACCGGCTGCGAGCTGGTGCTGACCCTGGGCACCGGGCTGGGCAGCGCGCTCTTCGACGGCGGGGTGCTCGCCCCGCACCTGGAGCTGTCGCACGCCCCGGTGCGCTGGGGCACCACCTACGACACGTACGTGGGGGAGCCGGAGCGGCGCCGGCTCGGCGACGCGTTCTGGTCCCGCCGGATCCGGCAGGTGGTGGACGGGCTGCGCCCGGTGTTCCGCTGGGACCGGCTCTACCTCGGCGGCGGCAACTCGCGGCTGATCCGACCCGAGCAGCTGGCCCGGATGGGCGACGACGTGGTGGTGGTGCCGAACAGCGCTGGCATCGTCGGCGGCGTCCGCGCCTGGGAGCTGGCCGCCGGCCGGCACGACGCCACCGCCTGAGCCGCCTGCCGGCACGACGCCGCTTTCTGACGGCGGCCGGCCGGGGAACAGTCGCGGTCCGGCCGGTGTTGTGCCAGCGTCGACTTCAGTGGCGGCGTGACACGAGGGGGTGGGTGCGATGGATCTTCTGGCCGAGTACCGGCGGGCGAACCTGTTCTTCGAAGCCGGTGACCCGACCGGAGCTGCCCGGCTGCTCGAACCGATCGTCGAGGCCGAGCCGGGCAACGCCGCGGTCCGCCAGCTGCTGGCCCGCGCCTACTTCCAGTCGGCCCAGCTCAACCGGGCCGAGGAGCAGCTGCGGGAACTGGTCGACCGGGACCCCAGCGACCATTACGCCCACCACGTGCTGGGCCGGACGCTGGAGCGGCTGAACCGGCCCGCCGACGCGCTGCGGCACCTGCGCATCGCGGCGGCGATGCACTCGGGCAACGACGACTACCGCACCGCCCTGCGCCGGGTCGAGACCCGGGTGGCCGGCGGTCGGTGACGTGGAGACCGGGCGACGAGCCCGGGGTGTGGTCGCATGGACGGGGCAGCTCGACAGGGCTGCCCCGACCTGTCTCCGCCGCCCGCCGCAGCCGCGCCCGGGTCCGCCGCCGCGGCGCGGCCTACCATCGACCCCATGGGACCTGACCTGCCGGTGGGTGCGGCGTGAAGCTGAAGCTGGACCTGCACGACATCTTCAACTCCGGCCACGACATCGACCGCGCGCTGCGCGGGATCATGGACGAGGCGGTGGCGAAGAAGGCCACCCTCGTCGAGATCATCCCCGGCAAGGGCTCCGGCCAGCTGAAGAAGCGGGTGCTGCGGTTCCTCGACCAGAAGGACGTCAAGCAGCTCTACCACCGGGTCGAGAAGGACTCGAAGAACTTCGGCCGCCTCTTCGTCCACTTCCGCTGGAAGTAGCGCCGGAATGGCGCTTGACCTGCGTTTTTAGCCGCTCACAGGGCCGCCGAGCCATGATCATGCCGTTTCCAGGCCGTCAACGACTCCCGGTTCGTCGTCGGCCGCCTGGACCTCGCCGAGCGCCTTGTCGATGGCTCGGCGGGTTCGGTCCTCGCTGGTGGGCAACAGGTGGGTGTAGGTCCGCAGGGTGAAGCCGGGATCGGCGTGACCCAGGTAGGCCGACAGCGCTTTGATGCTCTCCCCGGCATCCAGGAGCACCGAGGCGTAAGTGTGCCGGAGCACGTGCATCCCGTTGTGCCGGTCGTCAGGGATGCCGGTGGCACGGATCGCGGGCTTCCAGACGCCGGAGTTGAACATCGAGCGGCTCAACGCGGTCCCGGCCGGCGTCGTCAGGTACAGCTCGACGGTCCGCAGCTCGCCGGTCAAGGTTCCCCATGGCAGAGTCACCGCCACCGGCGGGCAATCCTGGACGTGACGCTTCAACCTGCCGGCCACCGAGCCCGGCAACGGGACCTGCCGCGACTTGCCGCCCTTCGGCGGCGCGAAGATCAGTTGACCGCGCACGAGCTTGATCTGGCGGGTGACGTGCAGAACCGGGCGGGTCGAGTCGAGATCCCCTGGGCTGACAGCGAATATCTCGCCCTGCCTGAGGCCGCAGCCCGCGCCCAGGTCCACCGCTATCCGGTACCGGGACCGGACCTTCTCCCGGAAGGCGGCCAAGCGAGCTACGGACCAAGGCACGACCTTGGTAGGTGCCAGCTTCGGCCGACGGATGCTCTTGACCGCGAACGGGTTGCTCACGATCTTCCGGTCATCAACCGCCGCGTTGAAAATCATCGACACGTCGGTGAAAAGGACCCGGCGGTAACTCACCGCCAACCCGGTCTCCTGTAGCTTGCGCGCCCAACTACGAATCGTGGCCGGTTGAATGGATGCGATCGGCTGGTCTCCGAAGGTCGGGTAGACGTGGAGCCGTAGTTCGTATTCGATGCGGTCGCGGGTGAGTACGTCGGTGGTTGCTGCGGCGAGCCAGTCATCCGCGTACTGCTTGAAGGTGGTGCGGCCGGCGTCCGGGTCGACGTAGGTGCCTTTGAGGATGTCGGCCTGGACCTGGGCGAGGAACGCTTGCGCCTCGCGTTTCTTCTTGTCGGGGAACGACTGTGATTTCTCTTTGCCGTCCGGGGCGATGTACCGGACGCGGTAGCGCATTCCCTGCCCGCATTCCGGCTTTGGTACCTGGCGGGATTTCCCGTCCGGGCCGACGACCGTGCGGTACCAGCGGTCAACGATGTGGGCCATGTCAGGCCGCCTTCGACTGGTCGGCGAACCAGGCGCGGACCGCAGCGGGGTCGTAGCGCAGGTGCCGGCCGACGCGGGCGGCGGGTGGACCGTACTTGCGCTTTCGCCACTGATAGAGGGTCTGCACGGGGACCCGGAGGTAGGCGGATACGTCTTCGATCTCCCAGAGGGGTTCGGGTAGCGCGGGTGCGGTCATCGGGGCTCCTTTCGAGTGATGGTGATGTAGGCGCGGCTTTCGCCGCTGTAGCCGGCGGGGCGGGTGCTGGTGCGGCAGGTGACGTGCTCGCGGCCGTAGTAGGCGGCGAGCTGGGCCGCGATGGTGGCGGCGTGGGCGGTGACGGAGGCGGTCGGCCCGATGAGGCGGACCGCGACCAGGGGGCGGGGGCGTGCGGGCATGCCGTGCTCCTTCCAGGTGGCCGGGGTGGGTGCTGGTCGGTCGCTGTGGAGTTGTCAAGGAACGGGTTCGCAGGCGTTGACACGTACGTGTCAAGCGGCCAGGGGTCGGGCGGCGGTCCGGTGGGCTGCCAGCTCGTCGGCCAGGGCGTCGAGGCCGGCTTGGTGTCGGGCGCGGGCCATGGCGGCGGCGGTGTTGGCGAGGAGTGCGTCTCCGGTGGTGATCCAGCCGGTGGCGTGGTAGCCGAGTTCGTAGATGACGCGTTCGGTTTGTTCGTCGTCCCAGGTGTGGGGGTGGCCTTCGGTGCGTCGCCAGATGGTGCGCTGCATGCGCAGGAAGCCGAGGGTGACGGAGAAGGCGCGGCTTTTGGTGGCGATGTGGCCGCCGTAGCCGAACTGGTGCGCCCAGCGGCGAAGCCGGGTGTAGTCGGGGTGCTCGCCCAGGTCCCAGCAGGCGCGGATGAGCCGTCCGAGGTGGGTGCCGGGGTTGCCGTGGACTTCGACGGAGAGGTCGTCGACGCGGCGGAGGTTGAGGCCGGTCACCTCGGTGCTCTTGGTGACGTACTTGGCGATGTAGCCGGTGATCTGGGCGAGGTTGACTTCGTGGCCGGGGGCGTTGACGTGCTTGAGGTCCAGGCCCTTGTCGCCCCACGCGATGTGCCAGCCCTGCCCGCCGTTGGCAGGGTGTGGTGACGAGGTGTAGGCCGTCTTCACGAACGCGGCCCGGACCGCCTCCTCGAACAGGTCCCGAGTGATGATCCGGGGCGGGGGCACGATCGCCTGCGGGCAGTCGGGGTTGTAGCCGTCGAGGCGAATCAAGGCGTGGTAGTGAATGACGCCGCGTACCTGGAATTCGTAAACCTTGATGTACCGGCGGCGCAGTTCCACACCATGAGCGCGGCCGAGGCGGCGTAGCTCCCGGTCAACCTGTTGGATGGTGCGCCGCCACAGCTCCGGTGCCTCGTGGTTCCAGACGACCTGGCCGGTGTGGTCGTAGCAGTCCAGACAGAGAGGCTGTCCGAGGTGGGCGTCGCCGGCCTTGTGGCGCTGGCCGCAGCGCAGGTCCACCCCGTGGGGGCAGACGTGGCCGAACGGGTGGCACACCGACGACCGGCAGGTGCAGCCGTCTTTCTTGCGGCAGTCCGCGGCGTGAACCTTCACGACCCGGTGGTGCACCGGCCCGAACGAGGGGGCGGTGGCGGTCAGGAAGATGGCGATGTGCTCGTGCAGGGGCGGCAGGCCCCACCGGTCGCCCTGGAGGCCGGCCTTGATCAGGTGGTAGGTGTCGCGGCGGTAGACCTCGGCGCAGGACGGGCAGACGGCGGCGCGGCGGTTGCCGCAGGGGGTGTAGATGGCGCCGTCGGGCATGTCCTCGGTGTCGATCGTCGCCATGCGGTTGCCGTCGGCATCGTTGACGTGGATCTGCCCTGCGAGGCGGATGGGGTGCTTGCACGCTGAGGCCGCGCGGACGTGGTTGAGCCATTCGGGGTAGTCGGGGTCCTGGGCGCGGGCGCGGCCGGAGGCGACGGTGCGGGGGTCGTGGCCGCGTACCCAGCCGTCGCCGGGCGGTGGGGTGCGGGTGGGGGTGGCCCAGGGCCAGTAGCCGGCGGTGGGCTCGGCGGAGGCTCCCGTACCCGGGACCGTAGTGGTCCCGGGTGCGAGAGGCAGCGTCGAGGAGGTCACGCGGTGGCTCCCACGGCGGTGCCGTTGTGCTGATGGTTGTTGATGGTCGGTTGGGTGTTGAGGGCCGTCAGGAGGTCGGCGGCCGTGCCGGTGGGAACGCG
Organism: Micromonospora echinaurantiaca; assembly: GCF_900090235.1. Classification (NCBI taxonomy): domain Bacteria; kingdom Bacillati; phylum Actinomycetota; class Actinomycetes; order Micromonosporales; family Micromonosporaceae; genus Micromonospora; species Micromonospora echinaurantiaca. The sequence goes on along the minus strand of NZ_LT607750.1, from coordinate 5,683,460 downwards.
CAGCCGCACGGCGAGTTGGCCGGCGGTGATGGGCTCACCGTGGGCCTTCTCGTGTGCGCTGGCGACGATCCGGGCGTTGGACAGCAGCGCAGGCGGCGGGCCGGTCATGGCCGGCGCGGGCGCCGCAGGTGCCGGGGTCGTGTCGGTGTCGGTGGTGTCCGGGGTGGGCTTGACCGTCGTCACGGTCGTGGTGTCCTCGCCAAAGGTGGACGGGGTGATCGGTTCGCGGGTGGGTTCGTTGTCGGTGTCGGGTGCGGGGTTGGTGGCCGGGGTCGCGGCGGCCGGGCGGACCAGCGGTGAGGCGGGGATGTCAGACGACGACGCCTCAGCGGTGGTGGCCGGCACCAGTGCCGGGACGGTTTCGGTGGGCCGGGCGGTGCGCTTTCCGGTGGCGAGTAGAGCGGCGGTGGCCATGAGCATCAGGCCATCGACGGCGAGGGGACCGAACCAGACGACGAGGGTTTCCTCGTTGTAGTGGTCGAGCAGTCCGGACAGGTGCCGGTAGGACACGAACGCGGCGACCAGGGCGACGGGCGGCAGCCCGACCCAGCGCAGCACGTTCCAACCCCAGCCCGTCGGCCAGGGCGTGCGAGCGAGGATCTCGATGGCGATGAACAGGAACAGCGGCCAGACGATCGAGGAGACGACCGCGCCGGGTTCCGGCGTCCAGTCCTCCGGTGCCCCCTCGGGGGCGATGAACGAGTGAGCGATGTTCGCGGCGACGGACACGAGTCCGCCGAGGATCAGGCCGAGGTACGACCAGCCGCGCGAGGGTCGAGTAGTCGTGGTCATGAGGTCACCTCGGAGGTGCAGTCGAGGCATGAGCCGGTGCGGCGGGGGATGTAGTAGGGCTTGACCTGCCGGCAGTCCGGGCAGGTACGCCGGGCGGTGAGCGCCGTGTCGATGGCGGCGCGTTGCGCCGGGGTGGCGGTCCGCTTGGGCACCGCCAGGTCGAGACGGAACAGGTAGGCGACGCGCTTACCGCGACGCCAGAGGATCTGCGCGGCGGGTTCCTGGCCGCCGGGGCGCAGCTGTCGGGCGCGCAGCTGCCGACGGGTCAGCAGCCCGTCGGGGGCGAACTTGAAGGGGTAGGTCGGCAGGCCGAAGCGCTCGCCGGTCGGGTCGTAGAAGACCATCGGGTCGTCGTCCTCCGAGTCGTCGTCGGCCTGACCCTCGTCACCGAGGCCGGTGGTCGAGGTGGCGAAGGTGGGGTGTTCGTAGGTGTCGCGGTCGATGCCCTCGGGCAGGAACGCGGCGCCGCAGACGGCGCAGACGATCGGCCCCTCTTCGAAGGCCGCCTTGGAGATGCGCAGCTTGCGGGGGCACTCGCACTCGCACGGGACGCCGTTGTTGTTGTTCGTGCGGGACTTGCCTTCCCCGGTCGGTTCCGGGTGGCGGTAGAAGCGCAGCGCGTCGGCGAGGTCGGCGATGACCGAGCGGTAGCGGGCCTTGGTGAGGTCGGTCAGGGTGCAGGGCGAATAGCCGAGCTTGTCGTCCTTGGTGGTGGACATGCCGAGCTCGGCAGCCAGGGTCGAGAACTTCTTGTTGTGCCAGCGGCCCTGCCGGGAGGTGTCCTGGATGCCCCGGACGTCGGCCAGGGCGTGGGTTGCTTCGTGCAGGAGCGTGGTGAAGACGGCTTCCGGTTCGCGGGTCAGGCCCTCGCCGGAGATGAGGATTTCGGGGAGTTGGGCATCGCCGGCCTGCCAGCGCAGCGCGGCGAAGTGGCCCCACTTCATGCCCTGATTGGGCTTGGTGGGGGAGCCGGAGCCGACCACGATGACGGCGGCTGGAATCTCGGGGTGCCGATCGCGGATGGCGGCCCAGGCGGACTCAAGCGCGGTGATGAGCGCGGCGGTGGAGACAGCGTTTTGACACGTACGTGTCACGTCGGTGATGTCGACAGCGGTGATCATGCGGCCCTCCAGGTGGTCGGGGCGGCAGCGAGAGGACTGGTGGGACGGGCCAGGTCACGGGGCCGATCGGTCGCCCGCAGCTCGGCGGGGGTGTCGGTGGTGTCCGTGAAGACGGCGGTCGTCCGGCAGTTGGCGCGGGCGGCGTACATGGCCAGGTCGGCCCGGTGCAGCCACACGGCGGCGGGGTGGCCGGGATCGGCCAGGACCGCGCCGAGAGTCGCGCCGACAGCCAGCGGGCGGCTGTCGTAGCTGGCCGGGGTGGTCAGCCGGGTGTGGATGTGGGTGAGCCAGTCGGCCAGCCAGGTTGCGGCGTCGCCGCGCCGGGTGGCGGGGCCGGTGGTGATGACGGCGAATTCGTCGCCGCCGAGGCGGGCGGCGATGCCGGCGGGGCCGGCGATGCCGGCAAGCCGGTTGGCGACGGTGGTGAGGATGTGGTCCCCGGCGTCGTGGCCGTGGGTGTCGTTGACCTTCTTGAAGCCCACGAGGTCGACCAGGACGACCGCGACGGGTCGGGAGGTGGTGTGGGCGGTGCGGATGAGGGTGTCGGCGGCGGCGGTGAGGCCGGCGCGGTTGTGGATGCCGGTCAGCGGGTCATGGGTAGCCGTGTGCCGGACGGTGGCGAGTTCAGCCCGCAGGCTGTGACGGGCGGTGAGGTAGCCGGCGGTCGCGGCGGCGCTGATAGCGGTGGCGGTGATGAGGGCGCGCAGTCGGGGCGTCATCGGGCACCGAGCCAGGCGAGGAAGCCCTCACGGGTGGGGCGCTTTTCCGCCCACACGCAGGCATCGGCGTAGGTTTCGAGGTCGTCCTCGGTGGCGTGCGTCCAGTCGTAGTCGTCGGCAGCAGCGCGCAGGGTGGTGATGACCTGCTCGGCGGTGCGCCGAGGGTCGTCGTTCCAGTCCAACGGGTCGGTGTGGCCGGTGTCGCCGTTGAGGTCGAGGAAGTCGGACAGGGCGTCGAGAGCGCGGGTGTAGTCGCGGACGCCGGGCTTCGCCTTCTCGTCGTGCGGAAGGAAGATGCAGCGGCCGTGAGCGGCCATGCCGATCGCACCGGCAGCGCAGGCCGGCGGGAACGGAGTGTCGTGGGTGACCCGGTAGTAGACGCCTTGCGTCCAGCCGTGCAGTTCGAGGTAGCGGGCGGCGCAGCGCAGGATGTCGGCCGGGCTCAGGTCGGCCAGCGCGCCGGGGATGTGGTGCTGGTTTTGGGTAGGGTTCATGGCGGCCACGTCCTTTCGTGGGCGGTGGTTGGTGGCCGACGGGCCGGGTTCGCTTTCCTAGGGCTGGTCCCGGTCTGTCGGCCGTTCCTCTATCGGTGGTGCAGGTGGAGCCGGAGGAACACCCGCTGCCGGCCGTCGTCGGCGGCGGTGGGTGCGGATCGGAAGATGAGCGTGCCCGCGTTGCGGGCGATGGCGGTCAGGGCGGCGATGTCCTCGCCGGTGCCGACGAGCACCAGGTCCAGGACTCGGGTCGGAACAGCGGTCGTGGTCTTCATGCCGCCGCCTTCATGTCGGTGGCCTGCCCCTCGGCGGGGGTGATGAGGCCGCTGTGCCGGCGGGTCCACGCGGCGTAGTCGGCGACCCGGATGATGTCGGCGTCGGTCATGTAGGCGGCCTTGACCAGGGCCGGGATGCCGCCCTCAGCGATGAGCAGGCCGGCGCCCTGGTTGTTGGGGTCGATGGTGTTGGAGGAGAAGCCGCGGGCGGCCCAGCCGTGCCCGAGCACGATGTCGGAGGACACGTCGGTGGTGCAGCGGCCAGCGAACCGCCACGCGAACAGGTCCCGCAGCGAGGTCGGGATGATGTCCGAAGACGGCCGCTGCGTGGCGGCGGCGACGATGATGCCGACGGCGCGGCCACGGGCCACGATGTCGCGCAGCAGCGCGGCGAACAGCTCCTGTTCCTTCTTGTCGCCGGCGGTGGCGGAGAAGTAGGCGATCTCGTCGCAGGCGACGAGGATCTGACCGAACAGGTCGTTCGGGCCGATCTTCCGGCGACGGCGGGCCTTGAGGAAGGCGTAGCGGTTGTCCATCACCGTCTGCACCCGGCGCAGGGTGCGGATGGCGTAGGCGAGGTCCGGGCCGACGAACACGTCACAGGCGTCTTCCCACAGCCCGAGTTCGACCTGCTTGCCGTCGAGCAGGCACAGCCGCACGTCCGGGCACAGGGCCGCGTGCCCGACGATGGTGTTGAGCAGGCTCGACTTGCCCGCGCCGGGCTCACCGCCGATGAGGATGTTCCGGTAGATCATCGGCAGGTACACAGCCTGGCCGAACTCGTCGATGCCGAGGAACACCGGATCGAAGATGGACAGGCCAGCGCCGACCGGCACCGTGGCGGTCGGGTTGGCGGGGAGTTCGATGGTGTCGGTGAGGTCCATGGCGGGCTCCCGAGGTCGGTTGACACGTACGTGTCAATGCGGGCGGGGGTTGGGAAGGGGGCGCGGACGCTCGACCCGTCAGGGGTGCTTGGTCCGCGCCGTCCCGGTTGAGGTGTCAGGCGTAGTCGGAGGGGTCGAACCCGTCGGTCGGGCTCGTCGTGGTGGTGGGGTTGTTGCGCGGCATGCGCGGCCGGGGAGTGTCGGCGGTCGTGGTGACCGGCTCGTCCGGCACGTCGGGCAGATCGAGGCCGACAGGCGGCATGCCCGGGGAGGTGGGAGCATTGGCTGGCACGTCGGTGGGGACGTAGTCCGGCAGCGGGGACACGATCGTTGCCGCCAGGGGTTCGCGGCGGGTGATGTCCACGCGGATCAGCGCCGCGTAGCGGCGGGAGGCGCGTATGACGCGGACCTCGTTGGCCCAGCACGCCACGGCGAGCTTCTGCACCTGGCCCTCCTGCTCCAAGTCGCGGAGCGAAAGGCCGGGACGCAGCCACACCCAGACCCGTTCCCCGGCCGGGGTCGGCCGGGCGAGCAGGATCAGCGGCAGCGAACCAGAGCGGTTGGTGGCGATGAACGCCGCGAAGCACATCCGCAGTCGGTGCCGCACGATCAGACACCAGGACCACGCCAGGATGCGGCGGCGGATCGGGCCGATCGCGGCCGGCAGGCCCACGACCAGGACGACGATGAGCAGCGACCCCACATCGGGGTGGACTGCATCACCCAGGTCCAGCCGTAGACGGCGACCAGACCGAGCACGATCTCGGTCAGCCAGTGCCAGAACACCCGCAGAACCGGCCACGCCACGATCAGCGCGAACGCGACCGCGCCGCAGGCAGCGCCGATGACGCCGCCGAGCACGGCGCCCACGATGGGGTGCAGGTAGTGCGAGGCCACCGTGGCGGCCAGCAGGCCGACCACACCGAGGATGACCCAGAACGCGATCGTGGCCCGACGACGATACGAGCGGGCGACCGGAGCTTCGATGACAGTGACAGCGTTGCCCCCACGGTTCGACCAGCCGAACGGGGACCGAGACGTAGACTTGGACACGACAAGTCCTCCCTAGTAGGGACCGGATTTGTTGGGACAGGACGCGGGGTCGCAGACGACGCCAATCAACGGCGACCCCGTGTCCACCACTTCACGTTGTGTGGAGCCGATTGACACGCCCGCCGCTAGACGGCGGCGGTGTCCATCGCGGTCAGCGCCGAGGCCCGGAACGCCACACCGGAGCGGACCTTGCCGTCCCGGTCGTTGACCCAGGGCAGCGCCTCCAGGTCCACCGGCACGACCGGCTGACGCACCGTCACCGCCGGCATCACCGGGTTGACGACCGTCACGTTGATGACCTCAGCGGCACCCTCGGACAGCGCGTAGAGCTGCACCGTCCACATCGGGTTCTTCGACTCCCGGTCGAACTTCTGCTGACCGTTCTGGTCCAGCTTCGGCACCGGGTTGACCGCGACCTCGTACGACACCCGCGAGGTGTCCAGCAGCAGACGTCCCATGACTGACTCCTTCGCAACAGGGGCGCACCCACCTTGGGAGACCGCCCGATCTGTCTTCACGTCTTCATGAAGACATGTTGACGGTATGACGCGGAGGCGGCAGCGTCAAGAGTTCATGAAGACCTAAGCTGAGGAGGTTGAGAGGAGCGAGATGGCGGCCAAGTACGAGCGCATAGCCAACGAGCTACGCGAGAAGATCCGCTCTAGAGAACTCGGGCCGGGGGACCAGCTACCGGGCGAACAGCAGCTCGTCGCCGACTACCGCGTGAGTCTGCCGGTCGTGCGGCAAGCCTTGGACGTCCTTGAGTCCGAGGGCCTAGTTGACCGGATCCATGGACGCGGCACGTACGTGCGTGCCCCACGGCAGCGCGTTCGCCGAACCCCGGAGCGGTATCAGTGGGAGAAAGATCGTGTGCTTCTCTCCGAAGCCCAGCGCGGGCGTACCGGTGCCACCGAGAAGGACACCGGGCTGACCATGAGCGACTTGGAGTTCAGTGCGCGGTACGACACCGTACATGCGGACGAGGATCTAGCCGCCACCTTCAAGCTCCCGGTCGGTGCCAAGCTTCTCCGACGCCGCTACAGCACGAAATCCCGGCAGGAGCGAGCGCCAATCAGCGCAATAGTGAGCTACCTGCCCTACGACCAGGCCGCTGAGAACCCTGCGTTGCTAGAGGAAAGCAACGAGCCGTGGCCGGGCGGAACACAGCACCAGCTCTACACAATCGGCATCGAGCTTGAGTGCATCATCGACCACATCACCACGCGACCACCAGGGCCAGAAGAGGTAGAAGAACTGGACCTACGCCCGGGAGTTTCTGTCTTCTGCCTTCGAAAAGTCTCCGTCTCTACGACCGGAGCCATAGTTGAAGTGTCCGACGTGGTTTTGCCAGGCGACCGCACGGAATTCGTTTACACGACCACTCTTGCGCCTTGGAAGAAGGAGGGCCAGCGGTGAGCGTTATTAGCATCATTACGCCCGTCTACAAGCCCGTACCCGAGCAGCTTTTGGCCGCGTACCGCTCGCTTCAAGAGCAACGAATGCCGGAAGGGTGGGCATGGGAGTGGATCGTGCAGGAGGACGGCGAGACGGACGCCGCATGCTCGATCCTGCCCGAGGACGAGCGTGTGTCGATTAGCCGCAACCGTCACAGCGGTGTCGCCATCACGCGAAATCTGGGCCTCGCCCGCGCGCGTGGAAGCCTTGTGAAGAACCTCGACCAGGATGACATCCTTACGCCGGGAGTGTTGGGGCGCGACATCCAGGTGATGACGGAGAACCCCGAGGTGCAGTGGGTAACGTCGCGGGTGCTCGATCTGCTGCCTGATGGGTCCACGGTAGGTTTCGAGAACGACCCGCCGGAGGGGCCTCTAGCGCCGGGTCTCGTCCTCAGGCATTGGCAGGAACACAACTATCGACTCCCTGTACACCCTACGACGATATGTATTCGCCGGGACCTTCTAGTCGCCCTGGGCGGTTGGATGTCGGTTCCTGGATCGGACGACACTGGAATGCTGATCGCGGCGAGCGTCGTAAGTACCGGCTACTTTGTTGGTGAAGTCGGGTTGCTGTACCGCAAGTGGCCCGGACAGGTGACCGCGGGCGCTTCTCATACAGAGCCGGTGGAGTGGAAGCTACGCATGAGCCTGATTGAGGAGCGGGGTCGTACTCTAGCGGCGTTACAGCGACCGAGTTGAACCGGCGCACACATAGCAACTGTTTCGGCGCGGGACAGATTTGGCCTGAGGTCAGAGATGATGGCGGGCTTGGATCTTCCCGCGTCGCTTCGTATGGTGCACGGATGACTATGGGGGAGGAGCTACCCGGATGGCGACCCCACCGAACGGTAGGGCAAGGCAGGCCGGCGCGGCGGTGGCCGTGGGTGCTGCTGGCCCTGGCCGTGATTCTCTGCGGCGGGGTGGTGGCGATACCAGCGTCTTGGGCCGTGCGGAAGCAGGTCGAGGCCGAGCGGGGCGAATCCTCACCGGAGGCAGCCGTGGCCGTCTGGCGGTTGCAGCTCAGCGCGGGTGAGCAGCTCGGGCTATCACGGGTCCTGGCCAAGCCACGACACGACGAACTGCTTGCCCAGTGGCGCGACTACCGCGCCGAGATGACCCGCACGGGTCGGCCGCCGTCCAAGATCGAGGCGGTTGGTCGGAGCGTCGTTGAGCACCAGGGCGATGACCGCGCAACCGTCGTAGAGCAAATCCGGGCCGTGTGGTGGCAAGAGACAACAATCCTCGACGGAACGGCGCACCCGTGGCGGTGGGAAGTACGTAAGGACAGGGGCGGGTGGCGGGTCTGGTCGGCCGACCTGCCGGCATGGTGCGGTGTCCATGTCCGCGCTGAGCTGTGCCAGAAGGAGCGAGGGTGAATCGCACGTATGTACGATCACCTCGTGGCGCGGGAGCTAGCGGGACGTTGGTGGAACGGGGTGTGGGGTCGGCTCACACGTCGTGACGTGTGGCTCACCCGCGAAGTTCGATGGCACGTAATCGCCCGCGCAGGCGACTCGGAGACGGGCAAGGTTCTCCGCTGGGAGTTCGACACGGAGGACGAGGCGCGGTTAATGGTGCGGCGTCTCGTTCAGGCCGACGGCGGCCAGTGGCGGGAGCAGACCGGCGAAGCGGCTACCCAACCGCCCGTGTGAGGATCAGGCCGAATACGGCAGACGCCGGTGCTGTGCGGCTCGCTCGGATGCCTTCACCATCGCAATGAGACGAGACGGTTGGAGGTGGCTATGATCTAACCGGCGGGGACGCAGGCTTTGCCTCGTTTCGCTTTCGGAACTCTTCGAACCGCTTCTTGTAGACGTAGATGTGATCCAAGAGCGCCTCTGCGAAGTCCAAAGCGTCGTTAGCGTCCTCTCGGCTAACTTGCCGTCCAGTGAAGTGCGCGCCCTGATTGCCCAGTGCTCGCAAGCTGTCCGCCCACTCGGCGATACTGTTATCGATCAAGCCCTCGGTCTTCATTCTCTCGATCTGCCGAGCTAGCGGTCGATCATTAATGTCGTTGTCAACGCCGATTCCCTCAAGCGTTCGCCGAACCATTACCACGGTCGCCGTATATGCCTTCGCTTCGAAGCATGTTCGAGCCTCCTCGAATTCGCGTCGCAATTCCGCAGGTACATCGGTACTGAGTTGGCGACGAGCTGGGTAAACAAACTTAGGAATCTCATTGGGTGTATCAAATACCCAATGTTCGCGGACCTGTAGGGAGGCTTCTCGGCAATTGGTACAGCAAAGTAGGGTGTATTCGAAGTCCGGGTAGTTTGGATCGTCCGGGTTGTCGGGAGGGACGACCACCTGACCCTTGATTTCCTGGATTGCGGGGATGTCGCAGTGTGGGCAGACCATGACCCGTTGGGTCTCACGCCGCGGGCGCGCAGGCACTGGCTCGGACATGGACTGATCCTCACATTTACTCTGTCCATTGACGAGATCCGTGTGAGAACTTTCTGTACGAGATCAAGGCGGCCCGCTTCGCAGGCCGCTCGCGCCGCCGAACCTGGGCCGGGCCGATGGCCCGCCGCCGCGCCTCTGGCCTTCGGCCGCCAGCGCGTCGGTTCCAGCCCGCCGGCGGCGCGACATATGACGAAGCCCCGGGCCGCCATGATCGATGGCAGTTGCCGGGGCTTCAGTTCGACCGAGCACAGGAGCAGTGCCTCCGGCGGGGCGCTCGGGCACTCTGGGATGGTTGGCGCCATCCCGACAACCTCCGTCCGGGCAAAGCCGAGTGGGTGGGGCCTGCCCGGTCAAGGTCGTTCAGACGGTGGTGTGCTCCACCTTGACCGGGCAGGCCCCACCCACTCCACCGAGTGCGGACGAAGGCCGACGGGATGGCTAGGGGGCAAAGCCAGGGGTGCCGGGCAGATCAAGCGGCGCGGATGGTGCGCTTAGTCGTTGCCAGGGTGAGTTGCAAGCGCCCTTGCCTTTGCTTGTGCCTGCCGCTCGTGCCTCCTGGCAGCCCAATCCTGATCGCTCTTGCGCATTCTCTCATCGAACCGCCGATTGAGCCATCGCCAGTATGGCTTGCCGATTATTGGAAGGGTGGGCAAAAGGGTCCACTTGACCCACGCGGGGATTCCCCGTCGGTAGCTTGTGCTTTCTCCTCGCAAGCGCCAAAAACGGCTTTGGGCACCTAGATCTGCTCGCGCCAGGTTGATGAACTCGTCCAGTTCATAATGATCGGGGCCTTGAAGGAGTTCGCAGCGTCGTTCATGGAACCACTCGTATGACGGTGGACTCTTCATCTCGTAATCGTCATCGTCTTCAAGATAGACGACCTCGTCCATGACGTCGTGCACGCTCAGGACCAGGCCGTCTGCCGCATTACAGACCTTCATGGGGCTGATCAATCTGATATCCTGGGCCTTCGCTTCTAGCGCCCTTTTCTTCTCGGTCAGCGACTCGTAGAGCAACTGGGGCATCTCTTCAGGGTTGGCATTCCATGCCTTCTCGAATGCATGGAATGCTTCCATCATTTCATGGGCCGCAATCAAATACTCACGGTATACCGACCTGCGCTCTGACTGTCGCCACCGCCGTCCGGCTGTTATGTACCCGACCCAGCCCGTAAGGAGGCCGGTAAAAGCAGCAAGAAACAGCGAGTCCCGCATACCCATAGAATCACCCCGTAGCAGGGTAGCAACGGGACTCAATCTCTCTAAGCCAGCGGCGGCGTGTGGAGCTGAGCGACGGCAGGTACCCCCATTGTGCGAGCGCCTGCTCCCCCTTGCAGTGGCCTTGCGGGGTGTGCGCTCGAAGGTCACCATGTGTTCCGTGAATACGATCATGGCGTTGCTGACTGGCGGTGGCCTTGCGGCGCTCGGCGGCCTGGTGAGTGGACTGGTGTCGAACTGGCTCGGCCGACGGCGTGACGAGCGCCGGTACGAGCACGAGGCTGAACAGACCGAACGCCGCCACGAGCACGAATGGCGGATGTCGTACGAGCAGAGGCGGCAGGAGCGCATCGTCCGCACCTACGAGGAGGTCATGGACCTTGTGGGCCGCGTAGATCTTTGGGTGACGTTTACCCGGCAGTTCTTTCAGATGGCGGGCGACCCGAAGCCGGAGTTGCCGACCATTGAGGAGCAGGCTCGAGTTCAGGCGCTCCTGGATGTGCACGGTTCACCTGTCGTGCGGGAGCGGTATCGGGACTGGCGGTCGGCGGTGCAGGAGTTGAACCTTGCCGACCAGGAGCTGAGAGCGGCCGAACGGACCGAGGATAGAGGCCGCTCGAGCGCGATCGACTCGGCCGACATCTGGAAGCGGATCGGGGCGGACATCAAGCCGCGGGTGGAGGAGCGGCGTCAGAGGCTAGCGGCCTCGATCTCCGAGGAGCTTGACCGCCGATGAAGATCATCGGGACCAATTCTGGCCCAACCGAGAGTGACCAGGGGTGGCAAGCGTCGGCAAGCGTTGGCAATTCGTTCCCTGGTCAGAGCGTCGATCGGTCCGATTGATGATGTTCGTTCGCCAGGGTGGGTGTAAGGGGTTCAAATTCCCTCAGCTCCACCCAGTTCAAAGGCCGTTTCCCGTCGCGGGAGACGGCCTTTTTGATGTTGCACAGCGGCGAGAAGCGGTCGTCGACCGCAGGATCGATGAAGCTGACCGCGAGCTACTGCGGCCGACGAATCAACGCGATGCGGCAACCGAGCATCGTCGTTCAGACAGACCCTTGCGAGGTCGGCGTCAGGCGCTTGCCCATGCTGATGTCATCGACGTAAGCGTCGTCGATCAGAAACTCGTCGACGTATCGACCTTCGACGGCGTAACCGTGCTGTTCGTAGAGCCGGATGGCGCCGGTGTTGGTCGCCAGGACGCGCAGTCCGATCTTCCTCGCGCCCTGTGAGCCGGCACGGCGTTCGGCGGCCGAGAGCAGGGCTGAGGCGACACCCATGCGGCGGGCTTGCCCGGCTACCAACAGGTTCCACAGGCCGAAGACGTGCGCCCCTTCCGGGAACGGGTTCGTCCGGTGGACACTCACGGTGCCGATGACCTGGCCGCCGAGAGCGGCGACCAGGTGGGTCTCGGGCTTCCGTCGTTCGTTGAAGTACGCCGTTCGCTCCTCGACCCGGGTGGAGGGAAGCCCCGACCCGGCGGTCCACGCCGCACGGTCGAGGGCGAGGAGAGCGGCATCGTCCTCGGTCGCGGCGGGGCGCACCAAGGGCAGCCAGTCGACGGTGAGCGTGTCCTTGGTCGCGAATCGCAGCAGGTGGCCGGTGATGGTGTCCTCCACCGCCGCGACGGCGTCCGCCGTGCCGGCTTTGACGATCATGTCGAAGTGGCCGGTCGAGGCCACGAGCAGGCAGCTGCCGATGCTGAACCTGATGGACCCGCGGTCCGCGTCGAGTTCGGTGGGCACCTTGCGCCCCATGTGGGAGACCAGTTGCTTGATGTAGCGGTGGGGGCGGTCGGTGACGACGTGTGCGGTCGTGTAGAGCATCTGTTGCCTTTCCGGCAGTCGTGACTTCGAAACTGGTGAGGGGACCGATCAGGCGGAGACGACTGCGTCGGTCACCCGGGCGGGGCGGCTGTCCGTTGCCGGGCTCTCCCGGTCGCGAGAACTACGTAGCGCCGCCTCGACCCGGCGGTTGCTGGTCATGGTCGACGTGACGGCGGTCATGGCGAGGAGGAGGCCGGCGGCGGTGTAGAGCGGAGTGCGTACGTCGTAGGTGGTGGCCAGCCAGCCGCCGAGAAAGGCGCCGAACGGAGCGGCGCACATGGCGAGCATGCGGGACGTGGAGGCGACCCGGCCCATCAGGTGGGCGGGGACGACCGCCTGCCGGAGGGAGGGGCCGAGCACCATCGTGGCGCCCATACCCGCTCCGCAGACGGCGAGCGCGAGGCCTGCGACGTACGGGTTCGGGGCGGCGGCAAGGCCCAGGATGGCGAGCCCCTCGGCTGCGGCCGTGCAGGTGAGCGCGGTGCCGGTGCCGAGCCGTCGGCCGAGGAACGAGGCGATGCCCGCGCCGAGCAGACCGCCGGTGGCCTCCGCCGTGAGGAGCAGGCCGAAGCCGAAGGCGCCGATGCCGAGACGCTCGTGCGCGAAGAGGGCGAGGACGGTCCCCACGGCGAGGAAGGCGACGTTCCCGACCGCCGGGCGCAGCGCGAGCCCGAGCAGCAACCGGTCCCGGAAGACGTACGAGGCCCCGGCCCGAGCCTGCCGCAGCAGCGACTCACGGACCTGCGGTACGGGCCGGGGCACGGCGGGCAGCGACCGTACGAGCAGTGCGGAGAGCGCGAACGACACCGCGTCGGCGAGCAGCGGAACCGCCCGCCCCAGCGCGAGCAGCGCACTGCCCGCAGGCGGCCCCGCGAAGCCGGACATGGCGGTCTGGGCTCCGCGCAAGCGAGAGTTGGCTCGCTCCAGGAGCGCGGGGTCGCGGCCGAGCAGATCCGGCAGATAGGCCGTGGCGGCCGTGTCGAAGAAGAGTCCGCCGAGGCCGAGCAGGAAGGCGACGGCCGCGAGCAGCGGAATGCTCAGCACGTCGAGCGCGGCCGCTGCCGCCGGTATCGCGAGCAGGACCGCACGCGCCGCGTCCATGACCCACATCGTGCGCCGGCGGTCCCAGCGGTCCACCAGCGCACCGCCCAGCACCCCGAAGAGCAGCCACGGCAGCGTCCCGGCGGCCGTGACGACGGCGAGCGCCATCGGGTCCCGCGTCAACGTCAACGCGAGCAGCGGCAGCGCGGCGTGCGACACCCCGTCGCCGAGCGAGGAAACCGTCTGCGCAGCCCACAGCCGTCCGAACCCGGTCGGCAACTTCTGAGCGTCTGAGGTCACTTGGCGTCCCCTTCGGCCTTCTCGCGCCGCGCCGGGTGGAACAGCGCGAAGACGAGGGACGCGTCCGGCAGCGACGGATCCGACAGCTCCCGGTACTCGTCCGCCAGCGCCGCCAACCGCGCCCCCAGCTCCGCGAACTGCTCGTCGGTGAGCCGCAGGTGCGCCATCCGTACGTGCCGCTCGCCATCCCGCGGCGCTGCCTCCAGGTCCGCCACCGCGTGCCGCATCAGCACGTCCGGCCCTCCCTCGCCCGGATCCGGCAGCACGATCGTCCGCGCGGCCATGGCGTAGTACCGCTCGGTGACCCCCCGCACCTTCCGCGTTCGCACCACCTTCACCAGGCCGGCCCGTTCGAGCAGTCGGATGTGGTAGCTCGAGCTCCCCTTCGCGAGGCCCACTCGTTCGGCGATCTGCGTGATCGTCGCGGGCTCGAAGCGGAGCACGGCCATGATCCGGTGACGCGCGAGGCTGGAAATGGCGCGTAGCTGTTCGGCGGTGGTGACGTGAAACGTCTCGGGGAGATCATCGATAGGCACGTGAGCAATGGTCAACGATTCTTGACCATTGCGCAAGGGGGATTCCTGCGGCTCTTTCCGGGTTGAACGACGCGAACGGCCGATTCCGGGTGGGAGGGCATGCCGGGTGTTCGTCCGGGTATCTCCCACCGTGACCTTCTCGATCGCGGCGCGGTGTCCGCGTACCGGCCGGCTCGGGGTGGGTGCCCTGACGGCCAGACCGGCGGTCGGCAAGCTCGTCGCCCACGTCCACTCCGGCGCTGGTGCGGTGGCGACCCAGGCCACCGTCAACCCGTTCCTGGCCTACGACGGCCTGCCGCTGCTCGCCGAGGGCCGCTCGCCGCGGGACGTGCTGACCGAGCTGCTGGCCCGGGACCCGGGTCGGGAGGTGCGGCAGGTCGGCATGGTCGACTGCCAGGCTCGCTCGCACGCCTTCACCGGCTCGCGTACCCGGGACTGGGCGGGGCACCTCACCGGGCCGGGTTACGCGGTGCAGGGCAACCGCCTGGTGGGCCCGGAGACGCTCGCGGAGATCGTTCGGGTGTTCGCGGAGAGCCGGGACCTTGACCTGGCGGAGCGGCTCGTGCTGGCCATCGAGGCCGGCGAGGCGGCCGGCGGTGACCGGCATGGCGCCCGGTCGGCGACCGTGACGGTGATCGGCGACCAGCCGTATCCGCTCTGGGACGTGCGGGTCGACGACGCCGAACATCCGGCGGGGGAACTGCGCCGGCTGTACGGCGTCTTCGAGCAGGAGGTGCTGCCGACCATCCAGGGGCTGCCCACCCGCGACGATCCCATGGGCGAGGCCGCCCGGCAGGCGCTCGGGTAGCTCGCGGACCGCCTGCGGCCGCGCCTGACGACCGGCCCGCGGTGGCGTCGGGCGCGTGACGCGGCAGCAGCCACCGCACCCCGCCGGTGGACGTCGGACCGGGAGGCGGTTGCCGGCCAGTCCCATGATGGTCGGGTGGACGAGGGCGTGCGGCTGCAGCGCAACACGGCGAAGCTGCTTGCCTTCTACCTCTTCATCGTCGTCACCGGGGCCGGCGGCTGGCTGGCGGCGACATGGGGTGAGGCGCAGGGCCGCTACACCAACACCGGGCCCTTCCGCGTATGTGCGGCCATCTTCTTCATCTGCGGCATCGCGGCCCTGGGCAGCCTCCTCTGGTCGTTCTACATCCACGTCGACGAACACGGGTTGACCCTTCGCCTCCGGGGCGCCACGACCCGACTGAGCTGGGAATCGGTCGAGTTGCTGACGGTGGAGAAGGCGGGCGAGGGTTGGCAGGACCCCAGGTTGACGATCCGGCTGGTCCCTGGCGCGACGATCCGTGGTCGTATCGCCCGTAAGCAGGATGGGCGGTGCACCTACGAGCTGCTCGGCGTGGAGGACTTCGCCCTGCCGGCGGAAGACGTCCTGGCGATTCTGCGCCGCTATGGGAAGGACCGCGTGGACGGCCGGGTCTACCTGGGCTTTCGAGAGGCGGTCCGGCGGGTGACGGTGTTCATGGCCGAACGGGAGCAGGCGACGGGGGAGAGCGCGGAGCGCGGCGGCGGTGACGGCCCGACGGGTTGATCCCGTACCGCGGTGGCCGCCCGATCTCCCCGGCAGCCGGGCGGAACCCGCAGCCGGCCCGGCTCGGATGGATTCCGGGTCGGTCCGCACGGCAGGGTTCGATCCCCGCGGCCCAGTGGTCGATCGGGTGGCAAGCTGAGGCTCGTGGACAGGGAGCGGGTGACGGGCTGGCTTCGGGCGTACGAGCGGGCGTGGCGGACGCCGGGGACGGAGCCGCTCGCCACGATCTTCACCGAGGACGCGAGCTACCAGCAGGGCCCGTACCGGACCCCGGTCGTCGGCCTGCCGGCGATCGGCAGGATGTGGGAGGCCGAGCGCGCCGGCCCGGACGAGGTGTTCCGGATGGCGAGCGAGATCGTCGCGGTCGATGGCGACACGGCGGTGGCACGGCTGGAGGTCCGCTACGGCGACCCGGTCCACCAGGAGTACCGCGACCTGTGGATCATGCGTTTCGCCGAGGACGGGCGCTGTAGATCGTTCGAGGAGTGGCCGTTCTGGCCGGCGCAGCCGACCGCCTCCCAGGCCAGCTGACGACCTCAGAACGCCGGGTTCGTCTCCGGCCCCGGGTGGTGCACCAGCCCGTCGAGGACGGCGACCCCGGTCATGACCAGCGCGACGGCGAGTGCCGCGGCGATCGGCGGGAGCAGCAGCATGACCGGAGCCACCACGGCCAGCGCCAGTACGCCGAGGGACAGCGCCCGGCAGCGCCGCCCGCTCCGGACCGGCGGGTCGAGGGAGGACCGCCCGACCAGGAAGAGCGCCGGCCCGCCGAAGATGACGGCCAACAGCGCCCAGTCGATCGGCGGGGCCGGGTCCTCGACGACCTGGCCGAAGCCGACGGCGGTGCAGATCACCCCGCCAGCGACGAGCAGCAGCCCGAAACTCGACCACTCGGAGAGCCGCATCGCCGTCTCCGTGGGACGGCCGGAGGTCACCGGATCGCGCGACCCGCCGTGGTAGAAGTAGATCCGCCAGAAGGCCACGACGGTCAGGAAAGCGGCGACGAGTACGGCGCTCCGTTTGACGGAGAAGCCCGGGAAACCGATGGCCGCGCCGGTTTCGAGCACCACCTCGGCGAGGGCGATCATGAAGAACTGGTTGTACCGCTCGGCCAGGTGCTCGAAGGACGTCGTCGGGTAGTTCGGCCGGGTGGAGCCGAGCCGCGGCGCGGGCCAGCTCATCGCGAAGCCGAGGATCTCGATGGCCAGGGCGACGGTCCAGAAGACGCCGCGGCCGAGGCCGCCGCTGATCCCGCCGGCGATCCAGAACACGCCGGACAGCACGTGCCAGCTCAGCACCCGGGCCGGCGCCCGCCACCGCGGATCGCCGCGAAGGGCCAGGGTCAGGTAGAGCGGACGGCCCACCTGGATGAGGACGTACGTCACGGAGAAGACGACGCCTCGTTCGCCGAACGCCTGCGGCAACGAGACCGCCAGCACCAGCGTGCCGAACATCGAGGCCAGCAGCAGGATCTGGATGTCCGCGCGGCGCGGGTCGTATGAGCTGGTCATCAGCGCGTTGAGGGACCAGACCATCCACATCGCGGTGAAGAACAGCACCGTCTGGCCCGCCTCGGAGAGCAGCGAGTGCCGCAGGAAGGTGAGGTCGTCCGCGACCCGCCCGGCGAGCCGGGCGAGCGCGAACACGTAGACGATGTCGAACAGCAGTTCCAGGACGGTCGCCGAGCGAGGAATGCTGGCGTCCCCGAGCCGGCCGGCCCCGACGCGTGTCAACATGTCCGGCTTGGGCGGATACGCACCCTCATCGCGGTCAGTTCTACCACGATCCGGCCGCCGCTCGTGCCGACACGGAGAGCCGGCGACCCGAGGTGGCGGCGGTCCCGCGACCGCCTAGGCCACGCCCGGCCTTCAATCCCGCGACCGCCGTACGCGCTGCCGCCGGTGTCCGGTCAGCCCCAGTTCTGCGGTGCGGGCTGGCGGGTCGTCGCGTTCAACCGGTTGAAGAAGTTGGTGGTGGCTACCCAGAGCACCACCGCGGCCAGCTGCTTCTCGTCGAAGTGGCGCGCCGCCTCCGCCCACACCTCGTCGGAGACCGGGTCGGCCCGGTCGGCGAGCCGGGTCGCGGCCTCGGCGAGCGCGAGCACCGCCCGCTCGGCGTCGGTGAAGTACGGCGTCTCCCGCCAGGCGGCCACCGCGAACAGCCGTTCCTCGGTCTCGCCGGCCTTGCGGGCACTACGGGCACCGGAGTCCACGCAGGCGCCGCATCCGTTGATCTGGCTGGCGCGCAGGTGGACAAGCTCCAGCGTGCCGGCGGGGACGCCGGCGGAGTGCGCCGCCTTGTAGAGCAGGTTGATCGCCTTCACCGCGTCCGGGAGCAGTCCTGCGGGGTTCGGTATACGGGCCTGCACGGTCATCTCGTCCGGTCCTTCCTGTTACGCTCGCCGGCGTTCGTCGCCGGGTCGCTCTCGTCCGTCCCCGAGATGTCGACAGCGGGACGAGCGGCGTGACAGTTGTGACAGCGGTCACGCCAAGGTCGGAGCACCGGCCGGAATTGCGGGGGCGATGAGCGACACCGAACTGCTGGCCCAACGCTTCGAGGAGCACCGTCCGCGCCTGCGCGCGGTGGCCCGGCGGATGCTCGGCTCCCCGGCCGAGGCGGAGGACGCGGTCCAGGACACCTGGCTGCGGCTCAGCCGGGTCGACGCCGAGGGCATCGACAACCTGCCGGGCTGGCTCACCACCACCGTCGGCCGGGTCTGCCTCGATCGGCTGGGCTCCAGCGCCAGCCGGCACGAACAGTCCGCGGACGTGGTCGCCGACGAGCCGGGCCGCGCCGATCCGGATGAGGTCGATCCGGAGCGGGAGGCGCTGCTGACCGAGTCGGTCGGCCGGGCGTTGGACGTGGTGCTGCGCACTCTCGGCCCCACCGAACGGCTGGTCTTCGTGCTGCACGACATGTTCGCCGTCTCGTTCGACGAACTCGCGCCCGTCGTCGACCGCAGCCCGGCCGCCGTACGGCAGGTCGCCAGTCGGGCCCGCCGCCGGGTGCAGAGCGGACCAGCGGCGCCGGAGACGGACCCGGCCCGGCAGCGCGGCATCGTCGAGGCGTTCCTCGCCGCGTCCCGGGAGGGGCGCTTCGACGACCTGCTCACCCTGCTCGATCCGCACGTCGTCCTGCGCTTCGACGCGGCAGCCGTCCGCCGGGGCGGGACCGACGCGGCACACGGCTCCGCCGTCGTGGCAGCCTTCTTCTCCGGACGGGCGCAGGGTGCCGTGCCGGCGGTCGTCGACGCCGCGCCGGGGGCGGCGGTGGTCCTCGACGGCCGCGTCCACATCGTGCTCAGCTTCGTGGTCACCGACCGGATCATCGGCATCGAGGTGGTCGCCGATCCCGCGCAGATCGCCGCCCTCGACCTGGTGGTGGGCTGACCGTCGGTAGGGGGACGCGACCGGTGGCAGGTGGCCCGGCTCGCCGACGTGCGCGCCCAATCGCCCGCTTCCCGCACGGAGCGGCGGCAAGGGCCAGGGCCGTCTCCTCGTGGGAGACGGCCCTGGACGGGTCGGGCACGCCCGACCGGACTCAGCCGGAGAAATCCTCCCGGACGTCCCGGGCGTCCTCCTGGACGTGCTCGCCGGGCTGCTTGCCCCGGATCCGGTCCCGCTGCATCACCCGTTCCGCCTGTGCCCGTTCGTCCTGGTTCATGTCGCCCAGCTGGGCCTTGGCGGGGCCGGCCACCTGCTCGACCCGGTCGTTCGCCCGTTCGAAGCTCATGTCGCCTCCCTGTCCATCCGGGCGGATCGCGGGGACTCCGCCCCTCGGACCCGGGTCCCCGCCCGGCGCCGGGGGAAACCCGCCGCGGGCGGCGAACCGCGGGTCAGGGGATCAGCTCCACTTGAGCCGGGCGAGCTCCCGCTCGAACTCGGCGAGCGTGAACGAGCCGCCCTCGCGCGGCATCAACCGCAGCGAGTAGGTCACCTCGCCGGCCTCCCACCACAGCGTCCACCACCGTCCCTCCTGGCCGGTGACGCCGCCGTCGCGCGAGCCGATCCGTACCGTGGCGACGGCCTCGGGCCGGGACACCGCGGCCGTCGGCTGCGCGCTCAGCAGCAGCCCGGAGCCGTTGGGGCCGTTGTAACCGCGGTGCCAGCCCTCGTCGGTGGACATCCAGTGCGACTCGTACGGGCTCCACCGCCGGTCGGCGGTCAGGTCGGGCAGGTCGCGTTCGTGGTAGACGGGATGCGGCGTACCGGTGGCGGCGTCGCGCAGCGCGCGGTCGCCGAGCGGCGCCCGCAGCGACACCACCAGCGGTACGGCGCTGCCGCTGGCGGCGCAGTCGACCGACTCGATGACGCGGCCGCGCACCGCGACGACGACCTGGGCGCCGTCCTGCTCGGTGACCGTGGCGCGCGGTTCGTAGAGCTCCGAGCACTTGGCGTCGCCGGGACCGGTGTACACGGTGACTGCGGTGCCGTTGCGGGCCACCAGGGCCGACACCCACGGCACCAGGCCTGCCCCGTCGGGTGTGGCCGCCGCCGTGGTGGGCTGCGCGGATGTCCCCTCGGCGCCGGCGCGCTGGCCGCAACCAGCGGTGAGCCCCAGCACAACGGTGGCCATCGCGGCCAGCACGGCGACACCTCGGCCGCGCCCACCCGCCGACCGCTGCCCGGCCGCCGGACGGCCGGCGTGCCTGTCGGTGTAGTCGTCGTCGATGCCCATTGCGGCAATCGCCCCCTGTCCGGACGGGCCCCGCTTCGGGGCAGCGAGAACCGGCCGACGCCGGGGGCCGGCCCCGATCGGGGCCGGCCCTCCAGGTCGGACGCTCGGGCTACGGCTTCCAGGAGCCGGCGGCCTCGAACCGGTGCTGGTATTCCAGTGCGCCGTTCTTGTCGGCCACGTCGAACACCACGGTGCCCGTCCGCTTGCTGCCGGCCCGCAGGTTGTTGCCCGAGCTGAGCGTGTCGCCGCAGCCGGACAGGGCGCTGGCCAGGCCGTTGACCGTGGTGCCGTCGGAGGCCACCCACTCGAAGTAGAACGGGTTGATCGAGCCCTTGCCCTTGGTCACGGTGGCCGTCACGTGCGCGATCAGGTAGAGGCCCTTGTCGGGCTTCGGGGCGTACGAACGGCAGCCCTTGGTCGCGGTGGTGAACTTCGTGACGGTGATCTCGACAGTGCCCTCGTTGTCCGAGAGGACCAGCGTGTCACCGGGCTTCATGTTGAAGGTCTCGCCGTCGGTCTCGCCACCGGCCGAGGCGCTCGGCGCGCCGCTGGGCAGGCCGGGCGCACCGGTGGTGAGCGGGGTGGGCAGGGCCTCGGCCACCTCGTCGGCGGCCTTGTCCGCGCCGGCGACGATCGCGGCGATGCCGCCGACGCAGCAGAGCAGGGTCAGCACGACCGCCGCGATCGCGATGATCAGGACGGTCTTCTTCTTCTTGCCGCCGTTCGGCGCGACCGGCTGCGGCGCGCCGAGCGGGTAGCCGGGCGCACCGGGCGCCGGCATCCCGTAGGCGCCGGGGACGCCCGAGGTGGGCGGCTGCGGCGCGCCGGAGACCGGCGGCGCCCACGGCTGACCGGGAACCGGCGGCTGGGGCGTACCGGAGACCGGCGGCTGCGGCGCGGCCCACGGCTCGCCGGAGACCGGCGGCTGCGGAGCGCCGGACACCGGCGGCTGCGGCGCGGCCCACGGGTCGCCCCCGCCGGAGACCGGCGGCTGCGGGGCGCCGGACACCGGGGGCAGCGGGGCCCACGGGTCGCCGGGCTGCGGCGCGGCGGGCGGTGGCGGCGGGTAACCGCCCTGGTCGGCGGGGAACTGCGGCATCGGGGCCGTCGGCGGGTACGGCTGCTGCTGCTCGGGGTTCTGCTGGTGGGGATCCTGCGGCCCGTATGGGGGCTGGGGGTGGCTCACCGTACTCCTAGGCACCTGACGACGATCGAGAACTGCCTGACGCTACCGTGCGCAAACAACCCTGCATCCTTCCGTGCCCGGTGCCCGCCGGTGGTCCCCTGTTCGGGTCGATGATCCGCCCTGCCGGTCAGCGATCAGGGCAGCAGGACCGCCGCGGTCCGGACCAGCCCGTCGTCCACGGTGAACCGGCCGGTGATCCGGGCCGGAGCGGCCACCGGTGCGGCGTCGACGCGGGCCGGCGCGATGCGGGCGGTGAATGTCCCCGCCTCCGGGTCGAGCGTGACCAGGGCGTCGTGGAAATCCAGCCAGGTGCCGACGACCGGGTGCCAGACCTTGTAGACGGTCTCCTTCGCGCTGAACAGCACCGCCGGCCAGAAGGTGCCGGCGGGCAGCCGGGCGCACCGCTCGTCCTCCTCGGGCAGGCAGATCAACCGGCGTACGCCCGGATTGAGCTCGCGGTGCTGCTCGGCGTCGATGCCCACGGAGCGGACCTGGGTGGCCCGCGCGGCCGCGGCGGCGCAGTAGCCGCGGGTGTGCGTGATGGTGCCGACCACCCCGGCCGGCCAGACCGGCGACCGGTCGGCGGCCGACGGTACGGCGGCGGGGGAGAGCCCGAGCGCGGCCATCGCCCGCCGGGCGCAGACCCGCCCGGCGGTGAAGTCGCGGCGGCGGGTCTCCACCGCCCGCCCGCCGAGGCAGTTCCGCTCGGCCGGCAGCAGCTGGCCGGTCCAGTCGGCCGGGCCGGCCACCGCCACGGCCACCGCGACCGGCAGCAGGTCACGCATCGCGGCCAACCGCAGTACGCTGCCGGCGTGCCGGCCGGGCCGGCGCCCGGACCGCGAAGTGCCCCACCCTCACCACGACTCGGCAACCTACCGCACGGTGTAACGCGGCGGCAGTCGCCGGCGCTACACGCAGTGCCGACTGGGGAGCATCCGGTGTCCGTCCGAACTGTACGGAGGTCGGCGATCCGCGCGTCGTCGTCCTCGGACCGGAAAGGGCCGTGCCGTCATGAACGGTGGTGCATCTGACCCGGGCAACGACCACCTGCCGGTGGTACCCGCCTGGACCTGCGAGACCTGCGGCGGCGAGTGGCCGTGCGCCCCGAAGCAGCGTCGCCTGCTGGAGGAGTACCGGGGTGAGCGTCCGGCCCTCGCCGTCTATCTCGGGTCCTGCCTCGCCGCCGCGACGCAGGACCTGCGGGGCATTCCGGAGCGGATCCTGCAGCGGAGGTTCACCGGCTGGCTGCCGCGCCAGTCCAGATCCTGGTGACGCCGGCGGGTCCGGCCGCCCCGCTGTCCGCTGCTCGCCGCGGATCGCCGGAGGGCGATCGAGGGGCGTCAATGTTGGGCAATGGGGCACGAAAGCGACGCATCACCGTCTGTCGGATGTAAACCATGTGTCCGGCGGCGCATCCGTCGGAAATCTGACCCAAGTCGACCCGTTGTGCCGGTGGTGCGCGGTGGTTAAGCTCTTCATGCGCGCCCCAATCGCCCGCTTCCCCCGTGGCAGGCGATCGGGGCGCGCATCTATGTGCGGGGGGTGTTTCCCGTGCTCACCGGCGATGTCGGCGCTCAGATCCAGCGACCGTCCAGCCACATCCGCGCCGACCACTCCGCGTACGTCATCAGCTTCCCGACGAAGATCGGGTAGAAGTACGCGAAGCAGAGCGCGACCAGCAGCACGTACCCGCCGGCGATCACGCCGCCCACCAGCCGGCGGTCCCGGCTGGCCTCCGGGTCGACGGCCACCTGTTCACCCGGCGGGCCGGCCGGCGACACGATCGCGCCGAGCACGTAGGCCACGGCCAGCACCAGGAACGGCAGCGCCGGGGCGGTGTAGAAGGAGAACATCGTCCGGCCGTCGAGGGCGAACCAGAACCAGGGCAGCAGCCCGGCGGCCACGCAGAGCAGGATCGCCCCGGCCCGCCAGTCCCGCCGAGCAACCCCCAGCCAGACCAGCGCCACCAGGGCGGGCAGGAACGACCACCAGAGCAGCGGCGTGCCGAGCAGCAGGATCTCCGACGCGCAGCTCGGCGCCCCGCAGGCCCCGTCGCCCGACCAGTAGAAGGCCACCGGCCGGCCCAGCAGCAGCCACTGCCACGGCCACGACTGGTACTTGTGCGGGTCGTCCAGGCCGGTGTGGAAGCCGTACGCGGCCTTGTGGTACTGGAACAGGTTGTTCAGCGCCCCGACGACCGGGGTGTCGCTGAGCGGGGCGTTCGGGTAGCGCTCGGCCAGCCGGTAGTAGCCGTCGTCGCTGAGGAACCAGCCCGTCCAGGTGGCCAGGTAGGTGGCCACCATCAGCACCCCGGCCAGCACCAGCCAGGGCAGCTCGTCGAGCAGGGTGTCCCGCCACGGCCGGCGGGCCCCGGCGGAGCGGCGTACGCCGACCTCCCAGAGCAGCACCAGCAGCGCGAACGCGGGCAGGAAGTACAGCGCGCTCCACTTCACCGCGCAGGCGCAGCCGAACAGCACCCCGGCCGCCAGCCGCCACCAGGGCCAGTCCCGCCAGCCGGTGTCCGGCCGCCCGGCCCGGCCCGGTCGGGACGGGTCCAGGCCGGCGTCCAGCGCCCGGGCCCAGCGGCGACGCCGCGCGTCCCGGTCGAGCACCAGCGCGCCGAACGTCGCCAGCACGAAGAAGAGCAGGAAGATGTCGAGCAGCGCGGTGCGGGACAGCACCAGGTGGAAGCCGTCCAGGGCGAGCAGCAGGCCGGCGGCGCAGCCCAGCGCGGTGGACCGGAACAGCCGCCGGCCGATGCGCACCAGCAGCAGCACCGACAGGGTGCCGACCACCGCCGCGGAGAAGCGCCAGCCGAACTCCGGCGCGGTGGTGACCAGGTGCCCGGGGACGGAGATGTTGTGCTCGGCGTCGGAGTAGCCGAAGGCCCACTCGCCGAGCCCGATCAGCCACTTGCCCAGCGGCGGGTGGACCACGTACGACGGGCCGCCGTCCTTGTAGTTCCACTCGACGCCCTTGTCGACCAGGCCCCAGCCGTCCCGGGCGTAGTAGACCTCGTCGAAGATCTTGCCGTTCGGGCCGCTCAGGCCGACGAAGCGGAGGATCGCCGCGATCGCCACGACCACGGCCGTGGCCAGCCAGGAGCGCTCGTCCAGCCGGGCGTCGACGGTGGCCAGCCGCCGGCGCACCACGCCGGGGACGCCGCCGCCCGCCTCCTGCGACGTCCGCCCCGGGTCGCCGCCGGCCGCCGTCGGCTCCGCTTCGGTCCGACCCGAGCTCTGTGCTGTCGACGCACTCGTCACCCGGCGATCGTAGGCTCCGGAGGTGCCCGGTGACGCCCGTCGTCTCCGATATCGGTACGGCCGTCGATGAAGGAGCGTCAATCGTGGGTGAAATGTCCGACACCGGGTGCCTGGTCCTGCTCGGCGCGCCGCTCGGCAACCCCGCCGACGCCTCCGCCCGGTTCCGCGAGGTGCTCGGCTCCGCCGACGTGGTCGCCGCCGAGGACACCCGCCGGCTCACCCGGCTGGCCCGCGACCTCGACGTCAGCGTGCCCGGCCGGATCGTCTCCTACTTCGAGGGCAACGAGGAGCGGCGTACCCCGGAACTGGTCGACGTGCTCGCCGCCGGCTACCTGGTCGCCCTGGTCACCGACGGTGGCATGCCGAGCGTCTCCGACCCCGGCTACCGGCTGGTCCGGGCCGCCCTGGACGCCGGCGTCCCGGTGACCGCCGCGCCCGGGCCCAGCGCGGTGACCACCGCGCTGGCGCTGTCGGGGCTGCCCAGCGACCGGTTCTGCTTCGAGGGGTTCCTGCCCCGCACCCCGGCCGCCCGCCGGTCCCGGCTGCGCGCGCTCGCCGCCGAGCCGCGCACGCTGGTGCTGTTCGAGGCGCCGCACCGGATCGCCGGTGCGCTGGCCGACCTGGCCGCGGCGTTCGGCGCCGACCGGCCGGCCGCGCTCTGCCGCGAGCTGACCAAGACGTACGAGGAGGTGATCCGCCGCCCGCTCGGCGAGTTGGCCCGGTGGGCCGCCGAGGAGGAGCCCCGGGGCGAGATCACCCTGGTGGTGGGGGGCGCTCCCGAGGTGGCCCCGGAACGCCCGGACGACGACGCACTGCGCGCGGCGGTGGCCGCCCGGGAGGCCGCCGGCCTGACCCGCCGGGACGCGATCACCGAGGTGGCCGCCGAGTTCGGCCTGCGCCGCCGCGAGGTCTACACGGTGGTGCACGCCTAGGACCGGCGGTCGACGCCGCGGCCGGGGCCGCGTCGACACCGCCGGCCGTACCGGCACGGGCGGGTCCGCGCCGCGTGCGGCCGGCAGCGCCGCCCGCGGCGGTTACCAGGCGAAGACCAGGAAGCCCGCGGTGATCAGCGCGGGGCCGGCCGCGGCGGCGGCCACCGCCCAGCGACGCTGCCGGGGGTCGGCGAGCCGGGTGGCCCCGGTCCACCGGGCGGTCCCGGCCGCGCAGCCGGCCACCGCGAGCAGCCCGAGCAGCCAGCGCAGGTGGGCCCCGACGCCGTGGTCGGCGTACGCGGTGCCGCCGTCCGGGCCGGTCATCCGGGCGGCGAGGGTCGAGCCCGGCGCGGTGCGCCCGGCCGGCACCCCGCTGACCCGCACGCCGTGCGCGACGTACCGCCCCTCGACGGCGGTGAAGATGCCCCGGCAGCGCTGGCCCAGCCCGTCACCGGCGCAGTCGACCACCACCACGGTGCCCGGCGTGGCGTGCCCGAGCGCGACCCAGAACGGCCCGGCGCTGACCCAGGCGAAGAACGCCGCCGCCAGGCTGAGGCCCACCAGCACGGCCAGCCCGCGCGGCGGGTCGGGAGGGCGCGGCGTCCGGTCCGCCCGCCGGGTCCGGCTCCCGGCGTCGCCCGCCGGCCGGTCCCGGTCCGGCGCCGGGTCCGGCCGGATCGGGGTGCCGTCCCAGTGCACCTCCTCGATCGGCGCCCAGAACTCGTCGTCGCCCCCGTCGGAGAGCCGGCCGCGCCGGCGCCGCCCCCCGTTCGGCTGCCGGACCGGAACCCGGCGCGGGACGGCGTCCACCGGCGCCCCGGTGGTGGGCTCGACCTCGACGGGCGGCCCGGCCGTCGGGTCGTCGGCGGCCGGGGCCGCCGGGCTGGCCTCCGGCCGGGGATGCGGCGCGACGGCGCCGGCCCGTGGCGGCCCGACCGAGTCCCGGCGGGCGTCCCCGACGGCCGGGCCGGATGGACGATCGTCACGGTCGTGGGTCGCTCGGCTGCCAGTCACGACGTTCATTGGACACCGGGGCCGGAAGGCGTATTGGCAGTTCACGGCGCGTGTCGGGGACAAATCGGACCAATGGTCGAGGTGGCCCGGCCGGACCGCCGACCCGCGGAGCCCTATTGGTTCGCGACCGCGCCGCCCGGGTCACTAGGCTTGCTGCTCATGAGTCACGTTCTCGCGGCGGTAGCCTGGCCGTACGCCAACGGCCCGCGCCACATCGGCCACGTCTCCGGTTTCGGCGTTCCCTCCGACGTCTTCAGCCGGTACATGCGGATGGCCGGCCACGACGTGCTCATGGTCTCCGGCACGGACGAGCACGGCACCCCGATCCAGGTGCAGGCGGACGCCGAGGGGGTCACCCCGCGCGAACTGGCCGACCGCTACAACCGGGTGATCGTGGAGGACCTGCACGGCCTCGGCCTCTCCTACGACCTGTTCACCCGCACCACCACCGGCAACCACTACGCCGTGGTGCAGGAGCTGTTCGAGGGGATGTACCGCAACGGCTACATCGTGCCCAAGACCACCATGGGGGCGATCTCCCCGTCCACCGGCCGGACCCTGCCCGACCGCTACATCGAGGGCACCTGCCCGATCTGCGGCTACGCCAGCGCCCGCGGCGACCAGTGCGACAACTGCGGCAACCAGCTCGACCCGATCGACCTGATCGAGCCCCGCTCGAAGATCAACGGCGAGACGCCGGAGTTCGTGGAGACCGAGCACTTCTTCCTCGACCTGCCGGCCCTGGCCGACGTGCTGCGGCAGTGGCTGGACACCCGCGAGGGATGGCGGCCGAACGTGCTGCGCTTCTCCAGGAACCTGCTCGACGACCTCCAGCCCCGGGCCATCACCCGGGACCTGGAGTGGGGCGTGCCGATCCCGCTGGAGGGTTGGCGGGACCGCCCGGACAAGCGGATCTACGTCTGGTTCGACGCGGTGATCGGCTACCTGTCCGCCTCCATCGAGTGGGCCCGCCGCTCCGGCGACCCGGAGGCGTGGCGGAAGTGGTGGTCCGCCGACGGGGAGGGCAAGGACGCCCGCGCCTACTACTTCATGGGCAAGGACAACATCGTCTTCCACTCGGTGATCTGGCCGGCGCTGCTCGCCGGCTACTCCGGCGAGGGGTTGCGCGACGGCGAGCCGGGCCAGCTCGGGCGGCTCAACCTGCCCACCGAGGTGGTCTCCAGCGAGTACCTGACCATGGAGGGGCGCAAGTTCTCCTCGTCCCGCCGGGTGGTCATCTACGTCCGGGACTTCCTGGAGCGCTACGACGCCGACGCGCTGCGCTACTTCATCGCCGCCGCCGGCCCGGAGAGCAACGACACCGACTTCACCTGGGCCGAGTTCCTCCGCCGCAACAACGACGAGCTGGTCGCCGGCTGGGGCAACCTGGTCAACCGGTCCATCTCGATGGCGGCGAAGAACTTCGGCGCGATCCCGCCGGTCGACCCGGCCGGGCTCACCGAGGCCGACGAGGCGCTGCTCGCGGTGGCCCGGGCCGGCTTCGCCACGGTCGGCGACCTGATCGCCCGGCACCGGCAGAAGCAGGCCATCGGCGAGGCGATGCGGGTGGTCGCCGAGGCCAACAGGTACCTCTCCGAGCAGGCCCCGTGGAAGCTGAAGGACGAGGCGGACAAGCCGCGGATGGGCACCATCCTGCACGTCGCCCTCCAGGTGGTCAGCGACGCCAACACGCTGCTCACCCCGTTCCTGCCGCACTCCGCGCAGAAGGTGCACGAGCTGCTCGGCGGCACCGGGGTGCACGCCC
This sequence comes from Micromonospora echinaurantiaca, assembly GCF_900090235.1. Lineage (NCBI taxonomy): Bacteria > Bacillati > Actinomycetota > Actinomycetes > Micromonosporales > Micromonosporaceae > Micromonospora > Micromonospora echinaurantiaca. The sequence goes on along the minus strand of NZ_LT607750.1, from coordinate 5,654,950 downwards.
CGATGCCGGTCATCGAGGAGGTCGAGGACCTCGACGGCGGGCCGGCGTACCCGGTGCTGACGGGGGACTACACGGTCGGCGCGCGCTGGGAGTCGGTGTCGCTGGCGGTGGGCCGGCCGCTGGCCGCCCCGAAGCCGGTCTTCCGCAAGCTCGACCCGTCGATCGTGGACGAGGAACTGGCCCGGCTCGGCGGCTGAGCCGGCGTACCCGGAACGCGGCCCCGGGGGAGTCCCCGGGGCCGCGCCGCGTACGTGGTCAGGCGCGGGCCATCGCCGGCGCGCCGATGAACTCCATGATCGCCTTGTTCACCTCGGTCGGGTGCGTCCACGGAGTGCCGTGCGGGGCCCCGGCCAGGGTGACCAGCTTGCCGTCGCGCAGCATCGGCGCGAGGCGCTGCCCGGTCACCGGGTAGGGCAGCACGTTGTCCCTGTCCCCCTGGATGATCAACACCGGGACGTCGATGTTCGGCACGTCGTTGCGGAAGTCGGTCTGCCAGGCGTCCACGGAGTCGTGGGTGCCCTTCGCCGAGGCCCGCGCGCCGATCTCCCAGTGCGCCCGGTACGCCTCCTCGCTGACCACCTTGCCCTTGTTCTCGTCCCAGTTGAAGAAGTTGTTGCAGAACTGGGTGAGGAAGGCGAAGCGGTCGTCGATGATCGCCTTCTGGAACCCCTCGAAGATGCTCTTCTCCACACCCTGCGGGTCGTCCGCCGTCTTCAGCAGGAACGGTGCCAGCGGGGCCATCAGCACCGCCCGGTCCACCCGGTTCGAGCCGTACGCCCCGAGGTAACGGGTCACCTCGCCGGTGCCCATCGAGTGCCCGACCAGGATCGCGTTGCGCAGGTCCAGCTCGGTCATCAACACGTCGAGGTCGGCGGCGAAGGTGTCGTAGTCGTAGCCGAAGCCGGGCTGCGCCGAGTTGCCGAAGCCACGCCGGTCGTAGGTGATCACCCGGTAGCCGGCAGCGAGCAGCGGGCCGCTCATCTTCTCCCAGGTCGCTCCGTTGAACGGAAAGCCGTGGATCAGGACGATCGGCTGGCCGCTGCCGTGGTCCTCGTAGTACAGGTCGATCGGGGCGGAATTCTCCGTACCCACCGTGATGAAGGGCATGCTCACTCCTGAACTCCGGGCTCGTCGTCGGCTCGGCGCATTCCCACGGCGTGGGCCGGTATTCCGGTCAGAGCTGATAGGGCAGGTCCACCACCCGGTCGTCGGTGACCTCGGCGGCCGGCGCCCAGGTCTCGTAGACGCCCCGTTCCTGGCACTGCGCCCCGGTCGCGACCACCGCGTCCGGATCCGGCCGGCGGAGCCGGATCCGCAGCCAGCCGGCCTCCTCCCGGAGCACCAGGCAGTCCACCCCCCGCCAACGGGCGTGGCGCAGCCGCCGGGCCACCGCGTCGACCGGGTAGCGGGCGGCCCGGGTCATCGCCAGCACCCGGAACCCGCCGGGCAGGTCGGCCACCGCCTCGTACTCGCCGCCGGCGTACGCGCCGACCAACTGGGTCGAGCGGGGCACCTCGCCGGTCGGCAGGTACTCCTGGTCGGGGGAGAGCCCGGGCACCGCGGCGAGCAGGTGCCGCCACTGCGGGCCGACCATCCGCAGCCAGCCCCGCTGCTCCGCCTGGTAGCTGTAGAGCACCACCTCCACCCCCTCGGCCGGGTAGGCGAGCAGGGTGGCGTTCGCCGGCATCGGCAGGTCGGCGAAGTCCCGGGTGACGAACTCCGGGACGAGCTGGCTGCCGCTCGGCACGAACCCGGTGCCCAGCACCGGCGGGCCCAGCCGGTCCCGGGGCGGCAGCGCGGTCAGCCCCCGGTGCGCCGCGCCGACCGGCGCCGCGTAGTCGCCCGGGTCGGCCGCCCGCCAGCGCAGCACGTACGTCACGTCGCCCGGCCCGCTGTCGGAGTCGGTACGCAGCACCGCGGTGGCCGCCGCGCCGCGCAGGTGCGCCACGTCGTGTTCCCGGTAGCAGAACCCGTGCGGCAGCCAGCCCCGCAGGTGACCGGCGAGCTGCCCCGGGGAGAGCACCTTCACCATCCGGGTGCCCCGCCGGATCACCGCCGAGCCGCGCACCGCGGCGAGCACCGGGTCGCCGGCCGCGGCCGGCTGCTGGCTCAACTGCTGCACCTGCGCCCAGCCGTGCTCCCGGTGCGCCGGCAGCATCAGCGGCGCCTCCGGCTCCTCGGCCGGCACCGGCGCCCCGTACACCGCGCTCACCTCGGTGACGTGCACGAACCGGCGCCACGGCAGCGCGCTGCCCGGCCGCGGCGACCGCTCGAAGCCGGCCACCTCGTCGGCGCTGAACAACTCGTACGCCGCACCCCGGGCGATCTCCTCGGCCGGGTACACCGCGCCGCCGTACGCCACCCGCAGCCCGGTCCGCTGACCGGCGTCCCCACCGGCCTGGGGCAGGACACTCATGCCGGCACTCCGCTGCGCTCCGTGCCGCCATGAGGCACCTCCGCGCTGAGTCGATGATTCGCTCGCTGACGCTCGCTCATGTCGGCACTCCGCTGCGCTCCGTGCCGCCATGAGGCACCTCCGCGCTGAGTCGATGATTCGCTCGCTGACGCTCGCTCATGCCGGCACTCCGCTGCGCTCCGTGCCGCCATGAGGCACCCCCGCGCTGAGTCGATGATTCGCTCGCTGACGCTCGCTCATGCCGGCACTCCGCTGCGCTCCGTGCCGCCATGAGGCACCCCCGCGCTGAGTCGATGATTCGCTCGCTGACGCTCGCTCATGCCGGCACTCCGCTGCGCTCCGTGCCGCCATGAGGCACCCCCGCGCTGAGTCGATGATTCGCTCGCTGACGCTCGCTCATGCCGGCACTCCGCTGCGCTCCGTGCCGCCATGAGGCACCCCCGCGCTGAGTCGATGATTCGCTCGCTGACGCTCGCTCATGCCGGCACTCCGCTGCGCTCCGTGCCGCCATGAGGCACCCCCGCGCTGAGTCGATGATTCGCTCGCTGACGCTCGCTCATGCCGGCACTCCGCTGCGCTCCGTGCCGCCATGAGGCACCCCCGCGCTGAGTCGATGATTCGCTCGCTGACGCTCGCTCATGCCGGCACTCCGCTGCGCTCCGTGCCGCCATGAGGCACCCCCGCGCTGAGTCGATGATTCGCTCGCTGACGCTCGCTCATGCCGGCACTCCGCTGCGCTCCGTCCGCTTATCCACCCCGCGACCGTAGAGTCGCCCTGGGTAGCCGAGGTGAACATCAGGTGGCGGTCGGGTGGCCCCGGCCGGTGTGTGATCCTTTGGGTGATGACCGAGCCAACCGAAGAGACGAGCGGGCGCGCCGAATCCCGCCGCGCCCGGGCCGCCCGCCGCGCCGGGGAGTTCCCGCCCGCGCCCGAGCCGCTGCCCGGCCCGGTGCTGGACAGCCACACCCACCTCGACATCACCGTCAGCGAGGCCGGCGTACCCGGTGGCGGGCCCGCCGACGACCCGGTCGCCGCGGCCGTCGCGGTCGCCGCCGCGGTCGGCGTCGACCGGCTGGTGCAGGTCGGGGTGGACGTGGACTCCTCCCGCTGGGGCGCGGAGACCGCCGAGCGGTACCCGGCGGTGCTGGCCACCGTGGCGCTGCACCCCAACGAGGCGCCCCGGCTCGGCGACCTGGACGAGGCGCTGCGCGAGATCGAGGCGCTGGCCGCCCGGGACCGGGTCCGCGGCGTCGGCGAGACCGGGATGGACTTCTACCGCACCGGCGACGAGGGCCGCGCCGCCCAGGAGGAGAGCTTCCGGGCGCACATCGCGATCGCCAAGCGGTACCGCAAGGCGCTGGTCATCCACGACCGGGACGCGCACGCCGACGTGCTGCGCATCCTCGACGACGAGGGCGCGCCGGACACCGTGGTGCTGCACTGCTTCTCCGGCGACGCCGACTTCGCCGCCGAGTGCGTCCGCCGCGGCTACCTGCTCAGCTTCGCCGGCACGGTCACCTTCGGCAGCGCCGGCGCCCTGCGCGAGGCCGCCGCGCTCACCCCGCTGGACCAGCTCCTGGTGGAGACCGACGCCCCGTACCTCACCCCGATGCCGCACCGGGGCCGCCCCAACGCCTCGTACCTCATCCCGCTGACCGTCCGGTCGCTCGCCGCCACCACCGGCGCCGACCTGGACCAGCTCTGCGCGGCCATCTCCGCCACCGGCGACCGGGTCTTCGGCCCGTGGTGAGCCCGGCCGGCGTCGAGCCGCCGCGCGGGCCGGGCGGCCTGCTCGGCCCGGCGGAGATCCGGGACCTCGCCGCCCGGCTGGGTGTCGCGCCCACCAAGAAGCTGGGCCAGAACTTCGTGCACGACCCGAACACCGTCCGCCGGATCGTCACCGCCGCCGGGCTCGCCCCGGAGGACGTGGCGCTGGAGGTCGGCCCCGGCCTCGGTTCGCTCACCCTGGCCCTGCTCCCGGTCGCCGCGCACGTGCACGCCGTCGAGATCGACCCGGTGCTGGCCGGGGCCCTGCCGGAGACCGCCGCGCGGCACGCCGGCCCGGACGCCGGCCGGCTCACCGTGCACCGGGCCGACGCGCTGCGGATCGGCGCCGCCGAACTGGCCGACCCGGCGCCGACCGCGCTGGTGGCGAACCTGCCCTACAACGTGGCCGTGCCGGTGGTGCTGCACCTGCTCGCCGAGCTGCCCAGCCTGCGGCACGGCCTGGTGATGGTGCAGAAGGAGGTGGCCGACCGGCTGGTCGCCGGTCCCGGCACCAAGGTGTACGGCGTGCCGTCGGTCAAGCTCGCCTGGTACGCCACGGCCCGGGCCGCCGGTCGGGTGCCGCCGAACGTGTTCTGGCCGGTGCCGAACGTCGACTCGGGGCTGGTCGCCTTCACCCGCCGCGAGCCGCCCCGGCCGGAGGTGCCCCGGGAGCGGGTCTTCGCCGTGGTGGACGCGGCGTTCGCGCAGCGCCGCAAGACCCTGCGCGCCGCGTTGGCCGGCTGGGCCGGCGGCGCCGACCGGGCCGCCGCCGCGCTCACCGCGGCCGGGGTCGACCCCGGCGCACGCGGAGAGTCACTCACCGTGGAGCAGTTCGCCGCCATCGCCGCGTCGGCTCCGGCCGCCGCACCCAACGCCCAGTAGGCTGGCGCCGGGTCCGCCGAGGGCCGGTGCACGTGTACCCGTACCCCCTGGTCGGCAGCCGGCGCGAGCCCGGCCGCCACTGCGCCGAGGAGCAGATCGTGGAAAAGCCGTTCGAGGTCCGCCCGCGCGTCCGGGACGACGTCCCGTGACCGAGGCGTGGCGACCGGAGGACGAGGACCCGCGGCGGCGGGGCGCCAGCGGGCCGGTCCGGGTACGGGTGCCCGCCAAGGTCAACCTGCACCTCGGGGTGGGTCCACTGCGCCGGGACGGCTACCACGAGCTGAACACCGTCTACCACGCCATCTCGATCCACGACGAGCTGACCGCCCGCCGGGGCGACACGCTCACCCTCACCATGGAGGGCGAGGGCACCGGCGAGCTGGCCCTGGACGACTCCAACCTGGTGATCCGGGCGGCCCACGCGCTCGCCGGGTACGCCGGCGTCCTCCCGCACGCCCGGCTGCACCTGCGCAAGCAGATCCCGCTCGCCGGCGGGCTGGCCGGCGGCAGCGCCGACGCCGCCGCCGCACTGGTCGCCTGCGACGCGCTCTGGGGCACCGGGCTGTCCCGCGACGAACTCGCCGGCATCGCCGCCGACCTCGGTTCCGACGTGCCCTTCCTGATCCACGGCGGCACCGCGCTGGGCACCGGCCGGGGCGAGGCGGTCAGCCCGGTGCTGGCCCGCCCCACCTCCTGGCACTGGGTGGTGGCCATCGCCGACGGCGGGCTCTCCACCCCGGCCGCCTACGCCGAACTCGACCGGCTCCGCGAGGCCGGCGCCGCCCGCCCCCCGCTCGGCAGCACCGACGCGCTGCTCGCCGCGCTGCGCCAGCGCGACCCGCGGGTGCTCGCCGCCGCCCTCGGCAACGACCTCCAGGACGCCGCGCTGGCCATGCGCCCGTCGCTCGCCGCCACCCTGAAGGCCGGCGAGGCGGCCGGCGCGCTCGCCGGCATCGTCTCCGGCTCCGGGCCGACCTGCGTCTTCCTCGCCACCGACGAGGCGCACGCCGATCGGATCGCCGCCGACCTGACGGCCGCCGGGGTGTGCCGGGAGGCCCGGGTGGCCCACGGACCGGTCGCCGGGGCGCGCATCGTCTGAACCACCCACCGCCAGCGCACCCGTCCCGGCCGGCCGCCGCCCGGCTGTCCGGCGGACGCCGCCTTCCGGCCGGACGGAACAAGCGCAAGCGGGGACCGGTTGACCGACAGGGGGCCCGACGCCCGGCCGGACGGCCGCGGCACCCGCGTACCCTCAACTGTCGCAGGCGTCCCGCACCCGGGACGCCTTGATCATGGGAGGTGGGTAGTGGCCAACATCGTCAACCTGGACCGGGTGTCCAAGGGCTACGGCGCCGCCGGGCCGCTGCTCACCGACGTCTCGCTCGGCCTGGACGACGCCGACCGGATCGGCGTCGTCGGGCTCAACGGCGCCGGCAAGTCCACCCTGCTGCGGCTGCTCACCAAGCAGGAGGAACCGGACGACGGGCGGGTCACCCACCGCCGCGACCTGCGGGTCGCCTGGCTGCCGCAGAGCCTCCAGCTGGCCCCCGACGCCACCGTGCGGGACGTCGTGCTCGGCACCGCCTGGCTCGGCGAGAGCATGGGCGCCGAGCACGAGTGGGCCGGCGACGCCGGTGTCCGCGCCATCCTCGACGGGCTCGGCATGCCGCACCTCGGCCTGGAACAGCCGGTCGGCCCGATGTCCGGCGGCGAACGCCGCCGGGTCGCCCTGGCCGCGCTGCTGGTGCGCGAATCCGACCTGCTCATCCTCGACGAGCCCACCAACCACCTCGACGTCGGCGGCGTCGACTGGCTGGCCCGGCACCTGCTCGGCCGCAAGGGCGCCCTCGTCGTGGTCACTCACGACCGCTGGTTCCTCGACGCCGTCTGCACCACCACCTGGGAGGTCGCCGACCAGGCCGTCCGCTCCTACGACGGCGGCTTCGCCGCCTGGACCCTGGCCCGGGCCGAGCGGGAGCGGGTCGCCGCCGCCACCGAGGCCCGCCGGCAGAACCTGCTCCGCAAGGAGATCGCCTGGCTGCGCCGCGGCGCGCCGGCCCGCACCTCCAAGCCGCGGTTCCGCATCGAGGCCGCCAACGCGCTGATCGCCGACGTCCCACCGCCGCGCGACACCATGTCGCTGCAGAAGCTCGCCACCGCCCGGCTCGGCAAGCAGGTGTACGACCTGGAGCAGGTCACCCTGCACGCCGGCCCGAAGACCATCCTCGACGGCGTCACCTGGCAGGTCGGGCCCGGCGACCGGATCGCCATCCTCGGCGCCAACGGAGCCGGCAAGACCACCCTGCTCCGGATGCTCGCCGGCGTCACCCGCCCCGACGGCGGCCGGTTCGCCGCCGGCTCCACGGTGCGGCCGGCGTTCCTCTCCCAGGAACTCGCCGAACTCCCCAGCCAGCTGCGGGTGCTCGAAGCGGTCGAGGAGGTCGCCCGGCGGGTCCAGCTCGGCGACCGGGAGATCTCCGCGGCCCAGCTCGCCGAGATCTTCGGCTTCGACGACCGGCGGCTCTGGACCCCGGTCGGCGACCTCTCCGGCGGCGAGCGGCGCCGGCTGCAGATGCTCCGGCTGCTCGCCGGGGAGCCGAACGTGCTGCTCTTCGACGAGCCCACCAACGACCTGGACACCGACACCCTGGCCGCGCTAGAGGACCTGCTCGACTCCTGGCCCGGCACCATCGTGGTGGCCAGCCACGACCGCTACCTCATCGAACGGGTCACCGAAACCGCGTACGGGATGTTCGGCGACGGCCGGCTGGTGCACCTGCCCGGCGGCGTCGACGAGTACCTGGCCCGCGCCGCCGGCCGGGCCGCCCCGGCCGAGACCGCGGCGCCCGCCCAGCCGAAGGCCGCCGCGGCCACCGGCATGTCCGCCGCCGAGGCCCGGCAGGCCCGCAAGGAACTCGCCCGGTTGGAACGGCAGGTCGCCAAGCTGGAGCAGAAGGAAGCGGCGCTGCTCGACCAGCTCGCCGCGAACGCCACCGACTACGCCAAGGTCGCCGAACTCGACGCCCAGCTCAAGGAGCTGCGGGCCGAGCGGGAGCGGACCGAGGAGACGTGGCTGACCCTCGCCGACGAGATCCCGGCGAGCTGACCGGCCCCGCCGCGGGCGGGTGCCCGGCACGCGGCACCCGTGTGCGGCGTCACATCTCGACGTGCGGGACAATCGTCGGCGAACCCTCACCCGAACGGCGTTGGAGACTCAGACATGGCCCACACCCCCGTCAACCACCCCGCGCGGCCGATCTACCGGGCGATCGGCGGGCTCACCGGTCTGTACCTGGTCGTCTTCGGCGTGCTCGGCATCATCGCGAGCGCCGGCAACGAGGTCCTCGCCCAGGACGACACCCGGTCCATCGGGCAGGGCACCAACCTCGGCTTCTCGCTGATCAGCGTCCTGCTCGGGCTCGCCGTGCTGGCCGGCACCGCGATCGGCCGCAACATCGACGTGGTGCTCAACCAGTGGCTGGCGTACCTGCTGATGGCGGTCAGCCTGGCCGGGCTGGCGTTCCTGCAGACCGAGGCGAACATCTTCAACTTCAGCGTCGCAACCGTCATCGTGCTGATGGTGCTCAGCCTGGTGCTGCTGATGGTCGGGATGTACGGCAAGGTCGGCACCGACGAGGAGCGCGAGGCGTTCGAGAAGGCGCGTCTCGTCCTCTGATCCCTCCTCCCTGCCGCGGGCCCGGTTCGTCCGGGCCCGCTCTCGTTCGTGCCGGGCCGAGGGTGTGGCCGGCGGTTCGGCGGACAGGTGCCGGCGCCCCGGGTGACAATCCTGGTGAATTGTTGCCATTCGGACGGAGGACGGGCGATGGTGCACTTTCCGGTGAACCACCCGGCGCGACCGATCTACCGGGTCCTGGCCGGGCTGGTGGGGCTCTACATCCTGGTCTTCGGCGTCTGGGGCGTCGCCCTGACCTGGGGTGGCCCGCTCTTCGCGCGCGACGGCGACTGGGCGCTCGGGCTCCGCACCAACCTCGCGTTCTCGCTGGCCTCCGTGGTGTTCGGGATCGTGCTGATCGTCGGCGCGTCCCGGCGCGGCAACCTCGGCCACTACATGAACCTGACCGCCGGCGTCATCTTCCTGGTCACCAGCATCCTCATGATGTCCGTGCTGCAGACCGAGGCCAACTTCCTCAACTTCTCGATGTCCACCGTCGTGGTGTCGATGATCTTCGGCCTGCTCCTGCTCGGCACCGGCCTGTACGACAAGGTCGGCACCGACGAGCACGCCGAGGAGCTGCGGCAGCACCGGAACCACCCGGTGCACGAGACCCACCTGCGCCGGCCCTGAGGCCGGTCAGCGCCCCCGCACCGTGATCAGGCCCGGCTTGGCCTCCAGGTGCGACAACCCGTTCCAGGCCAGGTTCACCAGGTGCGCGGCCACCGTCTCCTTGCGCGGCTTGCGCACCTCCAGCCACCAGCGGCCGATCAACGCCACCATGCCCACCAGCGCCTGCGAGTAGAGCTCGGCCAGCTTCGGGTCGTACCCCCGGCTGGAGAACTCCGCGCCCAGGATGTGCTCCACCTGGTGCGCCACGTCGTTCATCACGCTGCTGAAATTGCCGGTCGCCGACATCAGCGGCGACTCGCGCACCAGCACCCGGAACCCGCTGGTCTCCTCCTCGATGTACGTCAGCAGGGCCAGCGCCGCCTGCTCCAGCAGCTCCCGCGGATGCCCGGCGGTCAGCGCGGTGGTGATCCGGTCCAGCAGGGCGCGGACCTCCCGGTCCACCACCACCGCGTAGAGCCCCTCCTTGCCGCCGAAGTGCTCGTAGACCACCGGCTTGGAGACCTTGGCGCGGGCCGCCACCTCCTCTATCGAGGTGGCGTCGAACCCGCGCTCGGCGAAGATCTGCCGGCCGATCGAGATCAACTGCTCCCGGCGCTGGGCCGCCGACATGCGTACCCGCGAGGTGGTCTTGCCCGCCGCCGCTGGCACCGCCCGCCGCCGGCCGGCGCTCGCATCCCTGCCCGCGGCGTCCGCCATGTCGTCACCTCGCCGGCGTTCAGTGACGCCCTGTCGTGGGATGGAGCCAGCGTTTCGCTCGGTCACCCGGCAATACTGCCAGGTAACCCGCACCGGCACCGCCCGGTTTACCGCTCGGCGACCGGCTTGACGAGCTTCGCGGCGATCCGTTCGGGCTTCGGCCACCGCACGTCGTACGCCGCACCGACCTTCTCGAACAGCCAGATCACCCGGGCCGAGATGTCCACCTGTCCGCGCAGCACGCCGTGCCGGGCGCTGGTCGGGTCGGCGTGGTGCAGGTTGTGCCAGCTCTCGCCGAAGGACAGGATGGCCAGCGGCCAGAAGTTGGACGCCCGGTCGCCCTGGCGCACCGCGAACGGGCGCTCACCGTAGACGTGGCAGACCGAGTTGATCGACCAGGTCACGTGGTGCAGCAGGGCGATCCGCACCAGGCCGCCCCAGAAGAGCGCGGTGAGCGCGCCCTGCCAGGACCAGGTGAGCAGGCCGCCCATCAGCGCCGGGCCGAGCACCGAGACGCTGACCAGCAGCGGGAAGAGCCGGTCCACCCGGTTGATGTCCCGGTCGGCCAGCAGGTCCGGCGCGAAGCGCTCCCGGTTGGACAGTTCGCGGCCGAAGAGCCAGCCGACGTGGGCGTGGAACATGCCGCGGGCCAGCCCGCCGAGGCTCTCGCCGAACCGCCACGGCGAGTGCGGATCGCCCTCCTGGTCGGAGAAGGCGTGGTGGCGGCGGTGGTCGGCGACCCACTGGATGATCTCGCCCTGCACCGCCAGCGAACCGGAGACCGCCAGGGCGATCCGCAGCCACCGCTTGGCCTTGAACGAGCCGTGGGTGAAGTAGCGGTGGTAGCCGACCGTGATGCCGAGCCCGGACACCACGTACCAGACCAGCGCGATGGCGACGTCGGTCCAGCTCAACCAGCCGCCCCAGGCGACCGGGACGGCGGCGATCAGGGCCACGAAGGGGATCACGACGAACGCCCAGAGGGCGACCAGGATGCCTGGAGACTGGGCGCCCTGGGTAAGTGGCTTCGGGCCGGCGGCGTTGTTCGGGTCCAGCAGAGCGGTCGACATGGCACCTCGCAGAGGGGTCGGGCAAGATCGCAAAGTTACGCCTACGTCACCGTAACTTGAGGCACCGCGGTTCGCACGGGAGAGTTCCGGGAATGAATGGGTGAGAACGTCGTACGTGCGTTCTAACCTGCTGGTCATGGCCGATCCGCTCGCCGCCGGGCCGGCGCACCCCAGCCCTCGCCGATCGTCGTTGCCGCGTTACGAGGCGGCACTCCGCCTGCGCCGGCAGGGGCGCAGCGTCCCAGAGATTGCGAGGCGGGTGGGGGTGGCCCCCTCGACGGCTTATCTGTGGGTGCGGCACCTCCCGCTCGATCGCGACTCCGACGAGGCGAGGGCGCGGCGGCGGGCGCACTCCAAGGTGATGACCGACGCGCAGTGGGGCGAGTACCGCACCGTCCGGGACGCCGCGCGGGCCGAGACGGTGGCCAAGGTCGCCGCCTGGGTCAAGCGGCTCCGCTACCGCGAGCTGATCCTGGTCGGCGCGGCGATCTACTGGTGTGAGGGCGCCAAGGCGAAACCCTGGCGGCCCAACGACTGCCGGCTCAAGTTCGTCAACAGCGACCCGATGCTGGTGTTGCTGTTCGTGCGGTTCGTCGAGGCGCTCGGCGTCGCTCGCGATGCCCTGCGGTTCCGGGTCCACATTCACGAGACCGCGGACGAGGCGGCGGCGGTGCGCTGGTGGGCCGACCTGGTCGGGGTGCCGCCCGAGGAGTTCCAGCGGTCCTCGCTCAAGCGCCACCGACCGGGGACGACGCGACAGAACGTCGGTGCGGAGTATCGGGGATGCCTCACGGTCTACGTCCCGCAGTCGAGCCGGCTCTACTGGAAGATCGAAGGGATCATGAAAGGAATGAGCGATGTCGCCACGGGGGAGGGACGCTAAGGTGTAGGGGATCGGCGGGCTGTTTGGTTTGCCCGTTTCAGACCGTCCCGGGTCGTCTAATGGCAGGACGTCAGGTTTTGGTCCTGATTGTAGGGGTTCGAGTCCTCTCCCGGGAGCTTCCACTCGTCGGCGGACGACGTCTGGTTAGCATGGCCGCGAGACTGTCCGTCGTCCCGACTGGAGCCGCGTCGTGTCCCAGCCCCACACCCGCACCGTCGTCGTGCTCGCCGCCGGTGAGGGCAAGCGGATGAAGTCGGCGCTGCCCAAGGTGCTGCACCCGCTGCTCGGCCGTACGCTGCTCGGCCACGTGCTGACCGCCGCCGCGCCGCTCGGCGCGGACCGCACGGTGGTCGTGGTCGGGCACGGCGCCGACCAGGTGCGCGGCCACCTGACCGAGGTCGCCCCGGAGGCCACCCCGGTGCTCCAGGCCGAGCAGCTTGGAACCGGGCACGCGGTCCGGATCGCGCTGGACGCGGCGCCGGACGCCACCGGCACCGTCGTCGTGATCAACGGGGACGTGCCGCTGCTCCGTGCGGAGACGGTGGCCGCGCTGGTGGCGGCGCACGAGGGTGCGGGCGCCGCGGCGACCGTGCTCGCCGCCGAGGTGCCCGACCCGACCGGCCTGGGCCGGATCGTCCGCAACGACGAGGGCCGGCTGGAGCGGATCGTCGAGGAGCGGGACGCCACCGCCGCGCAGCGCGCGATCCGCGAGATCAACGCCGGGATCTACGCGTTCGACGCGGCCCGGCTGCGGGACGCGCTGGGCAAGCTCTCCACCGACAACGACCAGGGCGAGGAGTACCTCACCGACGTCTTCGGCCTGCTGGTCTCGGCCGGCGAGCCGGTGGCGGTGCACGTCGCGGCCGACCACGTCGAGACGCTGGGCTGCAACGACCGGGTCGAGCTGGCCGGGCTGCGCCGGCTGCTGCGCGACCGGGTGAACGAGGCCTGGATGCGGACCGGTGTGACCCTGCTGGACCCGGACACGACCTGGATCGACGTGACCGTCGCGCTGGACCGGGACGCGGTGGTGGACCAGAACACCCAGCTCCGTGGCGGCACGGTGGTCGGCACCGGCGCGGTGGTCGGGCCGGACGTCACCCTGATCGACACCGTGGTCGGCGCGGGCGCGACAGTGCTGCGCAGCCACGCGGTGGGCGCCGAGGTCGGCCCGGGGGCCAGTGTCGGGCCGTACGCGTACCTGCGGCCGGCCGCGCGGCTGGCCGGGAAGTCGAAGGTCGGCACGTTCGTCGAGGTGAAGAACTCCGAGGTCGGCGAGGGCGCCAAGGTGCCGCACCTGTCGTACGTGGGTGACGCGACGATCGGGGCCAAGGCCAACATCGGCGCGGCGACGATCTTCGTGAACTACGACGGGGTGAACAAGCACCGGACGGTCGTCGGCGAGGGGGCCTTCGTCGGCTGCGACACCAGCCTGATCGCCCCGGTCGAGGTGGGTCCCGGGGCGTACGTGGCGGCGGGCAGCGCGATCGCCCAGGACGTGCCGCCCGGCGCGCTCGGGGTGACCCGGGCGCCGCACCGCAACATCGAGGGCTGGGTGGCCCGCAAGCGGCCCGGCACGGTCTCTGCGGCGGCGGCCGAGCGGGCGCTGCGGGCAGCGGAGGGTGCGTCGGGCGGGGCGGGTGCCGCAAGCGAAGGTGAGGCAATCCACGGTGATGCCGAGGCGGTGGGCCCGGCGTCCGGCGGGGGAGATACTGCAACCGAATAGTCCCCGGCCCACCACCACCGCGCGCCGGGTACCACCGACCACAACGGGAGCAGACGGGCCATGGGCAGCATCGTCGCCGAAAACCGCAAGAGCCTGATGCTCTTCTCCGGACGGGCCTTTCCGGAGCTGGCCAGGGAGATCGGCGAGGTGCTCGGCGTCGCGCCGACGCCGGCCGACGCGTACGAGTTCGCCAACGGTGAGATCTTCGTACGGTTCAAGGACTCGGTGCGTGGTTCGGACGCCTTCGTGGTGCAGTCCGTCACGCACGGGGTCAACACCTGGGTCATGGAGACCCTGATCATGATCGACGCGCTGAAGCGGGGTTCGGCGAAGCGGATCACCGTGGTCCTGCCGTTCTACCCGTACTCGCGGCAGGACAAGAAGCACCGGGGTCGGGAGCCGATCTCGGCCCGGCTGATCGCCGACCTGCTCAAGACCGCGGGCGCGAACCGGATCCTCACCGTCGACCTGCACACCGCGCAGATCCAGGGCTTCTTCGACGGCCCGGTGGACCACCTCTTCGCGATGGACGTGCTCGCCGAGTACGTCCAGCACAAGTACGCGGGCCGGCCGATGACCGTGGTGGCGCCGGACTCGGGCCGGGTGCGGGTGGCCGAGCGGTGGACGGACCGGCTGGGCGGCTGCCCGCTGGCCTTCATCCACAAGACCCGGGACCCGCTGAAGCCGAACCAGGTGGTGGCGAACCGGGTGGTCGGCGAGGTCGAGGGCCGGGTCTGCCTGATCGTCGACGACATGATCGACACCGGTGGCACGATCTGCCGGGCGGCGGACATCCTCCGGGAGTCCGGCGCGGCGGACGTGGTGGTCGCCTCCACCCACGCCCTGCTCTCCGACCCGGCGACCGAGCGGCTGAAGAACAGCCCGATCAGCGAGGTCGTGGTGACCAACACGCTGCCGCTGCCGCCAGAGAAGCAGCTCGACAAGCTCACCGTGCTGTCGATCGCGCCGCTGCTGGCCCGGGCGATCCGTGAGGTGTTCGACGACGGTTCGGTGACCACCCTGTTCGGCGGCCTGAGCTGACCGACCGGCGGGGGCCGGGGCGACGCCCTGACCCCCGCCGCCCGTCCCGCCCGGCGCGCGGGCCGCGGCCATGCCGATCCGCTCCGCGCTCCGGCGGACGAGCCCCGGCCGGGCCGAGCGGCACGCCGACGCCGGCGCCGGGGCGGAGACCTGGGGACTGCCGGAGAGCACGGAATCAGCTCGGGTAGACTGGTGCGGTTGCCACGGCGAGGGTGCCCGGCGGGCCGCTGACAAGCGCCGCACGGAGGCACCGTGATCGACGCGGTGCTCCGGGCAGTCGTTCATGACGCATGAGCCCCAGCGAGCCCCTCGCCCCAGCACCGCCAGACGACAAGCCGCCGCAGCGAAGCATCAGGAGTTTCCCCGTGTCCGAGGTAAAGATCAGCGCCGAGCCCCGTACCGAGTTCGGCAAGGGTGGTGCCCGTCGTACCCGCCGGGCCGGCAAGGTGCCCGCCGTGCTGTACGGCCACGGCGAGAAGCCCAAGCACATCGCGCTTCCCGCCCGGGAGTTCGCCGCGGCGATCCGTAAGGGTGGCGCCAACCAGCTCTTCGCGATCGAGGTGAGCGACGGCACCCAGGCGCTGGCGCTGCCGAAGGCGATCCAGCGTGACCCGATCAAGGACACCTTCGAGCACGTCGACCTGCTGCTGGTCCGGCGCGGCGAGAAGGTCACCGTCGACGTCCCGGTCCAGCTGACCGGTGAGGCCGCCAAGGACACCCTGATCGTGCACGACCACGACACCCTCTCGGTGACCGCCGACGCCACCAAGGTGCCGGACCACCTGGAGGCCTCGATCGAGGGCCTGGAGGCCGGCTCGCAGGTCACCGCCAGCGACGTTCAGCTGCCGGCCGGCGTCGAGCTGGCCGCCGACCCGGAGCTGCCGGTCGCCGCGGTGACCGCCGCGCCGACCGCCGAGCAGCTCGAGGCCACCCTGCCCGAGGTCGAGGAGGCCACCGAGGAGGCCGAGGCCGAGGTCGGCGAGGTCACCGAGGGCTCCGAGGGCGCCGAGGAAGCTCCGGCCGCCGCGGGCGAGGAGAGCGCCGAGGCGCGTACCGAGGCCTGATCGGTTCGCTTCGTGCGACGGGCGTCCCCGAGCGGTTTGGGGGCGCCTGTCGGCGTATTCGGGTCTGGTGGCAGCGACAGCGGGAGGGGCGGGTCGTGACGGACGAGGCGGGGCCGTGGCTGGTGGTCGGCCTGGGCAACCCGGGCCGGGAGTACGCCGGTAACCGGCACAACGTCGGGTTCATGGTGGCCGACCTGCTGGCCGGGCGACTCGGCGCGAAGTTCGGCCGGCACAAGCGCGCGGTGGCGGAGGTGGCCGAGGGGCGGCTCGGCTTCGGCGGGCCGAAGCTGGTGCTGGTGAAGCCGCTGACCTACATGAACCTCTCCGGCGGGCCGGTGGCCGCGCTGACGCAGTTCTACAAGGTGGCGCCGGGCCAGGTGGTCGCGGTGCACGACGAGCTGGACATCGGCTACGGGCAGCTGCGGGTGAAGTGCGGCGGCGGCGAGGGCGGGCACAACGGCCTGCGGTCGATGTCGAAGTCGCTGGGCACCAAGGACTACGTCCGGGTGCGGTTCGGCATCGGCCGGCCGCCGGGGCGGCAGGACCCGGCCGACTACGTACTGTCGGATTTCGGCGCGGTCGAGCGCAAGGAGCTGGAGTTCCTGGTGGACCGGGCCGCGGACGTGGTGGAGTCGGTCGTCACCCGCGGCGTGGAGCCGACGCAGAACCTGTACCACGGGTCGTGAGCCGGGCGGGCGTCCGGGGCCGGACGTCGCCAGCGGGTAGTCTGCGCCTTTCGCCCGAGTGACGCGACCGGCGGCGGGTCGTCGCCGGCTCGCCGGGCGGCGCGGGACGGGACGAGGCGACGGGAGCGGAAGTCATGGGCAGTCCTCCGATGATCGACGGCGCGTTCGCCCGCTGGCTGGCCGCCCGGGCCGGTCAGGCGCTGCTGGCGCTGCGGGCCGAGCTGGGGTTCGCGGACGCGGGAGCGCTGAAGTCGGCCGGCGACAAGGTCTCGCACGACCTGATCCGCACCGAGCTGGCGCAGTGGCGGCCGGGCGACGCGGTCCTTTCCGAGGAGGACGAGGGGTCGCGGCTGGCCTGGGCGGCGGAGGTGAACACCGGGGCGGTGTCCCGGTTGACCGCCGACCGGGTGTGGATCGTCGACCCGCTGGACGGCACCCGGGAGTTCGCCGAGGAGGGCCGTTCGGACTGGGCGGTGCACGTGGCGCTCTGGTCGCGTACCGCGCCGACGCCGCACGGGCTGGTCGCCGGGGCGGTGGCGTTGCCGGCGCAGCAGCGGGTGCTCGCGACCGACTACCCGCCGGCGTACCCGCCGCTGACGGTGGAGGCGGCGGCCGCGGGCGGGCGGCGGACCATCCGGTTGGCGGCGAGCCGGAGCCGGCCGCCGGTCTTCCTCACCGACCTGGCCGAGGACGTGGGGGCGCACCTGGTGCCGATGGGCTCGGCCGGCGCCAAGATCGCGGCGGTGGCGACCGGTGAGGTGGACGCCTACATCCACGCCGGTGGCCAGTACGAGTGGGATTCGGCGGCGCCGGTGGCTGTGGCGACGGCCACCGGGCTGCACGCTTCCCGGATCGATGGTTCTGCGCTGAAATACAACGAGGCGGATCCGCGCCTGCCCGACCTGCTGGTCTGTCGTGCGGATCTCGCTCCCCGGTTGCTTGCGGCGTTGCAGAGACATTCGGGGTAGCCTGAGCGTCTTCCTGACGTACCCGACCGGAAAGGTCTGGAATCGGATGAGCGAGCGAATCGAGTCCCGGTCGTGACCGCCCCCGCCTACCAGGTCTCGCACCTCGACGCGCTGGAGGCCGAGAGCATCTTCGTGATGCGCGAGGTGGTCGCCGAGATGGAGCGGCCGGTGCTGCTCTTCTCGGGCGGCAAGGACTCGATCGTGATGCTGCGGTTGGCTCAGAAGGCGTTCGCGCCGGCCAACATCCCCTTCCCCGTGATGCACGTGGACACCGGGCACAACTTCCCCGAGGTTCTCGAATACCGGGATCAGCGGGTCGCCGAGCTGGGCCTGCAGCTGGTGGTGGCGAGCGTGCCGGAGGCGTTGGCCAGCGGGCTGGTGCGCGAGTCGGCCGACGGCATGCGCAACCGGATCCAGACCCCGGTGCTCCTGGACGCGGTGGAGAAGCACCGCTTCGACGCGCTCTTCGGCGGCGCCCGCCGGGACGAGGAGAAGGCCCGGGCCAAGGAGCGGGTGTTCAGCTTCCGGGACGAGTTCGGCCAGTGGGATCCGAAGAACCAGCGTCCCGAACTGTGGGCGCTCTACAACGGCCGGCACCACCCGGGCGAGTCGATCCGGGTCTTCCCGCTGTCCAACTGGACGGAGCTGGACGTCTGGCACTACATCGCCCGGGAGCGGATCGCGCTGCCGTCGATCTACTACGCGCACGAGCGCGAGGTGGTCGAGCGGGACGGGATGCTCTACGCGGTCAACGAGTTCTTCCGGCCCCGGGCGGGTGAGGAGCGGTTCAAGGCGCGGGTGCGCTACCGCACGGTCGGCGACGCGTCCTGCACCGCCGCCGTCCGCTCGGACGCCGACACGGTGGAGAAGGTCATCGAGGAGGTCGCCGCCACCCGGATCACCGAGCGCGGCGCGACCCGGGGTGACGACCGGGTCAGCGAGGCCGCCATGGAGGACCGCAAGCGGGAGGGCTACTTCTGATGACCACCGAGACCGTCGCGCCGGACGGCGCGAAGCCGACGGACGGCCGCGCCGCCACCGGTGGCGGGCCGGAGCCCCGTCGCATGGACCTGCTGCGCTTCGCCACCGCGGGCAGCGTGGACGACGGCAAGTCGACCCTGATCGGCCGGCTGCTGTACGACACCAAGTCGCTCTTCACCGACCAGCTCGCCGCCGTCGAGGCGGTCAGCGCGGCCCGCGGCGACGAGTACACCAACCTGGCGCTGCTCACCGACGGCCTGCGGGCCGAGCGGGAGCAGGGCATCACCATCGACGTGGCGTACCGCTACTTCGCCACGCCGCGGCGGAAGTTCATCATCGCCGACACCCCCGGGCACATCCAGTACACCCGGAACATGGTCACCGGGGCGTCCACCGCCGACCTGGCGCTGATCCTGGTCGACGCCCGCAAGGGCCTGGTGGAGCAGTCCCGCCGGCACGCGTTCCTCTGCTCGCTGTTGCGGGTCCCGCACCTGGTGCTCTGCGTCAACAAGATGGACCTGGTCGATTTCTCGCAGGAGGTCTTCGAGCGGATCGCCGACGAGTTCACCGCGTTCGCCGCGAAGCTCGACGCGCCCGATCTGACGGTGGTGCCGATCTCCGCGCTGCGCGGCGACAACATCGTCAGCCGGTCGGCGAACATGCCCTGGTACGAGGGGCCGTCGCTGCTGCACCACCTGGAGCGGGTGCACATCGCCAGCGACCGCAACCTGGTCGACGTCCGGTTCCCGGTGCAGTACGTGATCCGTCCGCAGTCCACCACCGTCACCGACTACCGCGGCTACGCCGGCCAGGTGGCCTCCGGTGTGCTCAAGCCCGGCGACGAGGTGATGGTGCTGCCGTCCGGCTTCACCAGCCGGATCGCCGTGGTGGAGACCGCCGACGGGCCGGTCGCGGAGGCGTTCCCGCCGATGTCGGTGACCGTACGCCTGGAAGACGAGATCGACATCTCCCGGGGCGACATGATCTGCCGGCCGAACAACGCCCCGGCGGTGGCCCAGGACATCGAGGCGATGGTCTGCTGGCTGGACGAGACCCGGCCGCTCCAGGTCGGCGGCAGGTACGCCATCAAGCACACCACCCGCTCGGCGCGGGCGATCGTGCGTGGGCTGAACTACCGGCTGGACGTCAACTCGCTGCACCGCGACGAGGCGGCCGGCGAGCTGCGGCTCAACGAGATCGGCCGGGTGCGGCTGCGCACCACGATCCCGCTGCTCGCCGACGAGTACCGGCGCAACCGCACCACCGGCGGCTTCGTCATCATCGACGAGACCACCAACCGGACGGTCGGCGCCGGCATGATCATCGAAGCGTCCTGACCGGCCCGGCTCGCCGGTCAGGAGGTTCCGGCTCCGGCGCCGGGGGTCGACACGGTGGTGCGGGCGGCGAGCCGGGTCCAGATCCGGTAGCCGAGCCAGCGGACGGCCGGCGCGGCGCGGCGGCTGAGCTGCCGCCAGGCGCGGAACGCGAAGACCGCGCAACCGGGGACCAGCAGCAGCGCGCCCGGCACCGGCGCGCTGCTGCCGACCACCAGACCGGCGGTCACGGTCAGGGTGAGCAGCAGGCAGAGCACCACCGAGGTCGAGCGGAGCTGCCGGCGTAGCTGCCAGCGCACCGCCGCCGGCTGTCGTCGCCAGGCCAGCACGCCCACCGCGGCGACCAGCGGCGGCACCGCCAGCGCGGCGGCCAGCCGGGCGGGCCGGGCCGCGTCGCCGAGCGCGCCCGCGATCGCCGTGAACAGCGCCCAGTGCCCGAGGGTGGCCAGCACCAGCAGGTCGAACAGCCGCCAGCACAGCGCGGCGGCGACCGCCTCGTGCGCGGCCGCGGCCCCCGGGTTCTGCGGGGCGGCGGCCAGCGCGGCGGTGAAGCCGCGGGCGGCCCGCCCGGCCCGGTCCCGCGCGGCGTCCAGCAGCGCGAGCTGGCGCAGCGCCGGTTCGTACGCCGGGTCCAGGGCGAGGGCCTGCCGGCAGGCCTCCCGCGCGGCCCGCGGCCGGCCCATCCGGGCGTGCAGCCGGGCGTCGAGCAGGTGTACGTCGGGGATGTGGCGGGCGAGGTCCAGCGCGGTGTCGGCGTACCGGCGGGCGACCACCACCCGGGTCGGGTTGCCGAGGGTGAGCAGCGCCTCGGCCAGCAGCGCGTTCGCCTCCCACGACCCCGGGGCCAGCTCCAGCGCCCGCTGGGCGGCGGCCGCCGCATGCCCGGGGTGCCCGGCGGCCAACAGGATCCGGGCCTTCTCGGCGAGCAGGTGCTCCTTGGCGACGGCGACCCCCAGCGCCCGGTCGACCACCCGCATGGCCTCCGCGAGCTGGCCCAGCTCCCGGCGGCAGCGGGCCAGCATGAGCAGCACCCCGACGTGTTCGGGCTGCTCGGCCAGCAGGTCGGTCAGCACCCGTGCCGCGTCGGCGTGCCGCCCGACGCGGATCAGTGCCAGCGCCCGTTCCTGGGCGGTGATACCGGCGTCGCCCACGTCGCCTCCCCAGTCCGTCGTGTCCGCCCGGCGGGGACACACCCTACCGACCGTCGTGTTCGGACGGTCGCGGTGGGGAGCGGGGTTCGGGCGGGCGGCGGCTCAGTCCAGCCGGGTGGCGCCGGGGCCGGGCAGCACGGTGACGTGTCCGGGGGTGGTGAAGCCGCGCTCGGCGTACGCGGCCGTGACGGCGGCGGCCACGGTCTCGGCGGCGGTGGCGTCGACCAGGGCGAGGACGCAGCCGCCGAACCCGCCGCCGGTCATCCGCGCGCCGAGCGCCCCGGCCGCCAGCGCCGCCTCGACCGCGGTGTCGATCTCCGGGACGGTGATCTCGAAGTCGTCCCGCATCGAGGCGTGCGAGGCGGTCAGCAGCGGGCCGATCTCGCGGATCCGGCCGGCCCGCAGCAGCGCCACGGTGTCCAGCACCCGCTGGTCCTCGGTGACCACGTGCCGCACCCGGCGACGGGTCTCGTCGTCGTCGAGGCGGACCAGCGCGTCGTCCAGCCCGGCCACGTCGACGTCCCGCAGCGCCGGTACGCCGAGCTGCTCGGCGCCGTGCTCGCAGGACTTGCGGCGGGCCGCGTACTCGCCGTCGGCGTGCCGGTGCGGGGCCCGGCTGTCGACCACCAGCATGGCGAGCCCGGCGGCGTCCAGGTCGAACGGGATGTGCTCCACCGACTCGTCCCGGCAGTCGAGGAAGAGCGCGTGCCCGGCGCGGCAGCGGATCGCGGCGGACTGGTCCATGATCCCGGTCGGCGCGCCGACGTAGGCGTTCTCGGCCCGCTGGGCCAACCGGGGCCGCCGCTCGGCGGGCAGGTCCAGCCCGCCCAGGTCGACCAGGGCGGCCAGCACGGCCGACTCCAGCGCGGCCGAGGAGGAGAGCCCGGAGCCGAGCGGCACGTCGGAGGCGATCGCCAGCCGGGCGCCGGGCACGGCGTGGCCGGCCTCGCGCAGCGCCCACACCACCCCGGCCACGTACGCGGCCCAGCCGGTGACCCGGCCCGGCGCGGCGACCTCGGCGGCGCCGAAGCTGACCGTCTCGCCGGTCAGCTCCGACCAGACGGTCCAGGTCTCGCCGGGCTGGGTGGCGGCCGCCGCCACGGTACGCAGGGAGAGCGCGAAGGGGAGCACGAACCCGTCGTTGTAGTCGGTGTGCTCGCCGATCAGGTTGGCCCGCCCGGGAGCCGCCCAGCGGCCCGCCGGCTCCGCCCCGTACGCCGACCGGAAGCCGGCGGTGGCGCGGGCCGCGACATCGTCGGTCACCGCTGCTCCAGCACGTGGGCGCGGTAGAAGGCCCAGGCGTCACCGACCATGTCGTGCAGGGTCGGCTTCCGCGGCACCCAGCCGAGTTCGGCGCGGGCCAGCGCGGACGAGGCGACCAGTTCGGCCGGGTCGCCCTCCCGGCGCGGCGCGACCTCCACCGGCACCGGGTGCCCGGTGACCTCGCGGACCACGTCGACGACCTGCCGGTTGGTGAAGCCGCTGCCGTTGCCGAGGTTGTAGATCCGGTGCTGGCCGGGGGTCGCCGTGTCCAGCGCGAGCAGGTGGGCCCGGGCCAGGTCGGCGACGTGGATGTAGTCGCGCACGCAGGTGCCGTCGACGGTGGGGTAGTCGTCGCCGAAGAGTTGGAGCTTCTCCCGGCGGCCGGCGGCCACCTCGAGCGCGATCGGGATCAGGTGGGTCTCCGGGTCGTGCCGTTCGCCGAGCGCGACGTCGCCGTCGAGGTGTGCGCCGGCCACGTTGAAGTAGCGCAGCGAGACGGCGGCCAGGCCGTGCGCGATTGCCTCGGAGGTGAGCGCCAGGTCGACGGCGAGTTTGGTGGCCCCGTACGTGTTGGTGGGGGCCTTGACCGCGGTCTCCGGGATCGGCAGCTCGGTGGGGTTGCCGTAGACGGCGGCGGTGGAGGAGAAGACCAGCCGGGGCACCCCGGCGGCGCGGACCGCGTCGAGCAGCGCGAGCGTGCCGACGGTGTTGGTGTGCCAGTAGAGCTCCGGCTTGACCATCGACTCACCGGCGGCGATCAGGGCGGCGAAGTGCAGCACCCCGTCGAAGCCGGCCTCGGGGGTGACCACCCGGGCCGCCTCGTGGATGGACGCCTGGACGTGGGTCGCCTCGGGGGCGAGCGCGGCCCGGTGCCCGGTGCGCAGGTTGTCGAGGACGACCACCTGGTGACCGGCGTCCAGCAGCATCCGGGTCACCACGCTGCCGATGAAGCCGGCGCCGCCGGTGACGAGCAGTTTCACGTCGGTCTCCTCCTGCCTGGCCGGGTGGCCGCGACCATGTGGTGATCACCCTACGGCCGCCGGTCGGGGCCGCGCTCCGCGTCCGCGCGCTCGCCATTCCATCATAAACTCTCACGATTAAACAGACCCGAACATGCGCACCTGCCGGTGGCGGCGGCCTCCGCTGTCTACCATCCAAGGCATGCGGGAAGCGGGTCGTCCCGGGCTCCGGCGGCGGACGCGGGAGCGGCTGCGCCGCGAACCGGGCCCGCTCGCCCGGGCGGTGGCCCGGGTCGTGGTCCGCGCCGCGGACGGCGCCACCCGGCTGGTGACCGACCTGCTGGGCGCCAGCCCGGCCGCCGGCCGGGAGCGGATCAGCGAGGCCGACCTGCGCGACCTGGTCGCCGCCAACACGCTGCTGGACCCGGAGGAACGCCGGATCATCGACGAGGTGCTGGTCGCCGGCGCGAGCCTGGTCCGCGAGGTGATGATGCCCCGCACCGAGGTGGTCTTCCTCTCCGCCCGGCTGGCCATCGCCGAGGCGGCCCGGCTGGTCCGCGCCGAACCGCACACCCGCTACCCGGTGGTCGACGGCACCCACGACGACGTGGTCGGCTTCGTGCACCTGCGCGACGTGCTGCTGCGCCCCGAGGTCGACCCGTGCACCACCGTCGGGGAGCTGACCCGGGAGGTGAAGCGGCTGCCCGGCAGCAAGCGGGTGCTCGCCGCGCTGACCGAGATGCGCCGGGAGGGACACCACCTGGCCGTGGTGGTCGACGAGTACGGCGGCACCGCCGGCATCGTCACCTGCGAGGACCTCATCGAGGAGCTGGTCGGGGAGATCCACGGCGAGTACGACGGCCCGCCCGAGCCGGTGCGCGCCGGCCTGCCCGCGGTGGTGGACGGCCGGCTCAACCTCGCCGACTTCGCCGAGCGCACCGGCGTGCGCCTGCCCGCCGGCCCGTACGAGACGGTCGGCGGGTACGTGATGGCGGCGCTGGGCCGGCTGCCGGTGGCCGGCGACGAGGTGCCGGTGGCCGTCGAGCCGGACGGCGGCCCGGCCGGGGCGGGGGAGCCGCCCGGCGGGTGGCTGCTGCGGGTGCTGGCCCTGGAGGGGCGCCGGGTGGCCCGGCTCGCCGTCTCCGCGGTGCGCCTGCCCGAGCAGCGCCGCGAGGTCGACACGCCCGCCGCGACCGGCCCCGCCCGACCCGTGGGGCCGTCATGACGGCCGCCGGGCGTTGCTGACAGAATTGCCGGCATGTCCGACGTTCCCGCCCGCCCCCGTGTCTTCTCCGGCATCCAGCCGACGGCCGACTCGTTCCACCTCGGCAACTACCTGGGCGCGGTGCGGCACTGGGTGGCGTTGCAGGACACCCACGACGCCTTCTACTGCGTGGTCGACCTGCACGCGATCACCGCCGGGCACGACCCGAAGGTGCTGCGGCAGCGGTCCCGGCTGGCCGCCGCGCAGTTGTTCGCGGTCGGGCTGGATCCGGAGCGCAGCACGCTCTTCGTGCAGTCGCAGGTGCCCGAGCACCCGATGCTGGCCTGGGTGCTGGGCTGCATCACCGGCTTCGGCGAGGCCAGCCGGATGACCCAGTTCAAGGACAAGTCGCAGAAGCAGGGCGGCGAGCGGGCCAGTGTCGGCCTGTTCACCTACCCGATCCTGCAGGCCGCCGACATCCTGCTCTACCAGGCCAACGCCGTGCCGGTCGGCGAGGACCAGCGCCAGCACCTGGAACTCTCCCGCGACCTGGCCCAGCGGTTCAACTCGCTGTTCGGCCCGACCTTCACCGTGCCGGCGCCGCACATCGTCAAGGACACCGCGAAGATCACCGACCTGCAGGACCCGACCGCCAAGATGTCGAAGTCCAGCTCCTCCCCGGCCGGCATCATCGACCTGCTGGAGGACCCGGCCCGGTCGGCCAAGAAGATCCGCTCCGCGGTCACCGACACCGGTCGGGAGATCGTCTTCGACGCCGAGACCAAGCCCGGCATCGCCAACCTGCTCACCATCTACTCCGCGCTCACCGGGCGCGGCATCGACGACCTGGTGGCCGCGTACGCCGGCAAGGGCTACGGCGACCTGAAGAAGGACCTGGCCGAGGTGGTCGGAGACTTCGTCCGGCCGATCCAGGAGCGCACCCGCGGCTACCTCGACGATCCGGCGCAGCTGGACAAGCTGCTCGCCGCCGGCGCGGAGAAGGCCCGCGCGGTCGCCGCCGCGACGCTGCGCACCGCGTACGAGCGGGTGGGCTTCTTCCCGCCGGTGCGCGGCGAGTAGCGTCGCGCGGCGCGACGGGTACGGGTTCGGCGGTCGGAGGGGTGGCGCGAAGCGTGGACGGCAGCAACGGGGCGCCCGGGGTGGACGACACCATCCAGATCGGGGTCGCGGTGGACATCCCCGAGCCGTGGGGGGCGATGCTGACCCGACGCCGGGCCGAGGCCGGCGACCCGCAGGCCGCGGACATTCCGGCGCACGTGACGCTGCTCGGGCCGACCGAGATCCCGGTGGCGACGCTGCCCGCCGTCGAGCGGCACCTGGGCGCGGTCGCCGCCGCCCACCTGCCGTTCACCCTGCACCTGCGGGGCACCGGCACGTTCCGGCCGGTGACCCAGGTGGTCTTCGTCGCGGTCGCGGCCGGGATCAGCGAGTGCGAGTTGTTGGCCGCCGCGATCAGCGCCGCCCCCGAGCTGCGCCGGGAAGCCCGCTTTCCGTACCACCCGCACGTCACGGTGGCGCAGGACGTCGCGCCGGAGGCGCTGGACAAGGCGTACGAGGACCTGGCCGACTTCTCCGCGATGTTCGAGGTGGAGGCGTTCACCCTCTTCTCGCACAGCGGGCAGGCCCGGTGGCAGCCGCGCCGGGACTTCCGGCTGGGCGGCTGACCCGGCCGGCGGCCGGACGGGCGCGCGGCGGGCCGGTTACCCGCACGGCGGCCGGGGATCGGCGAGGATGAGCGCGTGAACGTGTTCGGCCGCCTGGAGGCGGGCATCGGGCGACGGTTGACGGCCGCGCGCCACCGCTCCGGCGCGTTCGACCACCTCTGGCGGGCCGGCGAACTCTACGCCGACCTGCTGGCCGGGCGGCTGGCCGCGGCGATCGCCTACTACGGCTTCTTCGCGGTCTTCGCGCTCGCCCTGGTCGCGTACTCGATCTTCGGCGCGATCCTCGAGGACAACGACGAGGTCAGCGTGGCCGCCGCCGACTTCCTCCGGGAGAACCTGCCGTTCCTCGACCCGGTGCAGATCGCCGAGAGCAGCGGCACGGTCGGGGTGGTCGGCCTGGTCATCCTGGTCTTCACCGGGATCGGCTGGGTGGAGGCGATCCGCTCGTCGCAGCGGTTGATGTACGGCTTCAACCAGCAGCCGGGCAACCTGGTGGTCCGCCGGCTGGTCGACCTCGGCGTGCTGATCGTCGTCTTCGTGCTGCTCGGCGTCTCGGTGGCCGCGGTCGACGCGTTGGAGTCGCTGCTGCGCTGGCTGCTGCGCAGCACCGGCTCGGTCGGCCTCACCACGGTCAGCGCGGTGCTGAGCGTGCTGATCAACGCGGTGCTGGCCACCCTGCTGCTGGTCGCCGTGCCCCGGCTGCGGATGAGCCGGGTCCGGCTACGCCCGGTGGTGCTGCTGGTCGCGGTCGGCATCACGCTGCTCAACACCGTCGGGCGCTACTACGTGGTGCGCACCGAGCGGAACCCGGCGTACACCGTGGTGGCCGGCGCGGTGGGCCTGCTGCTCTACCTCTACCTGCTCAACCAGCTGCTGCTGTTCGGCGCGGCGCTCGCCGCGACCAGCACCCGGGGGCGGGTGGTGGACCTCGCGGCGGGCGGCCCGCCGCCGGGTGACCTCGACGTGGACACCGATCCCGGCACCCCGGGCGGGGCCGGATGAGCGGGATGGAGAAGCCGGTGCTGATCGTCGTCGACCAGGACTCGTCGGTGCCGCCGTACGAGCAGGTGCGCGGGCAGCTCGCGGAGATGGTCGGCGACGGCCGGCTGCCGGTGGGCACCCGGCTGCCCACGGTCCGGCAGCTCGCGGCGGACCTGAACCTGGCCGCCAACACGGTGGCCCGGGCCTACCGGGAGCTGGAGGCGGCCGGCCTGCTGCGCACCCGGGGTCGGCACGGCACGTTTGTCGCACCCGGGCGCGACGATGCGATGGACCGGTTGCAGCGGGCGGCGGCCGACTACGCGGCGCAGGCCGGCCGGCTCGGGGTGCCACCCGCGGCGGCGCTCGCCCTGGTCCGTGCCGCGCTGGACGCGGCCCGGCCGGGCTGACGACGACAGGAGAAGACCGATGCTCGAATCGAACAGCGCGTACGGACTGGACGACGCGGCGCTGGGTCGGTTGCGGGAGGACTGGACCGCCCGCTGGCGCTCCCAGGTGGCCGTGTCCGAACGTGAATAGAGCGATTGCCGCCCAGGGTTCCGGCGGGACGGACCATGATGGGCCGGTGGGCGCACTCGTGACGTTGGACCTGCCGGACGACTCGCCGATGCTCGGCCTGCCCTGGATCATCACCTTCGGCCCGCTCGGCGACGCCGACGAGTGGGAGCCGGTGGTCTGCGGCCCGTACGAGCGGGCGCACGCGCTGGCGCTGGCCGAGGCGGTGGTGGCCGAGGAACAGCTGATGGCGGTGGTCGAGCCGCTGCTGCCGGCGGTCTCCGCGGACGAGATCCGGGGCGAGATCGCGGCCGCGCAGATCGCCGCCGAGGACGAGATCGCGCAGGTCGAGGAGGCCGACCTCTACGGCGACTACGAGGACACCATCGACGAGGAACTGGAGGCGGCCGCCGCGGCGGACCAGCGTACCGAGCCGACCCGCCCGCCGAGCGAGGCCGAGCTGCGGGAGGGCTTCCGCCGGATCGCCGCGAAGCTCACCGGCACCGCGTCCTGAGCGCGGCGGGGCGACCGACCCGGGCCGGGCCGTCCGGCCGCCGGCGGGGGACCGCCGACTGTCGGGGCGCGGCCCGGGCGGGAGCGGCCCGGCGGTGCGCCGGTCAGCGCCGGCGCGGTGGGCCGTCCAGCACGCAGAACTCGTTGTCCTCCGGGTCGGCGAGGACGACGAAGCCCTCCTCGCCGGTCTGTCCCACGTCGGCCGGCCGGGCGCCCAGCTTCACCAGCCGGTCCACCTCGTCGGCCGGCTCGCCGTCGGCGACCAGGTCGAGGTGCAGCCGGTTCTTGTCGCGCTTGGGCGTGCCCGACCCCTGCAACCAGACCGTGGGCGCGCCGATCGCGTCCGGCGGCGGATACAGCTTGGCGCTGCCGTCGCCGCCCTGCTCGACCCGGTAGCCGAGCGCCGCGGACCAGAACGTCGCCATCCGGTCGACGTCCGTCACGTCGAGGGTGTACTGCGCCACCCGTGCCATGGGGGATCACCTCCGGGAGGGGGAACCGTCATGGCAACTCCTACCCCCGCGGGCAGTGGCGACACGTCCGCCGATGGACGCCGGCGCCTCGCGGAGCGGACTCCACGAGGCGCCGGCGCCACCTCACCCCCCACCACAAGGGGTCGGTGGCCCAGCCGCCCGTCGGCGCGGGGCACAACGGACGACCAGGTCGATGACGGGTTACCCGCTCAGCGCCGTTCGAACCAGGCAGCCGCGTCGACTCCGAGCAGATGGCCGGAGCCCTGCCCGGTGAGCGCCTCGCTGGCGGCGATCGGCTCGCCGTACCCGTCGATCAGGGCCGGGGCACCGCTGATGTTGACCACGCAGGTCAGCACGGTGTCACCGGCGGCGCGGCTGAAGGCCAGCACGCCCGGCGCGGTCTCCAGCCAGGTCACCTCGCCGGCGTCGGCGGCCAGCGCCGGGTGTTCCCGGCGGATCCGCAGCGCCGTGCGGTAGAGCTCCAGAGTCGAGCCCGGCACGCCGGTCTGGGCGGCGACCGACAGGGCCCGCCAGGTCTCCGGGGCGGGCAGCCAGCTCAGCTCGCTGCCGGCCGGCCCGAAGCCGTACGGGGCCAGCTCGCCGCTCCACGGGATCGGCACCCGGCAGCCGTCCCGGCTCTCGCCGGTGCGCAGGAACGCCGGGTCCTGGCGCAGCTCGTCGGGGAGGTCGAGCACCTCCGGCAGGCCCAGCTCCTCGCCCTGGTAGAGGTACGCGCAGCCGGGCAGGGCGAGCATCAGCAGGGTGGCCGCGCGGGCCCGGCGCAGCCCCTCCGGGCCGTCCCCGTAGCGGGTGACGTGCCGCTGCTTGTCGTGGTTGGAGAGCACCCAGGTGGTGGGCGCGCCGACGATGGTGGCCTCGGCGAGCGCAGTGTCGATCACCTTGCGGAACGACTCGGCCGACCAGGTCGCATCGAGGAAGTCGAAGCTGAACGCCTGGTGCAGCTCGTCCGGGCCGATGTAGCGGGCCAGCCGCTGCGGCGTCTCGGCCCACGCCTCGGCGACCGCCATCCGGCCGCCCGGGTAGCTGTCCAGGATCGGCCGCCAGGCGCGGTAGATGTCGTGCACCTCGTCCTGGTCGAAGTAGGGCAGCCGGCCCTTGCCGAGCAGCTCCACCTGGCGCTGGCCGGTGGTCATCGTGCTGAAGCCGACGTCCGGCAGGCCCTCGGCCTTGATCATTCCGTGCGCCACGTCGATCCGGAAGCCGTCCACGCCCCGGTCCAGCCAGAACCGCAGGACGTCCTCGAACTCGGCGCGCACCTGCGGATGCCGCCAGTTCAGGTCCGGCTGGGCCGGGTCGAACAGGTGCAGGTACCACTGGCCGTCCGGCACCCGGGTCCAGGCCGGGCCGCCGAAGATGCTCTCCCAGTCGTTCGGAGGCAGCTCGCCGTGCTCGCCCTTGCCGTTGGCGAAGAGGTAGCGCGCCCGCTCGGCGGAACCGGGGCCGGCGGCCAGGGCGGCCTGGAACCACGGGTGCGCGCTGGAGGTGTGGTTGGGCACCAGGTCGACGATGATCCGCAGGCCGAGCGCGTGCGCGTCGGTGATCATGGCGTCGAAGTCGGCGAGGGTGCCGAACATCGGGTCGACGTCGCGGTAGTCGGACACGTCGTAGCCGCCGTCGACCATCGGCGAGGTGTAGAAGGGGGTCAACCAGAGCGCGTCCACCCCGAGGTCGCGCAGGTACGGCAGGCGCTCCCGGATGCCGCGCAGGTCACCGATGCCGTCGCCGTCGCTGTCGGCAAAGCTGCGGACGTAGACCTGGTAGACGACGGCGGAGCGCCACCAGTCGGCGTCGGAGGTCTGCGGGGTGGGGTGGCTGGCGGTCATCGAGGCGTTCCCCGTTCTGTGGCGCGGGACAGCGGCACCCGGTGCGGGCGTGGCGGTGGACGCACGGGTGTTTGAGCAGGATGCCGCTCCGATGTTGCAAGAGTCAAGCAGTCCTTGCGCAAGAAATGACGCCAATCACCGGATCAGGCTGGCACGGCGAGCGCGGGCGGCGCGGGCCGCTGCCCGCTCACCTCGCCGCTGCCCGGCCGGCCGCCGGCCGCCCGGGCGACCGCGGTCGACCCGCGTACCACCAGCTCCGGGCGGAACAGGTACTCCGAGTGCGGGGCGGCGTGCCCGTTGATCTCGTCGACCAGGGCCCGCACCGCGGCCACCGCCATCGCCGCCACCGGCTGGCGCATGGTGGTCAGCGGCGGGTCGGTGAACGCCATCAGCGGCGAGTCGTCGTAGCCGACCACCGACAGGTCGGCCGGCACCGACAGGCCGCGCTGCCGGGCCGCCCGGATGGCGCCGAGCGCCATCAGGTCGGAGCCGCAGACGATGCCGGTGACGCCCCGGTCGAGCAGCCGGCCGGCGGCCGCCTCGCCACCCTCCACACCGAACAGCGACAGCTCGGCCAGCTCGTCGAGGTCGGCGGCGGGGAGCCTGGCCAGCCGGCTCATCGCGCTGCGCCAACCGGCCACCTTCCGCTGCACCGGCACGAACCGGTCCGGGCCGGTGATCAGGCCGATCCGGCGGTGCCCGAGCGCGACCAGGTGGGCCACCGCCAGCTCGGCGGCCTCGCCGTCGTCGCAGGAGACGAAGGGCGCGGCGATGCCGGGCACGTAGCCGTTGATCATCACCACCGGCAGCGGGCGGGCGATCAGCGCCCGGTAACGGTCGTGGTTGGCGGCGGTGTCGGCGTGCAGGCCGGAGACGAAGACGATCCCGGAGACCTGCCGATCCAGCAGCATCTCGACGTACTCGTCCTCGGTGACGCCGCCGGCGGTCTGGGTGCACAGCACCGGGGTGAACCCACTCTGCGCCAGCGTCGACTCGATCACCTGGGCGAAGGCGGGGAAGATCGGGTTGTCCAACTCCGGGACGACCAGGCCGACCAGGCCGGCGCTGCGCTTGCGCAGTCGGGCCGGGCGCTCGTAGCCGAGCACGTCGAGGGCGGTCAGGACGGCCTGCCGGGTCTCCGGGGCCACGCCCGGGCGGTCGTTGAGCACCCGCGACACCGTGGCCTCGCTGACTTCGGCCTGTTGGGCGATGTCGGACAGTCGAGCGCGCATGGCGGCACTTTAGCTCACTGGCAAGTTCTTGCGTACACTCTTGCAAGCCCTTCCATTCTCTGAAACGCCTTGCTAACGTCCCCGCAACATGCGAGAGCAGCGGCGCGGCACCCTAGCGCCGGTTGGCAAGAACTTACAGAGGTTTCCACTGGCGGGCCGCCCTTCCCCCGGCGGACCGCCATGACGACAGGAGTACCGATGCGCATCCGTACCGCGGGTGTGGTCGCCGCCTTCGCCCTGGCGCTCGCCGCGTCCGGCTGCGGCGGCAGCGACGAGCCGGCCGCCAACGAGTCCCCCAAGGCAGCCGCCGGCGGCAAGCTGGTGATCTGGGCCGACGACAAGCGGGCCGCGGCCCTCAAGCCGTTCGGTGAGAAGTTCGGCCAGGAGAACGGCGTCACCGTCGAGGTGCAGGCCGTCTCCAAGGACCTGCAGACCAACTTCGTCACCGCCCACCAGCAGGGCAGTGGCCCGGACGTGGTGGTCGGCGCGCACGACTGGATCGGCAACCTGGTGCAGAACGGCGCCATCGACCCGGTGCAGCTGACCGCCGAGCAGAAGAGCGGCTTCAACCCGACCGCCGTCAAGGCCGTCACGTTCAACGGTCAGCTCTACGGCGTGCCGTACGCGATGGAGAACCTCGCGCTGATCCGCAACACCGCGCTGGCCCCGGAGGCGCCGAAGACCATCGAGGAACTGGTCGCCACCGGCAAGAAGCTCAAGGCGGAGAAGAAGGCCAGCGAGATCCTCTGCCTGCAGTCCGGCCAGAACGGCGACGCGTACCACATCTACCCGCTGTACACCTCGGCCGGCGGCTACCTCTTCGGCACTGCGGCCAACGGCGACTACGACCCGAAGGACCTGGGCGTGGGCAAGCCGGAGTCGATCGAGGCGTTCAAGAAGATCGCCGCGCTCGGCGAGAAGGGTGAGGGTGCGTTGAAGCGCTCCATCACCGCCGAGAACTCGATCGCCAACTTCGGCGCCAAGAAGTGCGCCTTCCTGGTCTCCGGCCCGTGGGCCATCGCGGACGCCAAGAAGGCGAACATCTCCTACGACATCTCCCCGGTCCCCGGCTTCGCCGGCGGCAAGGAGGCTCAGCCGTTCGTCGGTGTCCAGTCCTTCTACGTGGCGGCCAAGGGCAAGAACAAGGCGCTGGCCCAGGAGTTCGTGGCCAACTACGTCACCACCCCCGAGCTGGCCGTGGCGCTGTACAACGCCGAGCCCCGCCCGCCGGCGCTGACCGCGGCGCTGGACCAGGTCAAGGGCACCGACCCGGACCTGGCCAAGTTCCAGGAGGCCGGCAAGAACGGCCAGGTGCTCCCGGCGATCCCGGCGATGGCCGCGATCTGGGACCCGTTCGGCAAGGCGCAGGCCGCCATCATCGGCGGCGCCGACCCGACCAAGACGATCACCGCGGCCGGCAAGACCATCTCCGGCCAGATCAAGTAATGAGCACGCCGCTGTCCGGCCCGGGACCTGCCCAGCAGGTCCCGGGCCGGGAGCCCGTCGGCTCCGGGCTCCCGCGCTCGTCCGGTACCGCGCGGAACCACGCGCCGATCACCGTGACCGGTCTGCTGGTCAAGGTGGTCCTGCTCGGCCTGGTGGCCGGGATCGCGATCTGGGCGGCCTTCCCGCTCATCGAGGCCGAGAAGTGGGCCGGGCTGGCCCTGCTGGCGGTCACCACCGCCGGACTGTTCTACCTCTACCTCACCCGCCGGCACGTCCCGGCCAAGTACCTGGTCCCCGGCACGCTCTTCCTGATCGCCTTCCAGGTCTTCCCGGTGCTCTACACGGCGAGCACCGCCTTCACGAACTTCGGCGACGGGCACCGCGGCAGCAAGGACGACGCGGTCGTCGCCATCCAGACCGCCTCGGTCAAGCAGGTGCCCGGTTCCACCGAGTACGCGCTCTCCATCGCCACCACCGGCGACCCGGCCACCGGCCCGCTGGTCTTCCTGGTCACTGACCCGGCCACCGGAGTGGTCTCGGTCGGCGACGCCGAGGGGCTGCGCCGACTCGACCCGGCCGACGTCACCGTCGCCCCGGGCGGCAAGGTCACCGCCGCCGACGGCTACACCGTGTTGAACTTCGGCCAGGCCGGCGCCCGCAGCCAGGAGATCACCGACCTGATCGTGCCGACCGCCGGTGGCGCCATCCGCTCCACCGGTCTCACCCGCGCCTACGAGGGCAAGGCCATGCGGGCGTACGACGCGGGCTGCGACTGCGTCCGGGACGCCGAGAGCGGCAGGATCTGGACCGCGGACGAGTCCAGCGGCGCCTTCGTGGCCGCCGACGGTGAGCGGCTGGCGCAGGGCTGGAAGGTCAACGTCGGGATCGACAACTTCGCCCGGGTGCTCACCGAGCCGGCCATCTCCGGCCCGTTCTTCGGCACGCTGGTCTGGAACTTCGCCTTCGCGATCGGCTCGACCGGGCTGACCTTCCTGCTCGGCATGGGCATCGCGCTGGCGTTGCACTCGCCCCGGATGCGCGGCACCAACCTCTACCGGGTGCTGCTGATCCTGCCGTACGCCATGCCGTCGTTCGCCATGCTGCTGGTCTGGCGGGACATGTTCAACACCGACTTCGGCCTGATCAACAACCTGTTCGGGCTGGGCGTGGACTGGTTCGGCCAGGACTGGTCGGCCCGCGCCGCGGTGCTGCTGGTGCAGCTCTGGCTCGGCTACCCGTACATGTTCCTGGTGACCACCGGCGCGCTCCAGGCGATCCCGCGCGAGCTGACCGAGGCCACCTCGGTCGACGGCGCGTCGCCCTGGCAGTCGTTCCGGGCGGTCGTCCTGCCGCTGCTGCTGGTCGCGCTCTCCCCGCTGCTGATCGCGTCGTTCGCGTACAACTTCAACAACATCAACGCGATCTGGCTGACCACCGAGGGTGGGCCGTTCCCGGCCGACAACCCGACCAACGGAGCCACCGACCTGCTGATCACCTACACCTACCGGTTGGCGTTCGGCGCGCAGGGCGCCGAGTTCGGCATGGCCGCCGCGGTGTCGATCTTCATCTTCGCGATCGTCGCGACGGTCTCGGCGATCAGCTTCCGGCGCACCCGCAAGCAGGAGGAGGTGTACTCGTGAGCGCGAGGAGTGAGCTTGCGAGCCCCGCAGTCGCGAACGGAAGGTGGGTCCGGTGAGCGCGAGGAGTGAGCTTGCGAGCCCCGCTGTCGCGATCGGCAGGTGGCTCCGGTGACCACCCTCAGCGGTGTCCGGGCCGCCGGCGACACGGCCGGCGGCGCGCCGGTCGCCAACCGCAACGCCCGGGGCGGGCGGCGCGGCCAGTGGCTCCGCCAGGTCGGCTGGCGGCACGTGGTCGGGTTGCTGGCGGTGGCGTTCAGCCTCTTCCCGATCCTGTTCGTGCTCTCCGCGGCGCTGAACCCGCGCGGCACGCTCTCCTCGACCGAACTGGTGCCGACCGAAGGTGTGTCGTTCGAGAACTTCGGCAACCTCTTCGAGCGGACCGCCTTCGGCCACTGGTTCCTCAACAGCCTGCTGATCGCCGGCACGGCGAGCTTCGTGTCGATCTTCCTGTCCGCGCTGGCCGCGTACGCCTTCTCCCGGATGCGGTTCGCCGGCCGCCGGATCGGGCTGCTCACCCTGCTGCTGATCCAGATGTTCCCGCAGTTCCTGGCGATCGTGGCGATCTTCCTGATCTTCACGACGGTCACCGACCTGTGGCCGGGCATCGGGTTCAACACGCCCTGGGGACTGTTCCTGCTCTACATGGGCGGCGCGCTGGGCGTGAACACCTGGCTGATGAAGGGCTTCTTCGACACGCTGCCCCGGGAGTTGGACGAGTCGGCCACCATGGACGGCGCCACCCACGCCCAGGTCTTCTTCCGGATCATGCTGCCGCTGGTGGCGCCGATCCTGGCGGTGACCGCGCTGCTCTCCTTCATCGGCACCATCAACGAGTTCATGATCGCCAACGTGTTCCTCACCGACACCGAGTCGAAGACCCTGGCGGTCGGCATGTTCGGCCTGGTGGCCGGCGAGCGGAACAACAACTTTGGGATGTTCGCGGCGGGCACCCTGCTCACCGCGATCCCCACCGTGCTGGTGTTCCAACTCCTCCAGCGCTACATCGTCTCCGGGCTCACCGCCGGAGCCGTCAAGGGATGACCCGCAGGGGTGGCCGCTCGTCGTCGTGGGCGCGGCGAGCGGTGCCACTGCGCTGAGGGGCCGGCGCCGTCCGTACGAGTGGCGGCCCCCCGCACCACGCCCCCGGCGTCGGTGCGAGCTGCGGCAAGGGCGTCGTGTCGACGTACACCGGAGCAGTCACGGGCCGAACGCCGCGGCCGGGAAACCGGCCGCGGCGGACGCCCCTTCCTCTCCCCGGCCGACCCAACCCGAAAGGTCCGACCATGCCGTTCCAGCCGCACCACGACGGGTCCGAGCTGTACGTCCCCGAGCAGGAGCCGTCGCTGGGCCAGACGGTCGACGTCTTCGTCCGGGTGCCGGCCGGCGCCGACGTCCGCCAGGTGCACGTGCGGACCACCGGCGACGGCGAGCCCCGGTTCGCCGAGGCGGTCGTCGACCGCACGGCCGGCGGCGAGGTCTGGTGGCGGGCCGCGGTGCAGGTGCGCAACCCGGTCAGCAACTACCGGTTCCTGCTCACCGGCGCGCGCGACCGCCGCTGGTTGAACGCCGCCGGGCTGGTCGACCACGACGTGCCGGACCACGGGGACTTCCGGCTGGTCTCGTACGACCCGCCGCCGGCCTGGGCCCGCGACGCGGTGGTCTACCAGATCTTCCCGGACCGGTTCGCCCGCTCGGCCGCCGCCGACGGCCGGCCGCTGCCCGACTGGGCGATCCCGTGCGACTGGGACACCCCGGTGATCGGGCGCGGCCCGGAGACCCCGCGCCAGTTCTACGGCGGTGACCTGGACGGCGTCACCGAACGACTGGACCACCTGGCCCGGCTCGGCGTGAACACCGTCTACCTGACCCCGATCTTTCCGGCCCGCTCCAACCACCGCTACGACGCGGCCAGCTTCGACGCGGTGGACCCGCTGCTCGGCGGGGACGCCGCCCTGGTCCGCCTCGCCGACGCGGTACGGGCCCGGGGCTGGCGGCTGCTCGGCGACATCACCAGCAACCACACCGGCGACGCGCACGAGTGGTTCACCGCCGCCAGCTCGGACGTGCGCGCGGCCGAACGGGAGCTGTACTACTTCGACCAGGTGACCGGGGACTACGAGTCCTGGAACGGGGTCAAGTCGCTGCCGAAGCTGAACTGGGGCAGCGCCGAGCTGCGCCGGCGCTTCGCCACCGCCGACGACGCGCTGCTGCGCCGCTGGCTGCGCCCGCCGTACGGGCTGGACGGCTGGCGGGTGGACGTGGCGAACATGACCGGCCGGCGGGGCGCGGACGCGTACACCCACGAGGTGGCGGCGCTGCTGCGCCGGGTGGTCGCGCAGACCCGCGCCGACGGGCTGCTGATGGCCGAGCACGGTCACGACCACACCGGTGACCTGGACCGGGACGGCTGGCACGGCACGATGAACTACGTCGGGTTCACCGACCCGGTCTGGTCCTGGCTGCGCCACGGCGACCAGCCGCTGCCGAACTTCCTCGGCACTCCGGGCGGGGTGGCCCGCCGGGACGCCGACGCCGTGCTCGCCACCATGAACTCCTACCGGTCGCTGGTCTCCTGGCGGTCGTACGTGCACTCGTGGCAGCTGCTCGGCTCGCACGACTCGGCCCGGATCCGCACGGTGGTCGGCGACGCGGCCCGGCACGAGGTCGCCGCCGGCCTGCTCGCCACCATGCCGGGCATTCCGATGATCTTCGCGGGGGACGAGCTGGGGCTGACCGGCGACAACGGCGAGGGGTCGCGTACCCCGATGCCGTGGCACCGGCCGGAGCGCTGGGACGCCGGCACGTTCGCCACGTATCGGGCGCTGATCGCGCTGCGCCACGCCGAGCCCGCGCTGCGCCGGGGTGGGCTGCGCTGGCTGTACGTCGACGCCGACACGCTGGTGTTCCTGCGCGAGGCGCCGACCGGGTCGGTGCTGGTGCTGGCCCGTCGGGCGGCCGGCGCGCCGGTCCGGCTGACCGGCCTGCCGGGCGGCGGGAACGTCTACGGCGGAGCGCCGGCGCTGCGCCCGGACGCGGACGGCGCGTGCACCCTGCCGGGTGACGGCCCGACCTTCCAGGTGTGGCGGCTCTGACGGCGGTGCCGATCGCGGATTTCCGACTTTCTCGGCACGCCTCCGTGGCGAATTGCCGTTCCGGCGGAATGAGTGAACGGACGAACGTCTTCAACAATTACCCGAACGACGTGCAACCTGCCGTCCAGTGTCACCGATTCTGATCGTTCACCCTCGCTAGATGCGCTGGTCAGGGTCGAATCGGCGGCGTGGATCGCAATTCCTTCGGGGGCGCCGCTTCCGTTATGGGTCCTTTTTCCAT
This sequence comes from Micromonospora echinaurantiaca, assembly GCF_900090235.1. NCBI lineage: Bacteria > Bacillati > Actinomycetota > Actinomycetes > Micromonosporales > Micromonosporaceae > Micromonospora > Micromonospora echinaurantiaca. The sequence continues at coordinate 5,616,892 of NZ_LT607750.1, read as the reverse complement.
AGGGGCGGCGACCCGATGTCCAATCTGTTTCACTGACGCCTTCCTGTCGGTCACCCGCGAGCCGGTGCCATCAGCGCCGTCGGTTGTTGGGAGATTCCCGTGAAGTTGTCGGTCCTCATGCCCGTCTACAACGAAGAGGCACGCGTGGCGGATGCCGTGAAGCAGGCGCTGGCGGTCGACTACCCGGGCACGGTCGAACTCGTCGTGGTCGACGACGGCAGCCGGGACGGCACCGGGGAGATTCTGCGTCGGGCCGACGACGCCCGACTACGGGTGATCACCCATGCGCGTAACGCGGGCAAGGGCGCGGCCATCAAGACCGCCGTCGACAGCGCCGAGGGCGACTACATGGTGATCCTGGACGCGGATCTGGAGTACGACCCGCAGGACATCCCCAAGCTGCTCGACCCGGTGCTCGACGGTCGGGCGACGGTGGTCTACGGCAATCGCACCTTCGGCAGCCACAGCGCCTACAGCTTCTGGTACGTGATGGGCAACAAGGGCGTCACGATGGCGGCGAACGTGTTGTTCAACTCCTACATCAGTGACCTGGAGACCTGTTTCAAGTTGATGCCGGTGGCGCTCTACCGCTCGCTCGACATCCGCTCCCGGGGCTTCGGGATGGAGGCCGAGGTGACCGGCAAGTTGCTGCGCCGCCGGATCCGGCCGTACGAGGTGCCGATCAGCTACCGGGCCCGGGGCCGCGAGGAGGGCAAGAAGATCACCTGGCGGGACGGGGTCGAGGCGCTCTGGATCCTCGGCCGCGAGCGCACCCGCCGCCGTCCCACCGGTACCCCTGCCCACTGAGCGCGGCCGGTCGTGATGGCGGGAGAGCGTTGTGCGGGGGCCGTCGGTCGCCTCGTCGTCCGGGTCGCCGTGGCGACCCTCGGCGTCGGTTGTCTGGTCGTGACCGGTGAAGGGGCCTGGCAGGCCACCGGTCACGGGGTCGCCTACCTGCGCGACCCCGAGCACAACCCGGGGGCCCGGCGCTCCCAGGTGGACTTCGAATCGCTGCGCCGGGAGTTCGCCGACCAGGTGCCGCCCGGCAGCCGGGTCTACCCGGTGCCGGCGGCCACCGACCGGACCCTGTGGCGGCAGCGGCTGGCCGAGTTCGCGGCGCTGACCGGCAGCCTGGTCGTCGGCACGCCGGACGCCGCGGACCACCTGGTGAGCGTCGGTGTGGTGGAGCGACCCGGGCCGACCGGCCCGCGGGTCCGGCTGGTCGTGCGGGGGGCCGGGCGATGACGCCGGTCGTCGCCGGACTGTCGCTCCTGGTCGGCGGGTTTCCGCTGGCGTACGCGCTGCTCCGCAGCCCGTACCTCGCCGTGCTGTTGGCGCCCCTGGTGTCGGCGCTGCTGAGCACCGCCGCGGTGATCCTGATGCTGCTCGCCGGCGGGCCACTGGTGCTCTGGCTCGCACTGGTGCTGCCCGCGGCGGCGGCGCTGGCGTGGTGGCTGCTGCGCCGGCCCGGCGAGCCGGTGCCGTACGGCGGCTGGTCGTCCGCGCTGCTGACCGCCCTCCCGCTGCTCCCGCCGCTGCTCTTCATGGGGGAACCAGCGGTCCGCTGGGATCCGCACTCCATCTGGTGGCTGCGCGCCGGCTACCTGTCGCACGACGGCGGGTACGCCCGGGAGGCGATCGGCAGTGCCGGCTTCGCCTTCTCGCACACCGACTATCCGCCGCTGGCCTCGGCTCCGCTGGCGGCTGTGTGGAGCGTCGCCGAGCCGGATTTCCGCACCGCGCAGGCGGTCGGGGTCCTGATCGGCTTCTCGGCGATCGCCATGCTGGTGCACCTGGTGCGACGGGTGCTCGCGTTCGCCCCTGCCCCGGTCGCCTGGCCGCTCGCCATCGGGGTCGGCCTGGCCACCTGGGCGACCGCGCCACACGCGCTCACCAGCGGCTACGTTGATCCGCTCTGGTCGGCCGCCGCGGCCGGCGCCGTGGTCGCCCTGCTCCTCGCGGCGGATCCGCTGCGCCGGCCGGCGTTGGCCCTGCTGCTGCTCACTGTGGCCGCGCTTGCCAAGAACGAGGGCCTGGTGGTCGCCGGCGCGGTAGCGGTACTGGCCACGGTGCGGGCCCGGGCCCAGTTGCGGCGGGTCGGGCTGGTCTGGCTTCCGGTGCTGGCCGGGGTCGGCTGGGCGCTGCTGGCCCGGCTGCTGGGTGCCCGCTCCGACATCACCGGGCACGCCGGCCGGGGCGCGGTGTCCGGCTGGGACCCGGAGACGGTCGAGCGGTTCCGGGTGACCCTGCGGGTGTTACGCGACGTGGTCGGGCCGGTGGCGGCCGGCGCGCTGGCCGTGGCGGTGCTGGGTGCGCTCTTCCTGCGGCGGCACCGCCGACGGGCCGGGCTCGGGTCGGACGGCTGGCTGTGGGCGCTCTGCGGGTACTACCTGGCCGCACTCACGCTGACCTACGCGTTGGGGCCGAACGACATCGACTGGTGGCTGCGCACCTCGGCGGCCCGGGTCGCCGTGCTGGCCGTCCTGCTCGCGGCGCTGAGCTGCGCCGGCTGGGTGGCGGTCGCGGTCAGCGCCGACCGGAGCGACGAGCCGGCGGTCACCGAGCCGCCGCCAGCGGAATTGGCGGGGCCGGCGGAGGTGGCGGGGCCGGCGGAGGTGGCGGGGCCGGCCGGCGGGGACCCGGAGCCCTCGACAGCCGACGCGCGGGCGCCGGGTGGTCGGCCGGTCTCGACCGCCGAGGGTCGCTGACCGCCCGGCCGGGCGGGGGCGGCACAGCTAGTCCAGCGGGGTCGCGCCGAGCAGGGCCCGCACCCCGGCCAGATAGGTCCGCCGGTCCGGCCCGCCGGTCAGGATGCGTTGGGTGAACCAGCCCGGGACGAGGGCGAAGAGCGCCGCGGCGATCGCGTCCGGGTCGGTGCCCGCGGGCAGTTCGCCGGCCTGCTGGGCCCGGCGCACCAGCAGCCCGAACTGGCTGCGGAAGCCGGTGTACTTCTCCGCGACGAACGCGGCCAGCGCCGGATCGCGCTGCGCCTCGCCCCAGACCTGGATCGCGATGCGCAGCACCCCGTCGGCTCCGAGCTGGGTCTCCACGTACGTCAGGACGCGGTCCAGCGCCTCGACCAGCGGCAGCGGCGGGTCGTGCCGGGCCAACCCGGCGAGCACCTCCCCGGCCCCGCTGACCGCCTCCTCGGCGATGGCGTTGATCAGGTCGTTCTTGCTCGGGAAGTAGCGGTAGACGGCACCGACCGAGAGGCCCGCCTCGGCGATCACGTCCTGCATGGAGGTGCGGTGGAAACCCTCCCGGAGGAAGCAGCGCCGGGCCGCGTCGACGATCTGGCGGCGGCGGGCGGCGAGGTGTTCGGCCGAGACACGTGGCACGGGATACATCGTAAAGCGAGCGTTCGTTCTTGACAGCGGAGTGGGGCGGGAGGAGCCTGGACGCAAAGAGAACGAGCATTCGTTTTAGGAGATGGGACATGTCGACCCGTACCCGCTCGCCGTTACTGCTCGCCGTCCTGGCCGCCGCCCTGGTGGTGGGCGTGCAGGCGCTGCTCGTACCGCTGTTCGCGGCACCGGCCGCCCACCTCGCGCCACGCGACCTGCCGGTCGCCGTCGCCGGCCCCGCGCCCGCAACCGGCGAACTGGCCGGCCGGCTCGCCGCCGCCCGGCCCGGCGCGTTCGAGGTCACCACCCTGCCGGACGCGGCCGCGGCCGACCGGGCGCTGCGCGACCGCGAGGTCTACGCCGCCTTCGTCGCCGGCCCGGACGGGATCGCCCTGCACACCGCCGCGGCCGCCAGCCCTACGGTGGCGGCACTGCTCACCGAGGCGGCCAGCCAGCTCGCCCCTGGGCGACCGGTGCCGGTGGTCGAGGTGGTGCCCGCCGACCCGGACGACCCCCGGGGCGCCGGGTTCGCCGCCGGCTTCCTGCCGCTGGCGCTGACCAGCATGCTCGCCGGGGTGCTGCTCGTCCTGCTGGTCACCGGCCGGGCCGCCCGGCTGGCCGGACTGGCGGCGTACGCCGTGCTGGCCGGCGGGGTCGGGGTGGCGGTGCTGCACGGCTGGCTCGGCCTGCTCGGCGGCGATTGGCTCGCCGAGGCGGCCGTGATCGGGCTCTTCGGGCTGGCCACCGCGGCCGTGGTCGCCGGGCTCGGCGCGCTGCTCGGCCGTCCGGGGATCGGGCTGGGCGCGCTGCTGGTCTTCCTGGTCGGCAACCCGCTCTCGGCGGTCGCCGCGGCCCCCGAGCTGTTGCCGCAGCCCTGGGGCACGGTGGGTCAGTGGCTGCCGGTCGGCGCCGGCGGCACGCTGCTGCGCTCGGCGGCCTTCTTCGACGGCGCCGGGGCCGGCGCCCCGCTGGCCGTGCTCGCCGGGTACGCCGTGCTCGGCCTCGCCCTGCTGCTACTGGCCCGGCCTGCACCCGCGCCGGCCGACGAGCCGGTCGCCGCCCTCCGGCCGGCCCGGGCCGCGGCCGGCTGACCCGCGGCCCGGTCTCCGCCGCGCCCCCTACTACAAACTGTCGTTGATAGGGGAAGATGGTCGCCGTGGAAGCTCTGAGACTGATACTTCGCTACGTCCACCTGATCGGTTTCGCGCTGCTGCTGGGCGGGGCGATCGTCCAGTACGTCAGCGGGCGGCTGCGGATCAACTCGTCGATGCTGTGGGGTTCGGTGATCATGCTGCTCACCGGCATCGGCCTCTCCGCGCCGCTGCGCGACGGCGACGAGCCCGACCCGGCGAAGCTTGTTACCAAGTTGGTGCTCGCGCTGCTGATCTTCGTCATGGTCTTCTTCTCCCGCAAGCGAGAGGCGGTCAACCGCGGCCATTTCCTCGCCATCGTCGGTCTGACCCTGGTCAACGCGGCGGTGGCGGTCTTCTGGCGGTAACGTCCCCGACAGGGGGACGGCCCCGGAAAACGGACGTTCGCGACGTCGGAACGCCCACCCGTCGGTGCCGAGAGTGACCTGGCCCACCCCAGGGTTACGTAGGGGTAACAGGCACTCAACAGTCGTGCACGATTGTCGGCCGTTGGGTGGGCGCGGGCGTACGCTCCCGTCCGTAACGTGGGACGCCGGCGGCAAGTCGCCAGGCCGGCTAATGGGCTGCCACCGCGCGACCCGCGGTGAGCAATGGAAGGGAGACGTCTTGCGCTCGGTGCGTGGGATGCGGATCGCCTCGATCCTCGCGGTGGGTGGGCTCGTGCTGAGCGCCGCCGCGTGTGGCGAGGCCCCCGAGGAGAACAACGGCGCCGGTGACGGCGGCAAGAAGTACAGCGCCTGCATGGTGACCGACGTCGGCGGCATCGACGACAAGTCGTTCAACACCTCGGCCTGGCAGGGCCTGGAGGCCGCCAAGGCCGAGAACGGCAACATCGACATCAAGTACGTGGCGTCGAAGGCCGAGGCCGACTACGAGCCGAACCTGACCCAGTACGTGAACCAGAAGTGCGACTTCATCCTCGCGGTCGGCGGCCTGATGGGCGACGCCACCTCGAAGATCGCCAAGGCGAACCCGAACCAGCAGTTCGGCATCGTCGACGCGAAGCTGCCGGAGAGCAACGTCTACCCGATGCAGTTCGATACCGCCCAGGCCGGCTTCCTGGCCGGTTACCTGGCCGCCGGGATGACCAAGTCCGGCACCGTCGGCACCTACGGCGGCATGAAGATCCCGCCGGTGACCATCTTCATGGACGGGTACGTCGACGGCGTGGCCCACTACAACAAGACCAAGAGCAAGAGCGTCAAGGTCCTGGGCTGGGACAAGGCCACCCAGAACGGCTCCTTCACCAACGACTTCGTCAAGCAGGACGAGGGCAAGAAGGTCAGCGACGCGCTGGTCGCGCAGGGCGCCGACATCATCATGCCGGTCGCCGGCGGCGCCGGCCTCGGCACCACCGGTGCGGCGAAGGCCTCGGGCGGCAAGTACAACACCATCTGGGTGGACGTCGACGGCTGCGAGAGCACCCCGGACTGCCCGGCGATCATCACCACCGTGGTCAAGAACATCCCGGACGCCGTCAAGGAGGCCGTGCTGAAGGCCGCCGGTGGCGAGAAGCTCAGCGCCAACCCGGGCTTCCTGGGCACCCTGGCCAACAACGGTGTCTCGCTGGCCCCGTACCACGAGTTCGACAGCAAGGTTCCGGCGGAGCTGAAGGCCGAGGTCGACAAGCTGAAGGCGGACATCGCCGCCGGCACCGTCACGGTCACCTCCAAGGCCCAGCCGAAGTGACGCTCGGCCGGCCACCCGCGGTGAGACGATCACCCGGGTAGGCCGGCGAGCGGGACAGCACCACGATCCGGCCGCCCCGGGCACCGCGGGACTTCACCCGCGGCGCCGGGGCGGCCGATCCGCTCCACCCGACGACCGGCCCCGCGCCGCGACCGGCCGGCAGCTACGCTGCACCATCGCTTCGCACTCCAGGAGGTTGCGCTGAGACTCGAACTGCGCGGCATCACCAAGCGGTTCGGTGATCTGGTCGCCAACGACCACATCGATCTGACGGTGGAGCCTGGAGAGATCCACGCCCTGCTCGGCGAGAACGGCGCCGGCAAGTCGACCCTGATGAACGTGCTCTACGGGCTCTACCAGCCCGACGAGGGCGAGATCCTGGTCGACGGCCAGCCGCTGAAGCTGAAGGGCCCGTCGGACGCGATCGCGGCCGGGATCGGCATGGTGCACCAGCACTTCATGCTGGTGCCGGTCTTCACCGTGGCGGAGAACATCATGCTCGGCGCCGAGCAGGTGCGCGGCGGCATCGCCGGCCTGCTGGACCGGCGCCGGGCCCGGCGCGAGGTCGCCGAGGTCTCCGAGCGGTACAACCTCCGGGTCGACCCGGACGCGGTGATCGAGGACCTGCCGGTCGGCATCCAGCAGCGGGTGGAGATCGTCAAGGCGCTCACCCGCGACGTCGACCTGCTGATCCTGGACGAGCCCACCGCGGTGCTCACCCCGCAGGAGACCGAGGAACTGCTCGCCGTGATGCGGTCGCTCAAGGCCGCCGGCAAGTCGATCGTCTTCATCACCCACAAGCTCGGCGAGGTCAAGGCGATCGCCGACCGGATCACTGTGATCCGACGCGGCAGGACCGTCGGCACCGCCTCGCCGGAGGCGAGCCGGGACGAGCTGGCCGCGCTGATGGTCGGCCGCAGCGTCCGGCTCACCGTCGACAAGACCCCGGCCGAGCCGGGCCGCCCGGTCCTGGAGGTCGCCGGCCTGGTCGTCGACGACGACCGGCAGGTACGCGCGGTGGACGGAGTGGACCTCACCGTGCACGCGGGCGAGGTGCTCGGCATCGCGGGCGTGCAGGGCAACGGCCAGACCGAGCTGATCGAGGCGATCATGGGTCTGCGTCCGCTGCTGGCTGGCACGGTCACCCTCGACGGGCAGCCGGTGCACGGCTGGTCGACCAAGAAGGTGCTCCGCGCCGGCGTCGGCTACGTGCCCGAGGACCGCAGCGTCGACGGCCTGGTCAAGGAGTTCAGCGTCGCGGAGAACCTGGTGCTGGACATCTACGACCAGCCGCCGTTCGGCGCCGGGCTGGCGCTGAAGCCGGACGAGATCGCCCGCTCGGCCAAGGAGCGGATCGAGCAGTTCGACGTCCGTACCTCCTCCGCCGAGGCGCCGGTCGGCACGCTCTCCGGCGGCAACCAGCAGAAGGTGATCGTGGCCCGGGAGCTGTCCCGGCCGCTGAAGCTCTTCATCGCCGCCCAGCCGACCCGCGGCGTCGACGTCGGCTCCATCGAGTTCATCCACAGCCGGGTCATCCGCGAGCGGGACATCGGCACCGCCGTCATGGTGGTCTCCAGCGAACTCGACGAGGTGATCGGCCTGGCCGACCGGATCGCCGTGATGTACCGCGGCCGGATCATCGGCGTGGTCGGCCCGGACACCCCGCGCGAGGAGATCGGCCTGCTGATGGCCGGCATCACCCCCGACGCGACCGGCACCCCCGGCACCTCTGGCGGCGCCACGGCCCCGGACGGCGCGGCGGCTCCGGCCCCCGAGGTCCCAGGCAGCGAGGACAAGGCATGACGAACGCAGATCCCTCCGGCTCCCCGGACAAGGAGCCGGCGACCGAGGCGCAGGCCGCGCAGACCGCGCTCGGCAACACCGAGCAGGCCGAGACGGCGACCACGCCGAAGCAGCCGGGCGACGGGGGCCGGCCGTCACTGGGCCGGCTGTTCCTGGACAACCTCTGGGCCGCCAACACCTTCACGGTGACCCTGCTGTCGCTGGTACTCGCGATGCTCGTCGGCGCGGTCCTGATCATCGTCTCGGATCCGGACGTGCTGGCCACCTACAGCTACATCACCGCCCGGCCGTCGGATGCGATCAACGCCAGCTGGACGCTGGTCAGCGAGGCGTACGCCAACCTGTTCAAGGGCGCCGTCTTCGACCCGGAGGCGTTCTCCGGTTGGCTGAACGGCAGCAACGGCTGGGAGGCGGTCCTCGCGCCGATCTCCGAGACGCTCACCTACACCGCGCCGCTGGTCTTCACCGGGCTCTCGGTCGCGCTGGCCTTCCGGGGCGGCCTGTTCAACATCGGCGCCCAGGGCCAGGCCACCATCGGCGTCATCCTGGCCGCGCTGGCCGGCTTCCTGCTGCCGCTGCCGCCCGGCCTGCACGTGCTGGTCGCGGTGCTCGCCGGCGCCCTCGGCGGGGCGATCTGGGGCTTCATCCCGGGCATCCTGAAGGCCAAGGCCGGTGCCCACGAGGTGATCAACACGATCATGCTCAACTACATCGCCACGTACTTCCTGACCTGGCTGATCGTGCAGAACGGCGTGCAGGACCCGAACCGGACCGACGCGATCAGCCGGCCGGTGGACGCCTCCGCCCAGCTGCCCCGGCTGCTCGGTGACAACCTGCGGGTGCACGCCGGCATCCTGGTGGCGGTGCTGGCCACCTGGGCGGTCGCCTGGCTGCTCAACCGCTCCACGCTCGGCTTCGAGCTGCGCGCGGTGGGCGCCAACCCGGACGCCGCGCGGACCGCCGGCATCAGCGTCACCCGGACGTACGTGCTGATCATGGTTTTCTCCGGGATCCTGGCCGGCCTCGGTGGCTCGAACATGGTGCTCGGCTCCACCGCCAGCGCGCTGACCCCGCTGGTGGTCGCGCAGATCGGCTTCGACGGCATCCTGGTGGCGCTGCTCGGCCGGGTGAAGCCGTGGGGCGTGGCGCTGGCCGCGCTGCTCTTCGGCGCGCTCCAGGCCGGCGGCAACCGGATGCAGTCCTACTCGGGGATCTCGCTGGAGCTGGTCACCGTGCTCCAGGCGCTGATCGTCATCTTCATCGCCGCGCCGGCCCTGGTGAAGGCGATCTTCCAGCTCCGGGCCGCGCGCGCCGCCCGGTTGCAGACGAGCCTGGCGAAGGGCTGGTAACTCATGTCCACCATGGCTGTCCCCGACATCGCGGTCGCCCCGGTCGACGAGGGCTTCTGGACCCGTACCCGCAAGGTCGGCCTGACCCTGCTCGGCCTCGGCCTGATCAGCGCGGTGCTCTTCGGCGCGCTCGCCACCGACCAGCCGGCCCGCTTCACGTTGAGCGAGGACGCCGCCGGCGCCGCGTTGAAGATCAACGGCACGGTCGGCGCGATCCTCTTCGGCGTGGTCGCGATCGCCGCCGGCGCGGCGATGCTCGCCGGGCTGCCGAAGCGCTGGTTCACCCTGGTGCTCGGCATCGGGCTGGTCGGCTTCGTGCTCTCCTTCCTCTGCTGGCAGGTCTCCGCGGCTCCCGCCGGGCAGAACTTCATGCCGCTGGTGAACATGGTGCGCGGCACGTTCGTGCTGGCCCTGCCGCTGATCTTCGGCGCGCTCGCCGGCGTGCTCTGTGAGCGCTCCGGCGTGGTCAACGTGGCGATCGAGGGCCAGCTGCTGATGGGCGCCTTCAGCGGCGCGCTCTTCGGCAGCATCTCCGGCAGCGTCTGGGTGGGCCTGGTCGCGGCGGCGATCGGCGGCGCCTTCATCTCGCTGCTGCTGGCCATCTTCGCCATCCGCTACCTGGTCGACCAGGTCGTCATGGGCATCGTGCTGAACCTGCTCGCGGTCGGCATCACCGGCTTCCTCTACGAGCGGCTGATGCAGACCAACGCGCAGCGGTACAACAGCGCGCCGCGGTTCTCCAACTGGGAGATCCCGCTGCTCAAGGACATCCCGGTGCTCGGCCCGGCGCTGTTCCGCGGCAACATCTTCCTCTACCTCGGCCTGCTGCTGGTGCTGGTGATCCACATCGCGCTGTTCCGCACCCGCTGGGGGCTGCGTACCCGGGCGGTCGGCGAGCACCCGACCGCGGCCGACACCCTGGGTGTGCGGGTGCTCGGGCTGCGCTACCGCAACGTGCTGCTCGCCGGGGTGGTGGCCGGCATCGGCGGCGCCTCCTACACGCTGGCGCTCTACTCGTTCACCAAGAACATGATCGGCGGCAAGGGCTTCATCGCCCTGGCCGCGCTGATCTTCGGCCGGTGGAGCCCGACCGGTGCGCTGCTCGCGGCGCTCTTCTTCGGCTTCGCCGACCAGCTCGGCACCTACCTCGGCGCGATCAACAGCGTGATCCCGAGCCAGTTCCTGGCCATGCTGCCCTACCTGGCGACGATCCTGGCAGTGGCCGGCCTGGTCGGTCGGGTCCGGGCGCCGGCCGCGGACGGCAAGCCGTACATCAAGGGCTGACGGGAGCGCACCATGGAGATCGACTGGGAGGGGCTGCGGGCCGCCGCCACCGAGGTGATGCGGCACGCGTACGTCCCGTACTCGAAGTTCCCGGTCGGGGCGGCCGCCCTGGTCGACGACGGCCGGGTGGTGGTCGGCTGCAACGTGGAGAACGCCGCGTACGGGGTGGTGCTCTGCGCCGAATGCGGGGTGGTCTCCTCCCTGCACGCCACCGGCGGCGGCCGGATCGTCGCGCTGTCCTGCGTCGACGCCACCGGCGAGCCGCTCATGCCGTGCGGCCGGTGCCGGCAGCTGCTCTGGGAGAACGGCGGCCCGGAGTGCCTGATCGAGGCGAAGGGCCGGCCGCTGCGGATGGCCGAACTGCTGCCGCACGCGTTCGGCGTGGAGGACCTGGAGGCCGTCACCGGCGAGACGCCGGTGCCGGTCGTGCCGGAGCGGTTGGCCGCCTGGCGGGGCCGCGGCAGCGTCTTCGTCCACCCGGACCTTTCCGCCGGCCAGCAGGTCTGGACGGCGTACTGGGAGCGGTCCGCCGGGACCGACGCGGGCGCCGAGACCGGGGTGCTGGAGGAGGGCCCGAGCTGGGACGACCCGGCGGAGGCGATCACCTGGGGATTGGCCCGGACGCCGCGCGTGGTGGTGGTGGACGCGGCAGGGACCATCTTCTGGGCGGGTGAGGGTGAGCCGCCGCTGGAGATCCCGGTTCGTTGGTCCGGTGCGTGAGCCTGGTTGTCCGGTCCCAGGTGGCTGAGCTTGGGGGTCGGTCCGGGCTCGTTGGCGGGCTGGGCTTCAGGGCCGGGGCCGACCACGCCCGGCTCCGGGCGGTCAGGCTTGATCCCTCCGCCGGGCGCGGTCGGCCCCGGCCCGTCGTGCTCATGCGCCGCGGACCGCTCACGGCGAGACGTCCGCCCTTACCGGTTGGGGTTTGCCGGCCGTGGTCGGCCCCACTCACGGTGAAACGTCCGTCCTCATCGGCTGGGGTTCGCCGGCCGCTCGCGTAAAGACTGATAGGAACTTCAAGGTGAGTGCTTTTACCGCGGTTGACGTCATTCGGACCAAGCGGGATGGCGGGGTGTTGTCGGACGGGCAGATCGACTGGGTGGTGGACGCGTACACCCGGGGGCTGGTCGCCGACGAGCAGATGTCGGCGCTGGCCATGGCGATCCTGCTGCGCGGCATGACCCCGGCCGAGATCGCCCGGTGGACGGCCGCGATGATCGCCAGCGGAGAGCGGCTCGACCTCTCCGCGGTGGACCGGCCGACCGTCGACAAGCACTCCACCGGCGGCGTCGGCGACAAGATCACCCTTCCGCTCACCCCGCTGGTCGCGTCGTGCGGCGCGGCCGTACCGCAGCTCAGCGGGCGCGGCCTCGGGCACACCGGCGGCACCCTGGACAAGCTGGAGTCGATCCCGGGCTGGCGGGCCGCGCTGACCAACGACGAGTTCATCGCCCAGCTGCGCGACGTGGGCGCGGTGATCTGCGCGGCCGGCGAGGGGCTCGCCCCCGCCGACCGCAAGCTGTACGCGCTGCGCGACGTGACCGGCACTGTCGAGGCGATCCCGCTGATCGCCAGCTCGATCATGAGCAAGAAGATCGCCGAGGGCACCGGCGCGCTGGTGCTCGACGTCAAGGTCGGCTCCGGCGCGTTCATGAAGTCGGTCGACGACGCCCGCGAGCTGGCCCGGACCATGGTGGAGCTGGGCGGGGCGCACGGGGTGCGTACCGTCGCCCTGCTCACCGACATGTCCACCCCGCTCGGCCTGGCGATCGGCAACGCGCTGGAGGTGACCGAGTCGGTCGAGGTGCTGGCCGGTGGCGGCCCCGCCGACGTGGTCGAGCTGACCCTGGCGCTGGCCCGGGAGATGCTCGACGCGGCCGGCCTGCCCGGCGCCGACCCGGCGGCCGCGCTGCGCGACGGCCGGGCGATGGACGCCTGGCGGGCGATGGTCCGCGCCCAGGGTGGCGACCCGGACGCGCCGATGCCGACCGCGAACGAGGTCGAGGTGGTCCGCGCGGAGGCGGACGGCTTCGTCGCGGCCGTCGACGCGTACGCCATGGGGGTGGCCGCCTGGCGGCTCGGCGCCGGCCGGGCCCGCAAGGAGGACCCGGTCAGCGTGCCGGCCGGAGTGCTGCTGCACAAGCGCCCGGGTGACCCGGTACGGGCCGGCGAGCCGCTCTACGAGCTGCGCGCCGAGCACGCCGGGCGGATCCCGGCGGCGCTGGCGGAGGCGGAGCGGGCGGTGCGCATCTCGCCGAACCCCCCGGCCGCGACTCCGCTGGTGATCGAGCGGATCGGCTGAGCAGGCTCGCCGGCCGGCATGGTGCTGGTCACCTGGGAGCGCTATTCTCCCAGGCCAGGGGGGAACACCGGCGCTGAGCCGTCGCGAGCAGACAGGAATTTTCGGCCGTGATCGTTGCTGCCCCCGACCCCCGAGAGGTGCGCGAGGCCAGCCTGGACGAGCTGTCCCGGCTGCGCCTGCCGTTGCCTCCGCCGCAGTTCCCGCTGGTCTGGGAGCCCGGCGACCAGATCGAGCTACGCCCGACGGCCGAGATCGAGGCGCGCATCGCGGTGCTGCACCTGATCCTGGCGCGCTGCTTCGGGATGCCGCCGCAGGCGGCGATGAGCTGGCTGCTCGCCTCGCACCTGGTCGAGATGGTCACCCCGCCGGAATGGCAGTTCGTCACCGGCGGCCGGGGCGACCACCGCTCGTTCGTGCTGCACCACGACGCGCTCTTCGCGCTGGCCTGGGTGCTCGGGCTGACCAAGCAGCTCGACCCGACGGTGCCGGTGGACGAGCGGCTGGTGGAGCGGATGCCGTACATCCCCGGTGGCGAGACCTTCGGGCAGTGGCGCTCGCGGATCCTGGCCGCGCCGCAGCATCCCGCCGACGCGGCGGCCCTGCTCGACCTGCACTACTGCCTGGACTGGGCGTACCTGGAGGTGCAGCGGGCCGGCCGGAAGCCGCCGGGCCTGGTGGACGCCAACGCGATCGGGCAGCGGCGCTGGGCGCTGGAGTGGGCGGTGATCCTGCGCGGCCCCTACCACGACGAGCCTCCGGGCTGGGAAGAGGTCGACCTCTCCACCTGACCGGTCGGCAGCTGTCGCCCGCCGGCACGGTGTCGGTCGGGTTGGCGCGGCGTCGGCGGGTCGGGCCGGCGCGGTGCCGGGAGGGGTGGGTCAGGGGTCAGCCGGGGGTCGGGCGCCAGACGGTCAGCCGGACCGACACGGTCACCCGGACCGGTTCCGGCAGCGCGGCCACCCGGGCGGCGAGGCCGGCCGGGTCGGTGTGCCAGGCGCTCGGTCCCATGCCGACCAGCGTCGCCACCTCCGGACCGGTCAGCGCCAGCTCCCGGCGCAGCGCGGTCCCGCCGTCCGGGGTGAACCGGCCGCCGAGGCTCTCCGCCACCCGGTCGGACTTGGCCGGGTCGACCCGGAGCAGGTCGAGCGCGCCGACCAGCTCGGCGAGATGGTCGCCGGCCGGGGTGACCACCAGCAGCGCCCCGGCCGGGTCGAGGACCCGGTGGAACTCCGCGCCGTTGCGCGGCGCGAAGACGTTCAGCAGCACCGCGGTCGAGGCGTCGGCCAGCGGCAGCCGCTGCCAGGTGTCGGCGAGCGCCGCGGCGGCGCGCTGGTGGGCCCGGGCCGCCCGGCGCAGCGCCGGCTTCGAGACGTCCAGGGCCAGGCCGACGGCGTCCGGCAGCGCCGCCAGCACCGCTGCGAGGTACCGGCCGGTGCCCGCCCCCGCGTCCACCACCAGGGGGTACGCCCCGGCGTCCGGCGCCGCCGCGACCCGGGCCACCGCCTCGGTCGCCGCCTCGGCGAGGGCGGCGGAGATGACGTCGTAGTGCCCGGCGGCCAGGAAGTCGGCCCGGGCGGCCACCATCTCGGCGGTGTCCCCGGCGTGCGGGGCGCGCCCGGCGAGCAGGTTCACGTAACCCTGCCGGGCGACATCGAAGCTGTGCCGGCGCGGGCAGCGCAGCGCGCGGGCGGTGCCGGCGGTCGCCTCGGCGAGCGGTTCGCCGCAGACCGGGCAGCGCAACCGGTCGACGATGCGGGCGTCCACGTCAGGCGTCCAGGTAGGTCAGCACCGCGCGTACCCGGCGGTGGCCGTTCCGTCGGTCGCACGGGCTGAGCCGGCCGGCGATTGGGTTGCCCGCTGACCGCCTTCTCTGGTCGCACGGCAGTTCCACGTCGACCACCGTAGGCCCTCAGGGCGGCGAGTGGATCCGGACCCGGCCGTCGAGGGCGGCGAGCCGCCAGCCGCCGGCCAGCCCAGGCGCACCGGGTCGGCATCGCCGTGGCGTCGTCGGCGGCGGTCGGCCGGACCCCGTCGTCGGCCCGGCCGGGCCCGCACCACCCCGGCTCAGCCGCGTGGCCGGTCGAGGCTGGTCAGGTGGTCGACGACGCGGTGGGTGAGCGCGTCGAGCGCGGCGATCTCGTCGGGGGTGAGCAGATCCACCAGGTGCCGCCGGACGGCCGCCACGTGGCCGGGTGCGGCGGCCTCGATCGCCCGCCGGCCCTCGGCGGTGAGCACGACGATCGCGCCGCGCCCGTCCGTCGCGCACTCCTCGCGGGTGACCAGGCCGCGCTGCTGCATCCGGGTCAGGTGATGGGAGAGCCGGCTGCGCGACCAGAGCATCCGGTCGGCCAGTTCGCTGAGCCGCAGGCGCTGGTCGGGCGTCTCGGAGAGGTCGGAGAGGACGTCGTAGTCGGGCTCGGACAGCCCCGCGTCGCGCATCAGCTCGCGGGCCAGTTCGAGGGTGAGCAGGCGGCGCATCTGGTTGTAGCCCCGCCAGGCGCGCTGTTCCTGCTCACTGAGCCAGCGTGGTTGCTCCATGTCGGCCATCGTAGCCATCTGGTTGACATGTCATCAACCAGCTCCTAGAGTGAGTGACATGTCAACCACATTGCCGGGCCGGTTGGCCCGCCTGCTGACCGGCCTCGTGCTGTTCGGCGTCAGCGTGGCCCTGATGGTCCGCGCCGACCTGGGCCTCGCGTCCTGGGACGTGCTGCACCAGGGACTCGCCGAGCGGACCGGGCTACCCCTCGGCCAGGTGGTCAACCTGGTCGCCGTGGCCGTGCTGCTGCTCTGGATCCCGCTACGGCAGCGCCCCGGGGTCGGCACCCTCGCGAACGCGGTGGTGGTCGGGTTCGCCGCCGACGCCGCGCTCGTCGTCCTGCCGCCGGTGCCCTCGGTCGCCGGCCGGATCGGCCTGCTGGTCGCCGGCATCCTGCTCAACGGGCTCGCCACGGCCCTCTACCTCGGAGCCCGCCTCGGGCCCGGGCCGCGCGACGGCCTGATGACCGGGCTGGCCGCCCGCGGCCTGCCGATCGGGCGGGTCCGCACGGCCATCGAGCTCGGCGTGCTCGCGCTGGGCTGGGCGCTCGGCGGCACCGTCGGTCCCGGCACCGTCCTCTTCGCCGTCAGCATCGGGCCGCTGGCCCAGTACCTCATCCCGAAGTTCACCGTGCCGGCCCAGAGCCAGCCCGCCACCACAGGAGTGACCTCGCCATGCCCCGCCTGACCGTCATCGTCGCCAGCACCCGACCGGGCCGCGTGGGCCGCCGGATCGGCGACTGGTTCACCGCCGTCGCCACCGCGCACGGTGCCTTCGACGACGTACGCCTCGTCGACCTCGCCGAGGTGGCCCTGCCCTTCCACGACGAGCCGCACCACCCGTCCGAGGGGCGCTACCTGCACCAGCACACTCGCGAGTGGAGCGCCACGGTCGCCGCCGGCGACGCCTTCGTCTTCGTGATGCCGGAGTACAACTACGGCTTCAGCGCACCGCTGAAGAACGCGATCGACTACCTCTACACCGAGTGGCAGTACAAGCCGGTCGGTTTCGTCAGCTACGGCATGACCTCCGGCGGCCTGCGCGCGGTCCAGATGATCAAGCAGGTGGTGACCACCCTCAAGATGATGCCGGCCAACGAGGCGGTGACCGTGTTCCTGCGCCAAGCGCTCGACGACGCCGGGGAACTGGTGCCGGACCCGGGGCGCGACGCCGCCGCCAAGGGGATGCTCGACGAGGTCGCCCGGCTGGCCACCGCGCTCGCTCCGCTGCGGGTGACGGCGTGACCGCCCGGCTGTGGGAGCTGTTCGGCGAGCGCGGCCGGGGCGTCCTGGTCACCCTGCGCCGGGACGGCCGTCCCCAACTCTCCAACGTCGACTACCTGGCCGAGCCCGGCCTGATCCGCTGCTCCACCACCGCCGGCCGGGCCAAGGTGCGCAACCTCCTCCGCGACCCCCGGGTCAGCTTCCACGTCACCACCGCCGACGGCGGGGCGTACGCGGTGGCGGAGGGGACGGCAGTGCTGACGCCGCCGGCGGCGGCGCCCGACGACGCCACGGTCGAGGAACTGGTCGAGGTCTACCGGCGGATCCGCGGCGAGCACCCCGACTGGGCCGACTACCGGGCGGCGATGGTCGCCGACGGCCGGCTGGTGCTCCGGCTCGCCGTCGACCGGGTGTACGGCTGGCGTCCCTGACCGGCGCCGGGCCGGTGCCGGCCGGGCCATGCCGGCGGCTCCGGCGGGGCGACGCGGGGCGTCCCGGCCGGAACGGCCGCGGATGTCGCCCCCGCCGTACCGGCGGGGGCCACATCCGTCGCCGGTCCGTGCCGGTCCCGTCGGCCGATCCGGCGCGGCCGACTAGGGTCTGAGCATGGTCGCGACAATCCGGTACGAGGACATCGTCAAGGTTCCCAAGGCGCTGCTGCACGACCACCTCGATGGCGGCCTGCGGCCGGCGACGATCGTCGAGTTGGCCGCCGAGGTCGGTCACGAGCTGCCCAACACCGATCCCGAGGCGCTCGGCCGCTGGTTCGTCGAGGCGGCCGACTCGGGCTCGCTGGAGCGCTACCTGGAGACCTTCGCGCACACCGTCGCCGTGATGCAGACCGCCCCGGCGCTGCGCCGGGTGGCCCGGGAGTGCGCGCTCGACCTGGCGACCGACGGGGTGGTCTACGCCGAGGTGCGGTTCGCCCCGGAGCAGCACCTGGAGCGGGACCTGACCCTGGACGAGGTGGTCGAGGCGGTGCTGGCCGGCTTCGCCGAGGGCAGCGCGCTGGCCGCCGAGGCGGGCACGCCGATCCGGGTCGGCACGCTGCTCACCGCGATGCGGCACGCGGCCCGCTCGCAGGAGATCGCCGAGCTCGCCGTGCGGCACCGGGACGCCGGGGTGGTCGGCTTCGACATCGCCGGCGCCGAGGCGGGCTTCCCACCCACCCGGCACCTGGACGCCTTCGAGTACCTCCAGCGGGAGAACTTCCACTTCACCATCCACGCTGGCGAGGCGTTCGGGCTGCCGTCGATCTGGCAGGCGATCCAGTGGTGCGGGGCCGACCGGCTCGGCCACGGGGTGCGGATCGTGGACGACATCACCCCAGGCCCGGAGCCGACGCTCGGCCGGCTGGCCGCGTACGTGCGGGACAAGCGGATCCCGCTGGAGTTGTGCCCGTCCTCGAACGTACAGACCGGGGCCGCCCCGTCGATCGCCGAGCACCCCATCGGGCTGCTGCGGGACCTGCGCTTCCGGGTCACCGTGAACACCGACAACCGGCTGATGAGCGGCACCTCGATGTCCCGCGAGATGGCCCTGCTGGTGGAGGCGTTCGGCTACGGCTGGCGCGAGTTGCAGTGGTTCACCATCAACGCGATGAAGAGCGCGTTCATCCCGTTCGACCAGCGGCTGCGGATCATCGACGAGGTGATCAAGCCGGCGTACGCCAAGCTGCTGCCCTGATCACCGGCGGTGCGGGTGGCCGGCGAGCAGGCCGGCCACCCCGCGCAGCACCTGGCGGGCCCGGGCCGCCTCCGCGCCCAGGCCGGTCTGCCGGCGCAGTACCGCCGGCTCGGCGCGCAGCAGCGCCACCCCGCGCCGGATCAGCACCCGGGGAGCCTTGCGCTGCTCGGCGAGGTCGCGGGCCAGCCGGCGGACGAAGGTCGCGCCGCGCGGCCGCCGCAGGGCGTACGCCCCGGCGAGCACCCCCCGTCGCCGGCACTCCTCGACGATGTCGGCGGCAAAAATGCCTTCGGCGATGAAAAGTGGCGAACCGGCGACGTCAAATGACCGGGTGGCCACCCGACGATCAGCCTCGATGGCATAGACCGGCACATCCGCCCGACCCTCCCTGGCCAGCCGGGTAATCGCCGCAACCGCCGCCTCGGCGTCCCAGGACAGCGGTGACTCCCAGTCCACTTGGCCGTTTCGTCGCGGCAACGTAGGGTCATCACCGTCCTTGTAGAAGTCGTCCAGGCACAGCACCGGAAGCCCGGTTCGCTGCGCTATGTACGACTTTCCGGACCCGGAGGGGCCCGCGAGCAGCACGACGCGGTGGGGGTGATTCATTACCTTCAGTGACTCCGGCCAGACGGATTGCTATCAAATCGCATCAACATCTCATCACACCGTCCGCGACGGCCAACCTGGGCTTTCTCTTTGCCGGGCGGCGTGATGGAATCTCGGATGGTCCGACCCGCCGGGTCGGCCGCTAGGCGTTGCCCAGGGCAACGCGGACGCTGAATCGCGAGGGCGGTGACGTGAGCAAACGGCCAAAGACGGCGGGCTCTTTCCTGTCGCGGCTGCGCCGGCCGGCCGGTCGGCTCCGCGACATGCCGATCTGGTCCAAGCTCGGTCTCATCATGATCGTGCCGACCATCGCCACGGTCGTCGTGGGTACCAGTGGTCTCGTCGACCACCTGCAGACGCTCAACAACGCCAACCGGGCCGGCGAGCTGGCCAGCCTGGTCGGCTACTCCGGGGAGCTGGTCGACACCCTCCAGGACGAGCGGACGGCCGCGCTGCGGCTGCTCGGCGCGCCGCCGGCGCAGGCGGACCCGTTCAAGGACGCGTACAACCAGGCGAGCGGTCGGGTCGACCAGGCGCGGGTGCCCTACTCCTCCCAGCGGACCGAGCTCGAGGACCTGCCGTCGAGCCTCGACGGGCATCTCGACGAGATCGACCAGTTGCTCAGGGACCTGCCCGCCGCCCGCAGTCAGGTGCTCAACGGCAAGCAGGGGCTCGTCGACGCGCAGCGGAGCTACGACGAGCTGATCAACGGGATCCTCGCTGTCCGGGACTCGGCCACCCAGCTCGCCGGCGACAACAACCTGAGCGACCGGATGCGCGCGGCCACCGCCACCGCCCGTGGCAAGGAGGCCCTCTCCCAGCAGCGGAACGTGGTGCACCTGGCGCTGATCCGCAAGGAATTCACCGCGACCCTGCGGAACGACTACATCGCCAGCGCCACCGGCCAGACCCAGGCGAAGCAGAGCTTCGATGTGGTCGCCAACCAGGCCGAGACCGACTTCTACCTGCGCACCATCGCCGGTCCCGACCGGCGCGAGGCGCTCCAGTACAGCAGCTGGGTAACCGGTACCAACAGAAGCGACACCCTGGCCGGCGCGCCGTTCGACGCCAACCAGTGGGACGCGGCGATGGTGGCGTACGCCGACCTGCATCGCACCGCGGAGTCGAAGTTCGACCGCGACGTGGTCGCCCTGGCCGACGACCTCCGCTCGGACGTGCAGCGCCAGGTCTTCCTGGAGTCCGGCCTGCTGCTGAGCATGCTGCTGCTGGCCATCCTCTTCGCCTATCTGGTCGCCCGCTCGATGGCCCGCTCGCTGCGCGACCTGCGCCAGGGCGCCCTCTCGGTCGCCCAGTACGGCCTGCCGCAGGCGGTGGCCCGGCTGCGTGACCCGCAGGTCACCGGGCAGCTGACGCCGACCCAGCTGGCCAACCAGATCGCCGAGCCGCTGCCGGTGCGCAGCAAGGACGAGTTCGGTCAGGTGACCGAGGCGTTCAACGCCGTCCACCTGGAGGCCGTCCGGACCGCCGCCGAGCAGGCCGCGCTGCGCGCCTCCGTCGCGACGATGTTCGTCAACCTGGCCCGTCGGTCGCAGATCCTGGTCGACCGGCTGATCGGTCACCTCGACCGGCTGGAGCGCGGCGAGGAGGACCCGGACCGGCTGGCCGAGCTGTTCCAGCTGGACCACCTGGCCACCCGGATGCGCCGCAACGACGAGAACCTGCTGGTCCTCGCGGGCGCCGACTCGACCCGCGTGCAGCGGGAGCCGGCCGCGCTGATCGACGTGCTCCGGGCCGCGCAGTCCGAGGTCGAGCACTACACCCGGATCGAGTTCGGGGTCATCGACCGGGACATCGAGGTCGCCGCGCACGCCGTCAACGACCTGGTCCACCTGGTCGCCGAGCTGTTCGACAACGCCACCGCGTTCTCGCCGCCGGACTCGCAGGTGCTGATCGAGGCCCGCCGGGTCGGCGACCGCGCCTCGCTCTACGTCGAGGACCGCGGTATCGGCATCAGCCCCGACCAGCTGCACGAACTCAACGAGCGGCTCGCCACGCCGCCGCAGGTGGACGTGGCCGTCTCCCGGATGATGGGCCTGGTCGTGGTCGCCCGGCTGGCGTCCCGGCACGGGGTGAAGGTCGAGCTGCGGCCAGGTGCTGACCGGGGCACTGTGGCGGATGTCACGCTGCCGCCGTCGGTGCTGGTGCCCCGGGCGCTCGCCGGGCGGGCCCAGTCGGCCCCGGCGCTGCCCGCGGGCAACGCGCCGTCCTCCGGTCCGGCGCCCGCCTTCGGTGCGCTGCCGGCCCTCGGCAACCTGCCCAACAGCCCGCGGCCGAGCGGTTCCGGCAACCAGGTCACCCTGGGCGGCCGGCCGTTCGAGCCGGCACCTGCCAACGGCACCGGCAGCCCGGCTCCGGCCGGCGCCGGCCGGAGCATGCCGGCCTGGTCGGACCTCACCGGCGCGACCGCGGCCAGCGGCGGCGACGCGTTCGGCCCGCGTACCTCCAACGGCCAGCCGATCGACCCGCTGCCGCAGCGGCGGGCGACCGACGGCGACCCGGCCACCACCGGTCAGCAGTCCGGCATCCCGCGGCAGCTGCCGAGCAGCCCGGAGGCGCAGCCGTACTTCCCGCCGCCGGTGTCGGCTCCGCCGGTGCCGCCGCACTCGGCGCCGCCGTACTCGGGCCAGCCGTACTCCGGGCCGCCGTACGCCGGACCGGTCTCCTCGCCGCCGGTCTCCGGGATGCCGGTCTCGTCGTCCCCGGTCTCCGGGATGCCGGTCTCCGCGTCGCCGGTGTCGGGCATGCCGGTCTCCGGTCAGCCGATCTCGTCGCCGCCCGGTGGCCCGCTGCCGCAGCGCCCGGTGACACCGCCGAACACCTCGGCGCCGCCGGCCTGGCCACCGGTCGCCGGGGCGGACCCGGCCACGCCGCCGGTGCCCGAGCGGCTGGCCGCCGCGCTCGACATGACCACCGAGCTGCCGCGGATGCCGCGTACGGACCAGCCGACCGCGCCGAACCAGGCGGCGGCCCCGGCGGTCCGACCGGCCGCCACGCCGGCCACGCCGGCTGCTCCGCCCGCGCCGGCTCGGCCGACCACCCCGCAGCCGCAGAACCGGCAGCGGTACGCGGACGAGACGATGGAGCTGCCGATCTTCCGGGAGCTCGAGTCGGCCTGGTTCCGTACCCGGCGACCGGGGCCGGAGGAGGCGGCTGGCGCCCGGCAGCCGGCGACGAACGGTTCCGCCGCGACCCAGCAGTTCAGCAAGGTCGACGCGGCGGGTCGCGCCGTGCCGCAGACACCACCCGCAACGACAGGTAACGCACCGATGGCACAGACACCGACGGCCGGAGGAGCGCCGCGCGAGAACGGGGCCACAGCGAACGGTGGGGCGCGACCCGCGTCCGCCGGGAGCCTCCCCACCCGTCGTCCGCAGCCCAGCGAGGGCGGCGGCTGGGCGACCGCGGCCGACGAGGGCTGGCGGGCGGCGTCGGCCGCCAGTGAGGTGCCGGTGGCGGCCACCACCCCGACGGGTCTGCCGAAGCGCACCCCGATGGCCCAGCTGGTGCCCGGCGCGGTGGAGA
Organism: Micromonospora echinaurantiaca; assembly: GCF_900090235.1. NCBI lineage: Bacteria > Bacillati > Actinomycetota > Actinomycetes > Micromonosporales > Micromonosporaceae > Micromonospora > Micromonospora echinaurantiaca. The sequence goes on along the minus strand of NZ_LT607750.1, from coordinate 5,594,376 downwards.
AGCCGACCACCTCGGTGCAGCGGCGGACGCCGGAGTCCGTGCGCGGCCTGCTCTCCGCCTACCACCGTGGCGTCCAGCGAGGGCGTAGCCACCCGTCCGACAGCAACCCGACCAGCCCGGAGGCGACTCCGGGAGGGCAGCAATCCTCGCAGTCTGGCTCAGGCCCGGTGGCCGGGAGCGGGCAGAAGGAGCAAGAAGGATGACTACTACGCAGGATCTCGGTTGGCTGCTCGCCAACTTCGCCGATCGGGTTCCCGGTGTCGCGCACGCGGTCGCCGTCTCCGCGGACGGCCTGCTCCTCGCGTCGTCACGGGACCTCCCGCGGGACCGGGCCGACCAGCTGGCCGCGATCGCGTCCGGCCTGGTCAGCCTGACCCAGGGCGCGGCCCGCTGCTTCGAGGGCGGCGCGGTGCTGCAGACGGTGGTCGAGATGGACAATGGCTTCCTGTTCCTGATGTCCATCTCGGACGGCTCGTCGTTCGCCGTGCTCGCCGCCCGCAGCTGCGACGTCGGGCAGGTCGGTTACGAGATGGCGTTGCTGGTCGACCGGGTGGGCGACGCGTTGACCCCGCAGCCGCGCGCGGCCGCGGGCATGCTGGGCTGACGTTCTGCTGACCTTGAGGTCGGCGGGGCGGCAACGACGGGACGGACGGGCTCCGACGGAGGGAGCCGGTGTCGGGTACGAAGGAGGTGAGCGGCGACATGGTTGATCGTGACGAACCGACCGGAGCGTTGGTCCGTCCATACGCCGTGACCCGTGGTCGTACCCGCCCCCGACTCGACATCGCGCTGGAGGCGCTCGTCGAGACGACGGTGCGCGGCCGGGCCGCTGCCAACGGCAGTGGCGGCCAGGGTCGCGAGCACCAGTACATCGCCGCGCTGTGTGACGGACGCGTGCAGTCGCTAGCCGAGATCGCGGCGCGAATGCAGCTCCCGCTCGGTGTGGCCCGGGTGCTCATCGCCGACATGGCGACGGACGGCCTGGTCGCGGTCCACGAGCCGACCATCCTGGACGACTCGGACGACGCGGTGGGCACTGAACTGCTGGAGAGGGTGCTGAGTGGACTTCGCAGGCTCTGACATGTCGCACCGCCCGCCGACCCCGAGCGGGCGCGTGACGTCGGCGAAGATCGTTATCGCCGGTGGCTTCGGCGTCGGCAAGACGACGCTGGTCGGCTCGGTCTCGGAGATCACGCCGCTGACCACGGAGGCCATCATGACCTCCGCCGGCGTGGGCGTCGACGACAACCGGCAGGTGCCGGGTAAGACGACGACCACGGTGGCGATGGACTTCGGCCGTATCTCGATCGACCGTGACCTGATCCTGTACCTGTTCGGTACGCCGGGTCAGACCCGCTTCTGGTTCATGTGGGACGAACTGGTGCGCGGGGCGATCGGCGCGGTCGTGCTGGTGGACACCCGCCGGCTGGCCGACTGCTTCGCGGCGATCGACTTCTTCGAGCACCGGCGGCTGCCGTATCTGGTGGCCATCAACTGCTTCGACGGGATGCAGTACCACGACCCGCAGGACGTCCGGGACGCGCTGGCGATCTCGAGCGACGTGCCGGTGGTGGCCTGCGACGCCCGCAACCGGGAGTCGACGAAGCACGTGCTGATCTCGCTGGTCGAGTACGTGCTCACCATGCGTCGCTCGCGCCAGGTCGCGCCGGCCTGATCGTTCCGCCCAGCGCCCGGTGGTCCTTCCGCCACCGGGCGCTGCGTGCTGCCCCGGTCCGGTGACGTCGCCGTCCGGTCCCGGGTGGTTTCGCGGGGGTTGCGCCGCGCCTGCCCGCCAGCGTGGCCGTCCAGCCCTTTGTAGCGCCCGCTGGCGGGCGGACCTGCCACGCTGGCGCCTCAGGGGTGCCGGGCCCGCCCTGGCGCCGCTGACGGGCGGCGTGCGGGCGGCACGGCCGTGCGCGGTGGAACCGCGGGCCACCGGCCGTGGAAATGTCGGCGATCACCGCCGCGGCTGTCCATGCCGGCCGGTCGCCGGCGATGGCCGGTAGCGCGACAGCGCCCCCGGTCACTGTGGACGTCCACAGTGACCGGGGGCGCGCTGTCTGGTGCGGGTGCCGCCGTCAGGAGCGGTAGCCGGCCGAGCGGTACTCGTACTCCCGATCGTCGTCGCGGTCACCGGTGTCGCGGGTGAAGTCCCAGCCGCCGGCGGCCTCGCGGCCCGGCCGGCCGCCGACCGCGAACCCGCCGATCTCCTGCCCGCGACGCCAGCCGCGGAAGTAGCCGGTGGTGTTCTCGGCGAGGCTCGCCGCGTCCCGGACGATCCGCAGTGGACGCTCCTCGCGCAGCGGGGAGCCGGGGACGAGGTTGGCCTGGGGGACCCGCTTGGGCAGCCCGGCCTTGGTCTCGGCACCGACCGACGGCCGGGCCGCCTGCTCGGCCGCCTGCCAGCCGGTGTCGGCAGTGGTCGACCAGTCCAGGTCGGCCGCCGAGTCGCCGTGCCCCACGAACCAGGCGGACTTCGCCTGGGCGAAGATCAGCAGGTCACCGTCGCCCTCGTCGGAGACGGGCGGGGGACGCCGCTCCACCGGCGGCGCCGGCCGGTGCTCGGGCGCCGGGCGCTCGGCACGCGGGGCGGCCGGCCGGCCGTTGCGCGGGGCCTCCTCGCGGTCGACCAGGCGCAGCGGCGGGTTCTCCAGCTGCGGGTCGGTGGGCGGGTTCGGCCCGTCGCGCAGTGCCCGGTCGGCCATCGGCGGGGGCTCAACCAGCCGCAGCATCGGCGGCTCCTGGGGCAGGTCGTCGGCGAGCCACGGCGGGGTGACCCGACGCTCCGCCCCGGGATCGGTCGGTGCGTCCACGCCGCGCCCGCCCCGGTCGCCGTACGAGCCGACGACCGGGTTGTTGGCGGAGCTGTCGGCCGGATCCTCCGGGTTGTTGACCAGCGGCCAGTTGGCCCGGGAGCCCGGTGGGGCGGCTTCCTTGCCCGGTCGGGGCGTGGGCACCGGAATGCTGAGGTCGGTGGCGCTGAACCCGCCGGTGGGCGCCTCGCCGTTGGTCTTCGGGCGGGGCGGGATGACGGTGCGCTGCCGCTCGGCACGCGCGCTGTTGATCGCCGCGGTGGTCAGCGTGGGCCGGAACGGCTCACCCGCCTCGGCCGGCGGCACCGCGCCGCGCTGCGCGGGCGCGATCGGGGTGATCCCGGGTGGCGGTGGCGGCGGCGCGGAGACCGGCCGGTTGGTCGGGGCGTCCACCCGGCGGGCCGGCTCGGTGTGGCTCGGCGCGCCGGAGACCGGGGTGCCGGCCGCCGCGGCCGGGGTGACCGGCTGTGGCGCGACCGGCTGTGGCGCGACCGGCGGCGGGGCGACCGGCGCCGGGGCGACCGGCGGCGGGCCGAGCGGGCGGGGCGCCGGCGGGGGAGTGGTGCCGGAAACCGGCTCGGGACGGCTGCGCCGCCCGCCGGACGGGGTCGGCTGCTCGGCCGGCCGGATGGTGCGCAGCCCGGCGGTGCTGGTGGTCAGGCCGGGCCGGTCGCCGGTCGGCTCGGCCCGGCGGCCGGCGGCGCGGCGGCCGGGCGCGGCCGGCGCGGGCGCGCTGACCCGGGCGCTGAGCGCGCCGACCAGTGCCTCGCAGCCGGCGTCGCAGGCACGGACCGAGGCGACGGCCTGGCGTACGGTCTCCGCCACGGCAGCGGTGAGGGCGCGGTTCACGGTCGCCCGCCGGGGCGTCTCGGAGATGGCCACCCGCAGCGCGGTCACCGCCTCCTCGATCTCCTCGGCCTCGGCCACGCCGTCCGCGGCGAGGTGAGCCGCCACCGCGTCGGCGGCGACGGAGACCTCCCGGCCCCGGGCGACGGTGCCGGCCAGCATGCCAGGCTCCGGCAGGGCGTCGAGGACGGCCAGTGGGACCGGCTCGGCCGGGTCCGGGTAGGCGCGCAGCGCGGCCGGGTAGAGCTCGCGGAGCACCTCGCGCAGCGCCACGGCGGCCGAGTGCCGGCCGCTGGCCAGCGCGGCGTGCGCGGCGAGCACCTGCTTGTAGCCGGCGAGGTCGCGGTGCGCCGGCAGGGTGATCGCGGAGAGCGCGCCGGCCTGCAGGGCGCGGGCCAGGCCGACCGCGCGCCGCTCGGCGGGCGGGGACTGCATCTCCTCCAGCGAGTCGTCGTCGGCGAACCGCTCGGCGAAGTCGTCGACCGAGTCGTCGTCGGCGATCGCCAGTGGGCGGCCCGCCGCGCTGAGCAGCGAGGTGACCGTGTGGTCGTCGCTGTCCGCGGCGATCGCCGCACCGCTCGGCCCGCCCGACCGCTCCACGAGCAGCGCGACCAGCTGGGCGTAGCCCGCCGCGTCGTCGCCGATCTCGCAGACATGCAGCAGACGGCCTGCGTCGTCGACCACAGCGGACGTCAGCGTCGAACCGGCCGAAGCCGGTCGGTCGGCCGGATCCGCCGAGGCCAGACCGCAGTACACGCGCACGAGCGCCACGGCGTCGTCCTCCTCCCGGGACACAGGTCTTTCTCTGCCAGAGACTGATGCTCCCTGGAACGCGTCAGTCGCGCCAGTCCACGACCGCAGAGATCTTGCCGACAATGGTGCGCCAACCCAGACTTGCGGTTTGTGCCCCGATTTTCTTCAGCCGCCGCCGGCCGAGGAAGCCGCCGATGCCGCCGTTGACCGTGGCCCGCAGCGCCTCGTCCAGGTCGTCGAGGCTGGAGCCGGCGGAGAGCATGTCCAGCACGGCCGGCAGGCGCAGCGCGTACGACAGGTCGCGGGCGATCTCGCCGGCCTCGATCAGCAGGGTGGTGTCCCAGGCGTCGTGCCCGCCGCGCAGGTTCTCGACCACCAGGTCCAGCTCGTAGATGTCCTCGTCCAACGGGGCGATGTCGGCCGGCTCCACCCGTTCGGACAATTCATTCCAACTGTCCAGTTGGGACAGATCGTTGGGCGCGCCCGAGCGGACGAAGCTGACCAGCGACTCCGGGGTCTTGAACAGCAACAGCCGGCCCCGGTGGCTGAGGAAGACCGGGACCTCCTCGTCGCCCGCCTCGTCCTCGGCCTCGGCCTCCTCCGCCTCGGCGTCCTCGGCGTCCTCGTCGTCCTTGCCGCCCTTGGCGCGGCGGCGGGACTTCGTCTCCTCCTCGTCGCTCTCGGCGAACTCCTGGGCGACCTGCTCGTCGAGGATCACGACGGTCTCGTCGTCCTCGTCCTCCTCGACCACCTGGCGACGGGCCAGGAACGGGTCGTCCTGGTCGCGCTCGGCGACGTCGGTGGGGGTCAGCTCCCGGGCCGGCCGGTACGCCCGCAGCGTGTAGCCGGTGCCGGCGGGCAGGGCGATCTCCACCGGGTCGATCCGCAGCTCCTCCCAGAGCGCGCGGGCGGCCTCGGCCGACGCGGACGCCGTGTCGGACTCGACGCTGCCCTCGGTCTCGTCGAGCTCCGGCTCGTCGGCGTCGGGCCGTTGGGGCGACTGACGGGCCACGCTGACCTCCGTGTGCTTCGGGTTGCCCACCCGTCGGCGTCCCGTGCCGGCGAGTGACTCTGGGCACATACCCTAGTGGGCGGCTCCGGGAGGTCGTGCCCGCACCCCGGTGGCGATCCGGCCGCTATACAAGTAGCGTAGCTACACATGAAGGCCCAGGCGCTGCACGGACACCTCGACGCGCTGCTGCTGGCGGTGCTGGAGCGGGGCGCCCTGCACGGTTACGCGATCATCGAGGCGCTGCGCATCCGCAGCGACGGCCACCTGGACCTGCCCACCGGCACCATCTATCCGGCACTGCGCCGGCTCGAGCGGGCCGGGCACGTGGCCAGCAGTTGGAGCACCGTCAACGGGCGGGAGCGCCGGACGTACGAGCTCACCGACGCCGGCCGGCGGGCCCTGGCCGGGGAACGCTCTGGCTGGCGGGAGTTCAGCTCGACTGTCGGCCGCTTCCTCGACCCCGCGGCCCCGCCGGTCGCCCCGACCTGACGCGCCTCGCGGCCCGACCGCGCCGCAGCCGGACCGCGCGTCAGCCGGACCGCGCCCCGACCGCGGCGTCAGGCGGACAGGGATGCGGCCCGGTCGCTTCAGGCGGACAGCGATGCGGCGCGGGCGCGGCGGGGCCGGGGCGTGCCGCGGCCAGAGGGCGCTGGCCGAGCCGGCCAGGGGCAGGGCAGGAGGGCGGGCCTCAGCGCGCGGTGGTCAGCGAGGCGGTCAGCCAGTAGCGGGCCGCGCGGCCGATCCAGAGCAGGGCGGCGGTGGCCACGACCGCGCCGATGATCATCGGTGGCCAGGTCAGGGCCGCCTCCCAGAGCCCCATCGACCAGGCGAACAGCCCGGCGCCGGCGGCGGCGGCGAGGAGGAGGACGCCGGTCAGGCTCGCGCCGACCGCGCGGTGGAGCACGGCGCCGCCCGGCACGCCCCAGCGGTCGGCGCTCGTGGCGACCAGCAGCCCGGCCGCGGCCAGCACGAACGCGGTGATCCACAACCAGTCCATCGAGGCGGAGAGCAGCAGGTAGCCGGCCGGCGGCCGGGGACCCTCGCTCCAGCTCGCCCCCTGCCAGGTCAGGTCGCCGGCGACGATCGCGACGGCGGCCACCGTGACCACCCGCAGCGCCAGCCCGCGCAGCGCGCCGACCGCCAACTCGGCCTGGTACGCCGGGGCCAGCTGCGCTGGGCTGCCGAACTCGGTCACCGCGCGCCGCTGCGCCTCCGCCGCCGACAGCCCGCCCTCGCGGTACGCCTCGACGGCGTCCAGCAGGCCGTGCCGGGCCTCGGTCAGCAGGTCGGACTTGAGCCGTACCGGCCCGCGCAGCCGGTCACCCAGCTCGCGCAGGCGCTCCTCCACCAACACCTCGTCACCGCCGGCCATGGCACCCACCCTGCCACGACCGGCCGCCGAGCGTCGTCCGGGACATCCCTGGACTGACCCGGAGGCCAGGTCAGGGGCTCAGCGCGAAGTACCCGCGTTCGGCCGCCTCCTGGAGCCGCCACTGGTCCCGGTACCAGCCCGGAGCCGCCACCAGGTCGGCGTGCCGGCCGCGCTGCACCACCCGTCCGGCGTCCAGCACCACGACCTCGTCCAGCCCGGCCAGCCCGCTGAGCCGGTGGCTGATCAGCAGCACCGAGTGCCCGGGCGGGGTGGCGGCCAGGGTGGCGGCGAGCACCGCGTCGGCGGCGGCCGGGTCGAGCCCCTCGGTCGGCTCGTCGAGCACCAGCACGCCGGGAGCGGCGAGCAGCGCCCGGGCCAGCGCGAGCCGCTGCCGCTGGCCGCCGGAGAGCTGCCCGCCCTCCTCGCCGACCACCGTGTCCCAGCCGTCCGGCTGTTCGTGTACCCAGTCCAGCAGGCCGGCCGCCGCGGTGGCCGCGGCCAGCTCGTCGTCGCTCGCCCCGGCGCGGCCGAGCAGCAGGTTGTCCCGGACCGAGGCGTGGAAGACGTACGCCTCGGCGAGCAGGCCGCCGACCGCGCGGGGCAGCTCCCGCTCGGAGTACGCCGACAGGTCCCGCCCGTCCAGCGTGACCCGGCCCGCCTCCGGCCGGACCGACCCGGTGAGGACCGCGGCGATGGTGCTCTTGCCCGCGCCGCTCGGCCCGACCACGGCCACCCGTCGCCCGGCCGGCAGGTCGAGGTCGAACCCGACCAGCGCGGGCGCGGCGCCGGCCCGGTAGCGCACCGTCAGGTCGGTGAACCGCACGTCGTGCGGCGCCGCCGCGCTCACCGTGGCGGGTGCCGTCTCGCCTCCCGCGCCGGCGCCCACGCGGGCGGGTGCGACACCGGTCCCCGCCGGCTCGGCCTCCACCGGTGCGGTGTCGGTCGGTGCGGCGTCGAGCAGGGCGGCGACCCGGGTCAGGCCGGCGCTCAGCTGGGTCCGCTGCCGGGCGGCGCCGACCAGCGCCAGCGCCACCTCCACCGCGGCGAGCGCGCCCACCGCGAGCACCCCGACCAGCACCCCGTCGACGTCCCGGGCCAGCGCGACGAACACCACGGCGGCGGCGGTCAGCCCGGCGACCAGCACGCCGGCCGCGTCGATGGCGAACCCGGTGGCGGCCAGCCGCCGTTCCAGCCGGGCCAGCCGCGCGGTACGCCGGCCGGCGGCCGCCAGCGCGGAGCCGGTGGCGCCGAACGCGGCCAGGTCGGCGGCGCCGTGGGTGAGGTCGACCGCGTCGGCGGCCAGCGCCCCGCGTAGCGGTGCCACCTCGGCGGCGGCGCGTCGGGTCAGCGCGGTGGCCAGCGCGGGCAGCGCCACACCGGCGACCAGCAACCCCACGGCGAGCGCCCCGGCGGCGGCCGGGTCGATCAGTGCCGCCGCGCCCACCGCCACCACGCTGACCAGCGCCGCCGCCGAGGCCGGGACGAGCACCCGCAGCAGCAGGTCCTGCACCGCCTCCACGTCGGAGACCAGCCGGCTCAGCGCGTCCCCGGTGCGCTGCTCGGGCGCCCGGCGGGCGGCGAGGGCGGCGAACACCCGAGCCCGGACGTCGGTGACCAGCCGCAGCACCGCGTCGTGCCCGGCGAGCCGCTCGGTGTAGCGGAACACGCCCCGGCTGACGGCCAGGGCGCGGACCGCGACGATCGCCACCGTGAGCCGGTCCAGCGGCGGCCGGCCGGCCGCGCTCATCAGCAGCCAGGTGGCGGTGGCCATCAGGGCCAGCCCGGCGAACTCGGTCACCGCGGCGAGCAGTCCGGCGCCGAGCAGCCGACCCAGGTACGGCCGGGCCAGCCGCAGCACGGTGCGCTCGGGACGGGTCACCGCGATCACCGGAGCACCTCCGCGGTCGGTACCGGGGTCAGCTCGGTGACCCGGCCGTCCTCGACCCGCAGCACCCGGTCGGCGTCGGCGAGCAACGCGGGGCGGTGTGCCACCAGCAGCGCCGTCCGGCCGGCGACCAACCGGCGGGTGGCGGCCAGCACGACCGCCTCGGACGCGCTGTCCAGCCGGGCGGTGGGCTCGTCGAGCAGCACCACCGGGGCGTCCCGCAGGAACGCGCGGGCCAGGGCGACCCGCTGCCGCTGGCCGCTGGAGAGGCCGTGCCCGCGCTCGCCGAGCACGGTGGCCAGCCCGTCCGGCAGTCCGGCGACCACGTCGTCCAGCGCAGCGTCGCGCACCGCGGCGGCGAGTGCGGCGTCCGGGGTGTCGGGGGCGCCGAGCCGGATGTTGTCGGCCAGCGAGGCGGCGAAGAGGTGGGCGCGCTGCGGCACCCAGGCCAGTTGCCGGCGCCAGGCGTCCGGATCCGCGTCGGCCAGGTCGACGCCGCCCACCGTGACCCGGCCGGCGGTCGGCGTGACGAAGCCCAGCAGCAGGTTGAGCAGGGTGCTCTTGCCGGCGCCGCTGGGCCCGACGATCGCGATCCGCTCGCCGGGCCGGATGGTCAGCGTGACGTCCCGCAGCGCGGTGGTGCGCTCGTACTCGACGGTCACCGACTCGAACCGGATCTCCGCCCGGCCGTCCGGGGCGGGACCGCGCCGCTCGGCCGGTGCCGGTGGGGTGGCCGAGACGGTGAGCGCCTCGTCCAGCGCGGTGAGCCCCTCCATGCTGGCGTGGAACCGGGCCCCGGCCGCCCGCAGCGGCAGGTACGCCTCGGGGGTGAGCAGCAGCACCAGCAGCGCCGTCTGCAGGGTCAGCCCGCCGCCGAGCAGCCGCAGCCCCACCGGCACCGCGACCAGCGCCACCGAGAGGGTGGCCACCAGTTCCAGCACCAGGGCGGAGAGGAAGGCGATGCGCAGCGTCTTCATGGTCGCCACCCGGTGCCCGTCGGCCATCCGGCGGACCACGTCCACCTGGGCCCGGGCCCGGCCGAAGGCGCGCAGCGTGGGCAGCCCGGCGACCATGTCGAGGAAGTGCCCGCCGAGCAGCGACAACCGCCGCCACTGGCGTTCGGTGGCGGCCTGGGCCTGCCAGCCGAGCAACGCTCCGAAGATCGGGATCAGCGGCAGGGTGACCGCGATGATCAGCGCGGAGCTCCAGTCCGCGAGGAAGATCCGGCCCAGCACCGCCACCGGCACGGTGACGCTGAGCACGAGCTGCGGCAGGTAGCCGGTGAAGTAGGCGTCCAGGGCGTCCAGCCCGCGCCCGGCCAGGGTGGCCAACTGCCCGGCGCGCTGACCGGCGACCCAGCCGGGGCCGTGCCGGCCGACCGCGGCGAGCAGTTCCACCCGCAGCGCCGCCTTGACCGTCGCCGCGACCCGCGCCGACACCGTGCCCTGCGCCCAGACCAGCAGCGACCGCGCGGCGACCGCGGCGACCAGGCCGGCCAGCGCCGGCCGGTCGAGCCGCCCGTCGAACGCGGTCGCCAGCAGCGCCGCCAACGCGGTGGCCTGGGCCACGACCAGCCCCGCGGCGACCACGCCGAGCAGGGCGAGCACGGCGAGGTCGCGCCGGGCCGCGGGGACCCGGCGCAGCAGACGCGGGTCGAAGGGACGGCGGTTCACCAGTACACCGGTGCCCTGCCGTCGGTCCGTCCCCGGAAAACCCACCAGCACATCAGCTGAAAGCCTAGTAGGGCCGGCAGCAGCGGCACCGTCAGCCAGCCCAGCAGCCGCAGCGTGGGGTCGCTCGCCGCCGCGTCGGCCACGGTCAGCGACGCGCCCGGATCGACGGTGGAGACCAGCGCGTACGGCCAGAGGGCCGCGCCGACCAGCGCCACCAGCGCGGCCAGTGCGGTGCCGGTGGCGGCGAAGGCCAACCCCGGCCGCCGGCGGGCGAGCGCCGCCCGGGCCAGCAGCAACGCCCCGGCCAGCAGCACCGGCGCGAGCAGCCCGGCGACCGGCCGCTGCACGGTGTCGCGTACCCGCTCGGAGAGCAGGCCCAGGACGGTGGCCGCGCCGACCGCGGCGAGCGCCACCGGGACCAGCCGGCGGGCCAGCCGGCCGGTCGCCTCGGCGTCGGCGGCCGGCAGCCGCAGGGTGAGGAAGGTCGCACCGTGCGCCGCGACCAGCGCCAGCACCGCGAGCCCGGCGGCGGCCACGAACGGGGTGAACAGGTGGGTCACCCCGGCGACGTGCCCGTCGGCGTGCAGCGGTACGCCCTGGAGCAGGCCGGCGAGCAGGGCACCCCAGCCGAGCGCGGCGAGCAGGCTGCCGATCACCACCACCCGGTCCCAGCCGGCCCGGGACCGCTCGCCGGACGGGCGGCTGCGCAACTGCACCCCGGCGGTCACCAGGATCACCCCGACCAGCGCGCCGACCACGGCCGGATAGAACCCGGAGAGCAGTTCGCCCTCCAGCATCGGGAAGGCGCCGAACAGGATGCCGACGGCGGCGACCAGCCACACCTCGTTGCCGAGGAAGAACGGCCCGACGGCGTTGAGCGCCGCCCGGCGGCGGGCCGGGTCGGTGCCCCGGGCGAGCAGCAGGCCGACGCCGTAGTCGTAGCCGCCGAGCACCAGGTAGGTGGCGAAGAAGAGGCCCAGCAGGGCGTACCAGGCGAGTTCCACGGTGGTCTCCCTCAGGCGAAGACGGGCACGGGGCGGGTGTCGGCGGGCGGCTGGGTGGGCGACCGGCCCAGCGCCGGGTCGGCGGCGCCCCGGGCGGCGTGCCGGGCCAGCAGCACCCAGTTGGCCACCGCCAGGGTGCCGAGCAGCAGGCTGAAGCCGATCAGCGAGGCCAGCATCACGCCGGGAGCGACGCCGGAGACGGCCTGGTCGGTGGGGAGCAGGCCGTACGCCACCCAGGGCTGCCGGCCCACCTCGCGGGCGATCCAGCCGAGGATCACCGCGACGAACGGCAGCGGCAGGGCGAGCAGGATCAGCCAGAGCGGGAAGCGCAGCCGGATCGCCCAGTCCCGCCAGAGCAGCGGGAGCAGCAGCCAGAGGGCGCCGAGGGTGAAGCCGATCAGGATCATGAAGCCGAGTCCGACGCTGGCCAGCACCGGCGGGGTGTAGTCGCCCGGGCCGAACCGGGTGGTCCACTCGGCCACCAGGGCGTCCGCCTCCGGTCCGCCGCCGAACTTGGTGGGCTGCACCTGCCCGACCGGCGCGAACTGGGCGAAGCCGAAACCCTGCACCATGGTGATCGACAGCGCCGCGGTGACCAGGCCGATCCGCAGCGAGGTACGGAACAGCCCGTAATCCGGGGTGCGCCGGATCAGGTGCCAGGCGCTGACCGCGGCCATCAGCATCCCGCCGACCAGCAGCGCCGCGAAGACCACGTGGCCGAACGCCATGCCGAGGCTGGGGTTGGTGAGCAGGGCGGTGAAGTCGGTGAGGTGGGCGACTCCGTCACGCAGTTCGTAGCCGACCGGGTTCTGCAGCCAGGAGTTGGCCACCATGATCCAGAACGCCGAGGCGTACGCGGTGAGCGCGACGCCCCAGAGCAGCGCGAGGTGGACGCCCTTGCGCAGCCGGTGCCACCCGAAGATCCACATGCCGAGGAAGGTCGACTCGAGGAAGAACGCCACCAGCGTCTCGATCGCCAGCGGGGCGCCGAAGACGTTGCCCACGTAGCGCGACAGTCCGCTCCAGTTCAGGCCGAACTGGAACTCCATCACGATGCCGGTGGCGATGCCGAGCACGTAGTTGATCACGTAGAGCTGACCCCAGAACCGGGTCAGCCGCCAGTAGACCGGCTTGCCGGTCAGCACCGCGGTGGTCTGCAGCCCCACCAGCAGGGTGACCAGGCCGAGCGTGACCACCACGAACAGGAAGTGGATCGAGGTGGTGGTGGCGAACTGCAGTCGGGCGAGGAGGAGGGTGTCCATGGCCGGCTCTCCGTACTGTCGGCTCACTTGTCGTAGTGAGCCTACACGTAGATTCTCTACACATAACTACTACGCCTTGTCGTAGGAGAGCCTACGACAAAGCGTAGTAGTTCGGGGGGCGCATTTAGGCGCGGGGATCAGCTGAGGAAGAGCGAGATCGGCAGGGCGGCCACGGTGGTGGCCACCGCCAGGGCGACGGCGCCGAGCACCCGGGGCGGCCGATCGGGCACCAGCAGCCGCTGCACCCGGACGTCCAGGTCGCGGTCGCCGAGGCCGAGGGCACCGACGGGGGTGATCTTGTCGCCGGCCGTGGCGAACCGGCGCAGCGCGCGGCCCAGGGCCTCGGGGTGCGCCTCGCGGGCCTTGTCGTCGGCGCGCATCTCGACCAGCAGGGCGACCCGCTCGTGGATCCCGCGGACCCAGCCGAACCAGGGCAGCGCCCGGCAGAGCGCGGTGAACGGCAGCAGCACCAGGTCGTGCCGCTCCTGGGCGTGCGCCCGCTCGTGGCTGAGCACTGCCGCCAGCTCGGCGCGGTCCAGCAGGCTGAGCGTCCCGGCGCTGACCACCACCTGCGGCTTCACCCCCGGCAGGCAGTACGCCGCCGCGCTCGGGTGGTCGAGCACCAGCGCGCCGGGCGCCGCCGGATCGTTCCGGGCCACCAGGGCGAGCAGCTCCCGGTGCCGGCGCTGGGCCCGCACGGTGTGCAGCAGGGTGCGTACGGTCGTGGTCAGCAGCACTCCGCCGATGCCGAAGCCGAGGGCGACCAGGCTCAGCTGGACGGCCCCGAGGCCCGGCGGCAGGGTGCCGTGCACCAGGTCGTCGCCCAGGGCCAGCAGCGCGCTCCCGGTCGGCCGATCGTACGGGGCCAGCCCGACCGCGATCGGCAGGCCCATCTCGGAGAGGCCGAGCGCCAGCCCGACCGCCTGCCAGCAGAGGATCGCCACCCGGGGGCTGCGCCACGTCCAGGTGGAGCGGGCCAGCACCTGCGCGGTCAGCAGGCAGGCCGCCATCGACGCGGCGAAGTGCAGAGCGTACGCCACGGCCGCCGCCCTACCGGTCCGCGGCCTCGTCGGCGACGGGCGGGCGGACCACCCGGTCGGTCGGCGCCTCGACCCGGTCGGTCAGCTCACCGGAAGCGGCCGACCCTGCGGCGGCGGCGTCGGCGGCCAGCGCGGCGCGCAGCACCTCGGCCTCGGTGCCGGTCACCGAGCGGGCGAAGCGCACCAGCGCGGCGTCCCGGCTGCCGCCCAGGTCGAGCGCGTCGAGCATGAGCTGGGCGATGTACGCCTCACGGCTGGCCGCGGCCCGGTAGCGCCAGGCCCGCCCCTCCCGCTCGCGCTGCACCATGCCCTTGCCGGCCAGCCGGTCCAGCACCGTCATCACCGTGGTGTACGCCAGCTCGCGCCCGGCCAGCGCGTCCGCGACCTCCCGCACGGTGACGCCGTCCGACGTGGCGGGGACCGAGTCCCACAGCACGTCCATCACCGCACGTTCGAGATCACCAAGCCGAGTCACCCCGCAATCCTACCCCTCGTAGTAGGACGTGCGATCGGCCACATCGCCGTGCGGTCGAGCGGACAGAAACTCGCCCGGTCCAGACCCCGGAGTCCGTCGGGGGACCGGCGGAGGCTGCTCGACGGCCGCGGCAGGGACGGTCGGGTGAACAGGCCGGTCCGTTGAGGCCGACACCGGCCCCGGGCGATCGACACCGGCGCGGCCGTTCGGTCCGGCTTGCCGCGCTGCGGTGTCCGCTACCAGACCGTCGGCTTTCCGCCACCGTCTCGAGATTGGTAGACGACCTTACCTACCGAGGAGGCGACCATGAGCGCTCGCGTTCGCCGGCTGGCCGTCGTGCTCACCACGGCGGCACTCCTGCCGCTCGACGCCGGGCCGGCGGCCGCGGCCGCCGCCGCGCCCCCCGCGCCCGCCGCAGTGGTCGCCGAGGTCGACGACCTCGCCGTCCGGGTGAGCTGGACGCCGCCAGCCGACGCCAGCGGCATCACCGGATACCGGGTGAGCACCGTGCCGGCCGGGCTGTCCATCGACCTCCCGCCCGGCGCGGACAGCGCGGTGCTGGCCGGCGTACGACCCAACACGCCGTACGTCGCGCAGGTGGCGGCGCTCGCGGGCAGCGAGGTGTCGCCGGTCACGCAGGCCGAGCAGCCGGTCACCGTCGCCGCCCCGGGCGGGTCGCTCACCGCCGTGCCGCCGGCTCGGCTGCTCGACACCCGTTCGGGCCTGGGGGCACCACCGGCTGCCACCCGACAGGTGACCCTCACGGTGACCGGTCGGGGCGGCATACCCGGCACGGACGTGGCCGCTGTGGCCTTGAACCTGACGGTTACCCAGCCGCTCGGCCCGGGCTTCGTCACGGCGTACCCGGGCGGCACGGCGCGACCGACGGCGTCGAACCTCAACTTCCTCAAGGGTCAGACGGTCTCCAACCTGGTCGTGGTGCCGGTCGGGTCGGAGGGCACGGTCGTCCTCTACTCGTCCGTTGTGACCCACCTGGTAGCCGACGCGGCGGGCTGGTTCTCGACCGCCGCGACGGCGTCACCCGCCGCCGGTCTCTTCCACGGACTGAGCCCCGCCCGGCTGGCCGACACCCGGACCGGGCTCGGTGGCACCACCCCCGGTCCAGACGGCCGGCTCGACCTCCAGGTCACCGGGGCTGGTGGGGTGCCCACCTCCGGCGTGTCGGCGGTGGTGCTCAACACCACGGTGGCCGGGTCGACGGCCGCCGGATTCGTGACGGCTTTCCCGGCGGGACAGCCCCGGCCGACGGCTTCCACGGTCAACTTCGCCGCGAAGCAGGTTCTCGCGAACCGCGTGATCGTGCCGGTCGGCAGCGACGGCAAGGTGAGCTTCTACAACCGGGCGGGATCGACTCCGCTCGTCGTCGACGTCACCGGGTGGTTCGGTGACGGATCGGATCCGGCGGCGGGCGGCGCTTACCTCGCCAGCGTCCCACCCACCCGGATCGTGGACACCCGCACCGGCCTTGGCGCCGCGGCGGGTCCGGTGGCCGGTGGCGTCTCCCTGCCGGTCGCGGTAGCCGGTCGCGCCGGCCTGCCGGCGGCGAGCGCGCCGGTGCCGGCCACCGGCCTCATCGCCAACGTCACCGCGGTCGCGCCCACGAATCCGGGCTTCCTGACCGTCTACCCGTCGCTCACCGAGCGACCCACCGCATCCGATCTCAACTTCACCGCCGGCGCGGTCGTGCCCAACCTCTCCGTGGCGCCACTCGGCGTGGACGGTGCGACGCTCGTCTACAACCACGCCGGCGCCACCCACGTCGTCATCGACGTGGTCGGCTATTTCCTGGGCGACACCGCTACGCCCAGCAGCACCCGGCAGGCCCGGCCGGGCGACGTCGAGGCCGTCACCGGGACGCCCGGAAACACCCGTCAGGTCGTCCTGACCCCGGCGGCCGCGGTACCGGAGATCGGCGAGGTGCTCGCCGCCGGCGTCGCTCCGGCCACCCCGGACGGACTGCTGGTCAAGGTCGTCGACACCGGCACGGACGCGGCGGGGAACCCGGTTCTCACCACCGAGCCGGCGACGCTCCAGGAAGCCTTCGGGGCCGGGCACTTCTCGGTGTCGGCGCCACTGTCCGCCGACGACGTGACACCCGCTGGAACGGCTCCGGGGGGCAAGCCGGCACTGACCCCGGAACGCCTTCAGCGGCGCCTGGCGGCGCGGGAGTCGCTCCGCGCGGTGGCGCAACCGATCGACCGGGCGGTCAGTTGCTCTGGCGGTGGCTCGGTCCGGGTGATCGGCAGCGTCAGCGTCAGCCCGTCGGTCAACCTCTCGGTCGAATGGGGCTGGTTCTCGGTCAAGTCGGCCACGTTCACCGGCACTCTCTCGCAGGACGCCTCGCTGACCGCGTCAGCCCAGGCCGCGAGCGGCTGCACCCTGGGCCCGGTGCCGCTGCTCCCGACTCCGGTCCGCTTCACGCCGATCACCTTCAGCATCGGGCCGGTGCCGGTGGTCGTCACGCCGCAACTGCAGTTCTACCTCTCTGCCAACGGCACCGTCAGCGCCCAGGTCACCGCCGCCGCCGTCCAGCGCGCCTCCGGCACGCTGGGGCTGTCCTGGTCCGATGCCGGCCTCCGCCCGATCGCCCAGACCAGCAGCAGCTTCAGCTACACGCCGCCCACCCCGTCAGCAAGCGCGTCGCTGCGAGCGAGCGTCGGGCCCCGGCTGGAGCTGTTCCTGTACGGGCTGGCTGGCCCCTACCTGACGGCTGGCATCACCGTCGAGCTGTCGGCCAACCCGACCGCGGAACCGTGGTGGACGCTCACCGGCGGCCTGGACGCGGGCGCCGGGATCGCGTTGCCCTCGCTCGGCTTCGACAAGAGCAACCCGTCGATCCTCCACTACCGCAAGGTGCTCGCGCGTGCTCCGTTGCCTCAGCACCTCTACGTGGTGGAGTGCGTGAGCAGCGACTGCTACACCACCCTGCGGCTGGTGCAGACCGACGACCGGGGCGGCGCGCGGCGCCAGATCGGCGGCACCTACACCGGCGGAGGGCTAGGACTGGCGGTGAACCCGGCCGGCACCGAGGTGGTGTACCGTCGCGCGGCGCCCGGCGGCGGTCTCACCCTCTTCGTCCGCAACATCGCCACCGGGCAGGACCGGCAGCTCACGTACCAGGACCCCACTTGCAGCGTCGACACCTTCGACAAGTTCCCGGTGTGGTCCCCGAACGGTGCGACGATCAGCTTCTCGCGCAGCAGCAGCTTCGGCTGGTACACCTGTCCCACCGACGGCATCTACACCGTCCCCGCCAGCGGCGGCACGCCGACCCGGATCTCCACCCGACGCGAGGACGGCCCGCCGTCCTGGAACCCCGGCAACAGCCGGTGGGCCGTCACGACCGCGACCCAGCCCCCGACCCTCTACACGAGCGCGAGCAACGGCAGCGGTAAGCAGACCGTCTACACCGGGCGCAGCGGGGAAGGCTTCAGCCCGGCCGCGTGGTCACCGGACGGCTCGACCATCGCGTTCGGTACCCACGGCGGCGCCGTGTACGGGTACTCGCCGGCCGGCGTCCGGCTGTGGAGCCTGACGCCGGCCAACTACTGCACCGGGTACCCGGTCGCCTGGGCCCGGGACAGCGCGTCGCTGTTCTACCTCGGGTGTCAGTCGGGCAGCCTCTCCCGAACGATATATCGGATCAATGCGGCTTCCGGCTCGACGCCTACACCGATCGTGTTCGAACGCACGGTCGAGGCGGTGGCGGTGGGCCGCTGACTCAGACGCCCTTCGGGTGCCAGACGGTCTTGGTCTCCAGGAGCGAGGTCATCCGGGTGACGCCCGGGTCGGCGAACCAGTCGTGGTCGGCCGGCGCCGGCCGGAGCACCCGCTTGAGGTTCTCCGCCGCCTTGACCTCCAGGTCGGCCGCCAGGTCGGCGTCGGCCACCCCGGTCAGGTCGATCGCGTTGACGTCCATGTGGCTGGCCAGCGTCGGCACCGTGTCCGACAGCCGGCCGGTCAGGATGTTCACCACGCCACCCGGCAGGTCCGAGGTGGCGAGCACCTCGGCCAGGGTCACCGCCGCCAGCGGCTCGGCCGGCGAGGCGGCCACCACCACGGTGTTGCCGGTGACGATCGCCGGGGCGATCACGCTGACCAGGCCGAGCAGCGCCGGGGACGCCGGGGCCACCACGGCCACCACGCCGGTCGGCTCGGGCGCCGACAGGTTGAAGTACGGCCCGGCGACCGGGTTGGCGCCCCCGTAGACCTGGGCGAGCTTGTCCGACCAGCCGGCGTACCAGACCCAGCGGTCGATGGCCGCGTCGACCTCGTCGCCGGGCACGCCGAGCGCGACGAACTGCTCGCGCCGGCCCTCCAGCATCTCGGCCGCCCGGTAGAGGATCTGCCCCCGGTTGTACGCGGTGGCGCCGGCCCAGCCCTTGACCGCGGCGCGGGCGGTGACGACGGCGTCCCGCGCGTCCTTCCGAGACGCCAAAGACACGTTCGCGTCCTGCACGAGATACGACCGTCCCGACTCGCTGCGCGGGAACTTCCCGCCGATGAAGAGCTTGTACGTCTTGCGTACCGCGACCCGCTCAGACATTGAGGTAGCCCTCCAGCCCGTGCCGGCCGCCCTCGCGACCGTAGCCCGACTCCTTGTAGCCGCCGAACGGCGAGGTGGGGTCGAACTTGTTGAACGTGTTGGCCCAGACCACTCCGGCGCGCAGCCGGTCGGCCATCCACAGGATCCGGGACCCCTTGTCGGTCCAGATCCCGGCCGACAGCCCGTACGGCGTGTTGTTGGCCTTCTCGACGGCCTCGGCCGGGGTGCGGAAGGTCAGCACGGACAGCACCGGGCCGAAGATCTCCTCGCGGGCGATCCGGTGCGCCTGGGTGACCCCGGTGAAGATGGTCGGCGCGAACCAGAAGCCCCGGTCGGGCAGCTCGCACGGCGGCGACCAGCGCTCCGCGCCCTCGGCGGACCCGGCCTCGGACAGTTCCCGGATCCGGGCCAGCTGGGCGGCTGAGTTGATCGCGCCGATGTCGGTGTTCTTGTCCAGCGGGTCGCCGACGCGCAGCTGGGCCATCCGCCGCTTCAGCGCCTCCAGCACCCGGTCGGCGACGTTCTCCTGGACCAGCAGCCGGGAGCCGGCGCAGCAGACGTGCCCCTGGTTGAAGAAGATGCCGTTGACGATCCCCTCGACCGCCTGGTCGACCGGGGCGTCGTCGAAGACGATGTTGGCGGCCTTGCCGCCCAGCTCCAGGGTGAGCTTCTTGCGGGTGCCGGCGACCGCGCGGGCGATGGCCCGGCCGACCTCGGTCGAGCCGGTGAAGGCGACCTTGTCCACGCCCGGGTGCTCGACGAGCGCGCGGCCGGTGTCGCCGGCGCCGGTGACGATGTTGACCACACCGGCGGGCAGGTCGGCCTGCTGGCAGATCTCGGCGAAGAGCAGCGCGGTCAGCGGGGTGGTCTCGGCCGGCTTCAGCACCACCGTGTTGCCCGCCGCGAGGGCGGGGGCGATCTTCCAGGCCAGCATCAGCAGCGGGAAGTTCCACGGGATGACCTGCGCGGCGACGCCGAGCGGCCGGGGGTTCGGGCCGAACCCGGCGTGCTCCAGCTTGTCGGCCCAACCGGCGTAGTAGAAGAAGTGCGCCGCCACCAGCGGGATGTCGACGTCCCGGGACTCCTTGATCGGCTTGCCGTTGTCCAGCGACTCCAGCACCGCCAGCTCGCGGGAACGCTCCTGGATGATCCGGGCGATCCGGAACAGGTACTTGGCCCGGTCCCGGCCCGGCATCGGGCCCCAGACCTTCTCGTACGCCGCCCGGGCGGCGCGCACCGCGCGGTCGACGTCGCCGGCACCGCCCTCGGCGACCTCGGCCAGCACCTCCTCGGAGGCCGGGTTGATCGACTTGAACGAGCCGCCGTCGGTGGGGTCGACGAACTTCCCGTCGATGAAGAGCCCGTACGAGGGCTTGATGTCCACCACCGAGCGGGACTCGGGGGCGGGGGCGTATTCGAACATGGCGCTCAGTCCAGGGTGAAGTAGTCGGGACCGGCGTAGACGCCGGTCGTCAGCTTGGTGCGCTGCATCAGCAGGTCGTTGAGCAGGCTGGAGGCGCCGAAGCGGAACCAGTCCGGGTCCAGCCAGTCCGCGCCGACGGTCTCGTTGACCATCACCAGGTACTTGATCGCGTCCTTGGTGGTCTTGATGCCGCCGGCCGGCTTCACGCCGACCTGCCGGCCGGTGGCCGCCCGGAAGTCGCGGACCGCCTCCAGCATCACCAGGGTCACCGGCGGGGTGGCCGCGACCGGCACCTTGCCGGTGGAGGTCTTGATGAAGTCGGCGCCGGCCAGCATGGCCAGCCAGGAGGCGCGCCGCACGTTGTCGTAGGTGGCCAGTTCGCCGGTCTCCAGGATCACCTTGAGGTGGGCGTCCCCGCAGGCGGACTTGGTGGCGACGATCTCGTCGTACACCTCGTTGTAGCGGCCGGCCAGGAACGCGCCCCGGTTGATCACCATGTCGATCTCGTCGGCGCCCGCCTCGACGGCGGCCCGGGTGTCGGCGAGCTTGACCTCCAGCGGGGCCTGACCCGACGGGAAGGCGGTCGCCACGCTGGCCAGGTGGACGCCGGAGCCGCGCAGCACCTCGGCCACGTACGGGACCATGGCCGGGTAGACGCAGACCGCGCCGACGTGCGGGCAGGACGGGTCGGCCGGGTCGGGGCGCAGCGCCTTGGCGGCCAGCGCGCGCACCTTGCCGGGGGTGTCCGCGCCTTCGAGGGTGGTCAGGTCGACCATCCGGATCGCCAGGTCGATGGCCTGGGCCTTGGCGGTGGTCTTGATGGAGCGGGTGCCGAGCTGTGCCGCCCGCTGCTCCGCGCCGACCTGGTCCACGCCCGGCAGGCCGTGCAGGAAGGTCCGCAGAGCGGTCTCGGATCGTCCCAGCTCGGAGAGATCCGACCGGGCCGACGTCGCTGTCGCCGTCATGCCTGGAAGTCTACGCATCCGACCGATGAGTGATCTTGGTCACGGCGCCGGCCGGTGAGCGGGATCGCTGGTCCGCCCGCACCGGCAGTGCCCGGGCCGCCGGTTCGGTAGGTTGAGCGACCGTGGACGTACTCGTCATTGACCACCCGCTCGCTCAGTCGCGGCTGACCGCCATGCGGGACGCGCGCACCGATTCCGCCAACTTCCGCGCGGCGCTGCACGAACTGACCACCATGCTGGTGTACGAGGCGGCCCGGTCCTTCCCGGTCGAGCGGTACCCGGTGCGGACCCCGGTCACCGACACCGAGGGCACCCGGCTGGCCAACCCGCCGCTGCTGGTGCCGGTGCTGCGGGCCGGCCTCGGCATGGCCGACGCGGCGCTCGGGCTGCTGCCGGAGTCCTCGATGGGCTTCGTCGGGCTGGCCCGCGACGAGGAGACCTACGAGCCCCGCGCCTACATGGAGTCGCTGCCCCGCGACCTGACCGGGCTGCCGGTGCTGGTGCTCGAGCCGATGGTGGCCACCGGCGGCTCGCTGGAGCACTCCTGCCGGCTGCTCGCCGACCGGGGCTGCACCGACATCACCGTGCTCTGCGTCCTGGTCGCACCCGTCGCCATCGAACGGCTCAAGCGGTCCGGGCTGCCGTTGCGGCTGGTCACGGCCTCGATTGACGAGGGCCTGAACGACAAGATGTTCATCGTCCCCGGCCTCGGCGACGCCGGTGACCGCCAGTTCGGCGGCATGCCCCGGTTCTGAACCCGTCGGGCGCGCCCCACGCCGAGTTCGTGCGTGGGGTGCGCGCAGCGGCTAGCGTCACGGGCCATGACAGGTGTTGCACTCGCCGAAGAGCTGCTCCTCCTCGCCTACGACGACGAGACCGGCAAGGCGACCATGCCGCGGATCAGCCTCGACCTGGGGATGGCCGCGGCAGTGCTGATCGAGCTGGCCCTCGCCGGCCGGATCGCGTACTCCGAGGGCGCGCTGACGGTGGTCGACCCGACGCCCACCGGCGAGCCGGTCACCGACGCCGTCCTGGAGCGGATGGCGGCCGACACCCCGCACTCCCCGTCGTCCTGGGTGCAGCGGCTGCGGCACGGCCTGCGCGACCGGATCCTCGGCGACCTGTGCCGCCAGGGCGTGGTGCGCGACGTGGACGAGACCGAGCTGGGCTTCATCCACGTGCACCGGTACCCGGTGGTGGACCCGTCGGTGGAGGCGGACACCCGGCGCCGGCTCGCCGCGGCGCTCACCGGCTCGGCGGTACCTGACGAGCGCACCGCCGCGCTGGCCACCCTGGTCGCCGTGCTCCGGATGGAACCGGCGCTCGGGATCAGCGCCGAGGCCACCGCGGACGCCCGCCGCCGGCTGGCCGAGATCGCCACCGGCGCCGGCTTCTCCGGCGAGGTCAGCCTGGAGGACTCGGTGGTCCGCCCCTCCGTCGGTCTGGTCGTCGTCGCCCTCGGCCAGGCCGTCGACGCCGCCCTCGGCCCCCGCCGCTGACCCACCCCGCCCTCGCGCCCCCTTCGCCCGGCACCTGTCGATCAAGGGATTCGCGTCGGCCGGGAAGCGTCCCGGCGCCGCGAGCCCCTTGATCAACCGCGGTCGGGTGGGGCCGCTAGAGGCCGAGGGCGGTGGAGATCTCGGCGCGGAGGGCGGCGACGGCCTCCGTCGCCCTGGCCCGGGCCGCGGCCACGTCGCCGTCCGCGACCGGCTCGACCACCTCGAGGTACGCCTTGAGCTTCGGCTCCGTGCCGGAGGGCCGGATCACCACCCGGGCGGCCCCGGTGCGCAGGATCACCACGTCGGCCTCGGGAAGCAGGTCCTGCGCCGAGGTCACCGGGTGGCCGAGCAGTTCGGTCGGGGTGGCCGCCCGGATCCGGGCCATCGCGGCGGCGATCTCCCGCAGATCGTCCACCCGCACCGAGAGCTGGTCGGTGTGGTGCACGCCGAACTCGGCGGCCAGCTCGTCCAGCCGGTCGGTCAGCGTCCGGCCCTCCGCCTTGAGCCCGGCGGCCAGTTCGGCCACGGTCAGCGCGGCGGTGATGCCGTCCTTGTCGCGTACGTGGTCGGGGGCCACGCAGTAGCCCAGCGCCTCCTCGTAGCCGAAGACCAGCGGGGCGCTGCCACCGCCGGCCCGGACGATCCACTTGAACCCGGTCAGCGTCTCGTCGTACGGCACGTCCCGGGTGGCGCACATCGCCCGCAGCAGGGACGACGACACGATCGTGGTGGCGTAGAGGCCGCTCACCCCGCGGCGCATCAGATGGTCGGCGAGGAGCACGCCCACCTCGTCGCCGCGCAGCATCCGCCACCCGGTCGTCGCGTCCCGAACGGCCACCGCGCAGCGGTCCGCGTCCGGGTCGTTGGCGATGGCGAGGTCCGCGCCGGTCGACTCGGCGAGCGCCACCAGCAGGTCCACCGCCCCCGGCTCCTCGGGGTTGGGGAACGAGACGGTCGGGAACGCCGGATCCGGTTCGGCCTGCTCCGGCACCACCCCGGGCACCGGGAAGCCGGCCCGCGCGAAGGCCGCGGTGAGCACGGCGGCCCCCACCCCGTGCAGCGGGGTGTACGCCACGGCGAGGTCCCGCGGCCCGTCCGGCGCGATCACCGCGGCGGCCCGCTCCACGTAGGACGCCACCAGGTCGTCGCCGAGCACCTGCCCGGGTGGGCCGAGTGGCACCTCGGCCAGCGGGCCGACGGCCCGGATCGCGGCCTCGATTCCGGCGTCGGCCGGCGGCACGATCTGCGCGCCGGCGCCCAGCGCACCGCCCAGGTCGGCGCCGAGGTAGACCTTGTAGCCGTTGTCCTGCGGCGGGTTGTGGCTGGCGGTCACCATCACCCCGGCGACCGCCCCGAGGTGGCGCACCGCGTACGCCAGGACCGGGGTGGGCAGCGGGCGGGGCAGCAGCAGCGCGGGCCGGCCGGCGCCGGTGGCCACCTGGGCGGTCCGCTCGGCGAACTGGCGGGAGCCGTGCCGGGCGTCGTACCCGATCACCAGCGGGCCGGAGCCGCCCTGGGCGGCGAGCCAGCCGACCAGCCCGGCGGCGGCCTGGGTGACCACCGCGAGGTTCATCCCGTTCGGCCCGGCGCGCAGCGGACCGCGCAGCCCGGCGGTGCCGAAGGTGAGCGGCCCGGCGAACCGGTCGGCCAGCTCCGGGGCGCTGGTCGGCAGCCGGTCGAGCACCGCCTGGAGTTCCGCCCGGCTGGCCGGGTCCGGGTCGTCGTCGAGCCAGCGCCGGGCTTGCTCGCGAATGTCGTCGATGTCAGTGGTGTCCGCCGGCATGCCTCTTGATAGCACGCCGGCGGATCACCCCGTCCGCTTCCCCTGCCTCAGCCGGCGTCGGTCAGCTGGAACGTCTTCACCATCTCGTCGAAGATCGGCTTGCTCTCCTCGAACTTGGCGTCGGTGGAGGTGAGGTAGAACGAGTAGACCCGGCCGTCGTGCACCACGCCGCGCCACACGCCGTGTCGCATGGTGTCGCCCTCGCCGCAGGTGTACTCCAGCTCGGCCGCCGGCTTGCCGGCCAGCTCCGCCTCGGTCATCGCGATCTGGTTGTACGGCTTGACGCAGGAGCTCTTCGAGCCCTTCAGGACGCCTTCGGCCACCTCGGCCCAACGCATCGAACTGCTGCCGCCGAACTTCTCGTTCAGCACCCGGACCTTGCGGCCGTCGTCCTCCGGGTCCAGGTAGTCGACGTACACGCCGCCGGTCGCCTTCTCCCAGCCCTTCGGCACCATCACCCGGACGCCCCGGGCGGAGTGCTCCTGCATCTCGACACCGGGGCCGGCCGGGGCGGCGGTGGTGGGCTGGGCCTGCGGCGGCGGGGGCGCGGGGTCGTCGCCGCCGCTGAACAGGGCGACCGCCCCGATCAGCAGCACCACGGCCAGCCCACCGGCCGCGGCCAGCTGCACCTTGCGGGGCCAGCCCTTGACCGTGCCGACCAGTTCCCCGCCGACCCGGCGGACCCGGTCGACCGGGCTGGCGCCGCCGGCGGGCGCGGCGGCCGGGGTGGTCCACGGCTGGCCGGTGCCCGGCACCGACCACTGGGCGCCGCCGCCGTAGGTGCCGCCCACCCGCTGGGTGGCGTCCGGCGTGGCGGCGTAGGGAACCGCCTGGGTGGCGTCCGGCTGAGCGCCCCAGCTGACCCGCTGGGTGGCCTCCGGCTGCCCCGCGCCGCCCACCCGCTGGGTGGCGTCGGCGCCGCCGTAGGTGCGGCCGGTGCGCGGTGCGGCCGGCGGCGACATGGCGCCGGTCGGCGTGTGCAGCGGGCCGGCCAGGGCGTCGGCGCTGGTCTCGTCCAACGCGGCGGCGCTCGGCAGGGCGGCCTGGCCGGGGCGCTCGCCCCGGCGCAGCGCGGCCAACCGGTCGGTCAGCGACTCGCCGGGGGCGAGCATCGCCCGGCCGCCGATCTGCCCGGTGGGCTTCGGCTCCGGCTGGGCCGGCGGCGGGGCGGACACCGGCCGTTGGACCGGCACCACCGAGTAGGGGTCGGTCACCGAGTTCACCGCGGCCGCGGTGCTGGTCAGCGGGCCGGCGAGCAGTTCGCGCAGCATGGCCCGGGCGGTGTGCACGTCCAGCCGGCGGCTCGGGTCCTTCTCCAGCAGGCCCATCAGCACCCGGGTCAGCGGGCCGCTGCGCTGCGGGGTGGCGGGCGGGTCCTCGACCACCGCGTGCATCGTCTCGATCGGGTCGCCCTTGTCGAACGGGGGCCGCCCCTCCACCGCGGTGTAGAGCGTCACGCCCAGCGAGAAGAGGTCGCTGGGCGGGCCGAACTCCTGGCCCATGGCGCGTTCCGGCGAGATGAAGTGCGGCGAGCCGAGCACCATCCCGGGCGTGGTGAGCTGTACGTCGGTGGGCATCCGGGCCACCCCGAAGTCGGTCAGCACGCACCGGCCGTCGGAGCAGATCAGCACGTTGGCCGGCTTCACGTCGCGGTGCAGCACACCGATCGCGTGGGCCACCTCGAGCGCGCCGAGCAGCGCGATGCCGATCTTGGCGACCACCCGGGGCGCGACCGGCCCGTCCTCGATCACCATGTCGGCGAGGCTGCGGGCGTCCAGCAGCTCCATCACGATCCACGGCCGGCCGCCCTCGGTGACCACGTCGTAGACCTGCACCACGGCCGGGTGCTGGATGGCTGCGGCGGCGCGGGCCTCGCGCAGGGTGCGCTCGTACATGGCGTCGCGGTCGCTGGGCGCCAGCCCCGGCGGGAGGACGACCTCCTTCACCGCCACGTCCCGGCGCAGGAGTGTGTCTGTGGCACGCCAGACCGTGCCCATGCCGCCGTTGCCCACCGCCGACCGCAGCGAGTAGCGCCCACCGATGGTGGTGCCGGGTGCCGCGCGTCCGGTCGGGGGACTGACTGGTCCGCCGCTCCACGTCGGGATCTGAGTCACAGAAAAGCCACCGGGGGAAATCGAGGGGGCTGGGACACAACCCCCCTATCTTGCTGGTTCCGACGCCCGATGCGAAAGCCGACGCGGCGGACGTTTACCGAACTCGACAGTACGTGCCCGGACGTTCACCTCCCGTCGACCTTCGTCGACGCAGTGTGCGGTATCCCTCACCCGTCCGCGCCGCCGCTCGTCCTACCATCCGGTAATGAGCGAACGGCGGTCAAGCGAGTCCGGTTTCCCGATCAAGGGCGTCTACACGGCGACCGACCTCCCGGAGGACCTGGACTCCCGGCTGGGCGGCCCCGGCGAGTACCCGTACACCCGTGGCGTCTACCCCACGATGTACACCTCCCGCCCCTGGACGATGCGCCAGTACGCCGGCTTCGGCACCGCCACCGAGTCCAACGCGCGCTACCACCAGTTGTTGCGCGCCGGCACGATGGGCCTCTCGGTCGCCTTCGACCTGCCGACGCAGATGGGCTACGACTCCGACGACCCGATCGCGCACGGCGAGGTGGGCAAGGTCGGGGTGGCCATCGACTCCATCGAGGACATGCGGCTGCTCTTCGACGGCATCCCGCTGGACAAGGTCTCCACCTCGATGACCATCAACGCGCCCGGTTCGGTGCTGCTGCTGCTCTACCAGCTGGTCGCCGAGGAGAACGGGGTGCCCGGCTCGGCGCTGAACGGCACCATCCAGAACGACATCCTCAAGGAGTACATCGCCCGCGGGACGTACATCTTCCCGCCGAAGCCCTCGCTGCGGCTGGTCGCCGACACGTTCGGCTACTGCCGCAAGGAGGTGCCGAAGTGGAACACCATCTCCATCTCCGGCTACCACATGGCCGAGGCCGGTGCGACGCCCGCGCAGGAGATCGCGTTCACCCTGGCCAACGGCGTCGAGTACGTCCGGGCAGCGCTGGCCGCCGGGCTGGCGGTGGACGACTTCGCGCCCCGGCTGTCGTTCTTCTTCGTCGCCCGCACCACGCTGCTGGAGGAGGTGGCCAAGTTCCGGGCCGCGCGGCGGATCTGGGCCCGGCTGATGCGGGACGACTTCGGCGCGAAGAACCCGAAGTCGATGATGCTGCGGTTCCACACCCAGACCGCCGGGGTGCAGCTGACCGCCCAGCAGCCCGAGGTGAACCTGGTCCGGGTCGCGGTGCAGGGGCTGGCCGCGGTGCTCGGCGGCACCCAGTCGCTGCACACCAACAGCTTCGACGAGGCGATCGCGCTGCCCACCGAGAAGGCCGCCCGGCTGGCGCTGCGTACCCAGCAGGTGCTGGCGTACGAGACCGACCTGACCGCCACCGTCGACCCGTTCGCCGGGTCGTACGTGGTGGAGGCGATGACCGCCGAACTGGAGGCGGCGGCGACCGAGCTGATGGACCGGGTCTTCGACCACGGTTCGGCGGTCGACGCCATCGAGGCCGGCTTCCAGAAGCGGGAGATCGAGCAGTCGGCGTACCGGATCGCCCAGGAGATCGACTCGGGCGAGCGGGTGGTGGTCGGGCTCAACCGGTTCGCCATCGACGCCGAGGAGCCGTACGAGCCGCTGCGGGTCGACCCGGCGATCGAGAAGGCGCAGGCGGAGCGGCTGGCCGAGCTGCGCCGTACCCGGGACGCCGGCGCCGTGGAGCGGGCCCTGGCCGACCTGCGCGCCGCCGCCTCCGGCACCGAGAACGTGCTCTACCCGATGAAGGCGGCGCTGCGCGCCCGCGCCACCGTCGGCGAGGTCTGCGGAACGCTGCGGGAGGTCTGGGGGCTGTACCGCCCGTCCGACCAGTTCTGAGCCCGACCGCCGGCGGCCACCGGCGACGCCGTCGACGCGTCGCCGGTGGCCGCCGGCGTGCCCGGGCCGGTCACCGGAGCCCGGGCACTTCGCCGGGCGCGTCGGTGCCGCCGGCGCGGCGCTACAGTTTCAGCAGGTACCCCGCCGCCGATCGGCGGCGCAGGCGTGGAGCGGGCCCGGCGACGCCGCCGGAACCCCGCGTCCCCCGGGGCGGCGCGGCCCACCGGCCGCGGCGTGTGCCGGGGAGGTTTACGGGTAACCCGGCCGGGTGATCGGGGACGCACACCGTGTGCGGTCGGATGGTGCCCGGACGTGTGAACGTCGGCGGATGCCTCGTTGCCGAGAGTGGTCGGGTAATTGTCGGAGTGTCAGTTCATCGAACCGACTAATGCGACAATTCGGAACAACGGCCCGAGGTCGGCGCTCGACTTCGTGACCCGCGAAACGGTTACGCGTTGTAGGAGGTGTGGGGCAGATGACGGCGTTCAATCGCGATCTACCTGCTGTCCCGCAGATCTACGAGCGCTCTCAGCAGGGCATTCGTGACGCTGTGCGGTCCGATCACTACCGTAACGAGGTTGCGCAGCGTCACCGCCGGAGGTCTAGGCTGTCTGCTGTTCCTGATGATCCATCCATCTCTAGTGATCGAGAATTCGACGTGACGAGTGCGTTGACGCTGCCCACGGGCAGCCAGCTGGCGTCGTCCTGGCCGGAGGCGCCCACCGGGTCCCAACCCCTGCCGTTCGAGCTGGACCACCTTCTCGCCCTCCGGGTACCCGGGCTCATCGCCACCCGCCGTCACATCCACTCCCACCCCGAGCTCTCCGGCGAGGAGTTCGAGACCGCCGCGCTGGTCGCCCGGGAGCTCTCCCTGGCCGGGCTGAACCCGCGGCTGCTGCCCAAGGGCAACGGGGTCATCTGCGACATCGACGGCCGCCCGGACGGTCCGGTGGTCGCGCTGCGCGCCGACATCGACGCGCTGCCGCTGACCGACGTCAAGGACGTGCCGTACCGCTCGACCGTGGACGGGGTCTGCCACGCCTGCGGCCACGACGTGCACACCTCGATCATGCTCGGTGTGGGCATGCTGCTGGCCCAGCTCGCCGACCGCGGCGAGCTGCCCGGCCGGGTCCGGCTGATCTTCCAGCCGGCCGAGGAGATCCTGCCCTGCGGCTCGCTCGAGGTCATCGAGGCCGGCGGGCTGGACGACGTGGTGCAGATCTTCGCGCTGCACTGCGACCCCAATCTGCCGGTCGGGCAGATCGGCCTGCGGGTCGGCCCGATCACCGCGGCCGCCGACAACGTCACCGTCCGGCTGACCGGGCCGGGCGGCCACACCGC
This sequence comes from Micromonospora echinaurantiaca, assembly GCF_900090235.1. Classification (NCBI taxonomy): domain Bacteria; kingdom Bacillati; phylum Actinomycetota; class Actinomycetes; order Micromonosporales; family Micromonosporaceae; genus Micromonospora; species Micromonospora echinaurantiaca. The sequence continues at coordinate 5,564,760 of NZ_LT607750.1, read as the reverse complement.
CCGGCCGCACCTGACCGTCGACCTGGTCGACGCGCTCGGCCGGCTGATCACCGAGGTGCCCGCGCTGGTGAGCCGCCGGGTGCCGGCCAACAGCGGGCTGCTGCTGGTGTTCGGCCACGCCTCGGCCGGCACCCGGTACAACGTCATCCCGTCCGAGGCGTGCGCGGCCGGCACCCTGCGGGTGATGGACCGCGACACCTGGGAACTCGCGCCCAAGATCGTCGGTCAGGTGATCCGGGACGTCATCGCGCCGACCGGCGCCACCGTCGACCTGGAGTACCTGCGCGGCCGCCCGCCCGTGAGCAACGACTCCCGGGCCATCCAGGTGCTGACCGCCGCCACCGCCGCCGCGCTCGGCGCCGACGGCGTCGCCGAGACCCCGCAGAGCATGGGGGGCGAGGACTTCTCCTGGTACCTGGAGTACGTGCCGGGCGCGCTGGCCCGGCTCGGCGTCGGCCGTTCCGGCCCGAACGTGGACCTGCACCGCGCCTCGTTCGACGTGGACGAGCGGGCCATCGCGGTGGGCGTACGCGTCATGGTGCAGACCGCGCTGCGGGCACTGGCGGCGGCGCGCTGACCGGCGGCGCCGGCTGGCGACGCCGCCGCCGGCGCAGCACCACCAGCAGCACCGTCAGCGGTACGCCGAACGCGATCAGCCAGGGCAGCAGCGCGCCCAGCACGGTCAGCAGCAGCGTCATCGAGGCGAGGAAGACCTTCCAGCCGGCCGCCAGCCCGACCAGGAAGCCGGTCTCCGGCTCCTCCTCGGCGGTGGTGGCGTCCGGCCCGACCAGCGACACGGTGATGGTCGACAGCGCGGTGAGGTCGGCCAGCCGGCGCTTCTTCGCCTCCAGCGAGGCGAGGTCCGCCTCCCGGCGGGCCAGCTCGTTCTCCAGCGACACCAGATCGGTGATCGAGGTGGCCCGGGCGAGCAGGCGGCGGGCGCTCTCCACCCGGGCGCGCTGGCTGGTGATCCGGGCGTCGAGGTCGATCGTCTCCTCGGTGACGTCCTCGGTCTTGATGTCCCGGCGCTGCTGGCGGCCCAGCTTCGCGATCTCGTCGACGACCTCGTTGAACTTCGCCGCCGGCACCCGCAGCTGAAGCTCCGCCACCGCGTCGGCCGCCGAGCTGCGCCGCTCGTCGCCGCCGACGAAACCGCCGGCCCGGGTGGCCGTGGCGGTCGCCTCCCGCGCGGCGGCGTCCACATCGTCCACCTGCACCCGCATCGTTCCGGTGTAGATGATCGCCCGCTGGTCGACCCGCAGGTCCGGTGCGCCCGCGCCGGCCTGCTCCGGTGCCCCCGGACCGGCCTTGTTCTGGTCCGCCGCGGCACCCTCCTGCCCACCCGGCGCCACGGCTGCCGAGTCCCGGGCACCGCCGGAGTCGCCACTCCCGCAACCCGCGAGGGCCAGCAGCGCGACGACACCCGCCGCGACCAGCGCCGTCCCGCGGCGACGTGCTCTCCGTCCGTCCATCCCCGTCCCTTCCTCCACCGCCCCGCTCCGGGGCGATACCTCAGACGCGACGCGTCGGCACGTCGGTTCCGGCAGACTGCGCTCAGGACGTCACGATTCGATAATCGAGGAGTCACGATGCAGCTCACCAAGTACGCCCACTCCTGCGTACGGCTGGAGCACGACGGGGGAGTGCTGGTCATCGACCCGGGCGGGTTCAGCGAGCCGGCGGCGCTGGACGGGGCGGACGCGGTGCTGATCACCCACGAGCATCCCGACCACGTCCACGTCGAGACGCTGGTCCGGCAGCTCGATCGGCGGCCGGTGCCCGTGTACGGACCGTCCTCGCTCGCCCGCACCCTCGGCGAGGCGGCCGAGGCGCTCGAACCGGTCGAGGCGGGCCAGTCGTTCACCGCCGCCGGGGTGGCGGTCCGCGCCTACGGCGGGCGGCACGCCGTGATCCACCCCGACATCCCGGTGGTGGACAACCTGGGGTATCTGTTCAACGACGTCGTCTACCACCCCGGCGACGCGCTGGTCGTCCCCGACGACGTGCAGGTCGACACGCTCTTCGCGCCGATCCACGCGCCCTGGTCGAAGTTCTCCGAGGTGGTGGACTTCATCCGGGCGGTCGCGCCGCGACGCGCCTTCGCCGCGCACGACGCGCTGCTCAACAGCAACGGCTACGGCGTACTCGACCGGCAGTACACCGCGCTGTCCAACTGCGAGTACCAGCGGTTGGAGCCGGGTACCAAGATCGACGGCTGAGGCGATGGCCGGCCCCTCCCGCGACCTCGTCCAGCAGCTCTACAGCACTCCGCCCGACCGGTTCGTCGCGGCCCGCGACGCGGCAGCCGCCGAGGCCCGTCAGGCCGGCGATCCGAAGACCGCCCGGGAGATCGCCAAGCTGCGCCGGCCCACCGTGGCCGCCTGGCTGGTCAACCTGCTCGCCCACCGCCGCCCCGAACTGGTCGCCGACCTGGCCCAGCTGGCCGAGTCGCTCCGGTCCGCCCAGCGCGAGCTGCGCGGCTCCCGGCTGCGCGAACTCTCCGCCCAACGGCGGGCGGTGGTCGGCGCGCTGGTCGGCGAGGTCCGCAAGCTGGCGGCGCAGACCGACGGGGCGCCGGCGGCCGGGAAGCTGCCGCTGGCCGAGGTGGAGGCGACGTTGAACGCCGCGCTCTCCGACACCGAGGTGGCCGAGCAGGTCCGCGCCGGCCGGCTGCTGCGGGCGGCGAGCTACGCCGGCTTCGGCGAGGTGCCCCGGCCGCAGCTGCGGCTGGTCACCGGCGGGGAGGAGGCGGAACCGGAGCCGCCCCGCCCGGAACGCGGCCGCCCGGACCGGGCCGCCCTCCGGGCGGAGCAGGCCGAACGGGCCGCCCGGGCGGAGCGGGCCCGGCGGCGCCGGGCGCTGGAGAAGGAGCTGGCGAAGGCGCGTACCGAACAGGAGCGGGCGGAGGCGGAGCTGGCCGGCGCGGCGGCGGCTGAACGCGACGGCGCCGCCGCCCTGGACGCCGTGGAGGCGGAGCTGGCCGAGCTGGAACGCCGGCGGGCGGTCGTCGAGCAGGAACTGAGCCGGTCCAAGCTGGCCCGTCGCGCGGCCGAACGGTCGCTCACCGCCGCGCGCCGCCGCGCCGGCGAGGTGGAGGCGGCGGTGGAGGCGCTGGACGCCGAAGAGGGGGGCTGACGACGCGAACCGGGCACGGCAGACTGATCCCCGATGAGCGAGCGGAGCGAGCGAATCATCAGGCTCAGCGCGGCGGGGCCTCATGACGGCACGCAGCGCAGCGGAGTGCCGGCATGAGCGGACGGCGGGGAGCGGGCGGATGACGCCGGAACAGATCGCCGCGGCCAGCAAGCCGATCGTGCTCGAACTCGGCGACGCGTACACCCGGTGCCCGATCACGCTGCGCCGGGCCCGGCTGCTCGGCATCTCCGGCTGGGCGTTCTACATCACCGGTCGGGCCGGCGCGCTCGGCGACGTCCGGGCCGAGACGGCCGCCGCGGCGCTCGGGTTCATCGAGCCGGGTGCGGTGGCCGACGGCTGGGACACGGCGGCCCGAACCATCCGGCCGTTCGAGGTGGCCCTCGCCAGCCTCGCCGAGTGTTGCCGCTGGGGCGACGAGCGGCTGGCCGCCTTCCCCGCCGTGGAGCGCCTCGCCGACCTGCTTGGCCGGGCGGTCCTCGCCGCCGACGCCAGCGGCATGCCGCTCTTCGCCGCCTGGCGCGCGGTGACCGTGCCGGGGCAGACCCCGGGTGGCCGGGCCGCCGCCGGGCTGCGCCTGCTCCGCGAGCACTTCGCCGGTGCGCACCTGCTCGCCGTACGGGCCAGCGGGATGAGCCCGCTGGAGGCGGTGCTGGCCGGGCCGGAGGGGGAGGCCGGGGCGGTGGCCTGCGGCTGGCCGCCGCCGTACCCGCCGGTGGGGCCGCTGGTGCGGCGCCGGCTCTGGGCCGAGGCGGTGACCGACCGGCTGACCGCCGCCGCGTTCGCGGCGCTCGGCCCGGCCGACGGCACCGAGCTGCTGGACCTGCTCGCCGCCACCCGGTCCCACCTGAGCCCCCGGTGAGACCCGGCCCACCCGGGCCGCCGGTATTGGGCGGCGCTCCCCGGGCCGCCGGTAATTGGGCGGCGCTCCTCGGGCCGGCCTGCCAGGATCACCCCCGTGAATCTCCCCGCCGGATGGACCGCCCGCCGATCCGCCCTCGACGACATCCCCGCGATCCTGGCCGTGGTGCACGCCGCCGACACCTTCGCCGTCGGCTACCCCGACTTCGACGCCGACGACGTGCGGGACGCCCTCACCGCACCCTTCGTCGACCCGCAGCGCGACTCCTGGCTGGTTACCGACCCCGAGGGCGTGGTGGTCGGCTGGGCGATCCTGTCGAACCCGACCGGCGTGGGCCGCGAATTCGTCGAGGTCTACGTCGACCCGGAGCGCGGCGAGGGGGTGCGTGCCCCGCTGCTCGCCCGGCAGCTCGACCGGATCGCCGAACGGGCCGCCGAGCGGGGCCGACCGGAGCTGACCGTGCGCACCTCGGTGTTCGCGCCGGAGACGCGCTGGGCGGCCGAGCTGGCCGAGGCCGGGTTCCGCCGGGCCAAGCGGTACGTGCGGATGCGCCGGGAGCTGGCCGACCTGCCCGCCGAGCCGCCGCTGCCGCCGGGCGTGACGGTCCGGCCGCTGCGCGCCGGCGACGAGGCCGACCTGCGGCTGTTCCACCAGATCTACGACACCGCGTTCCGGGACACCCTGGACTACGAACCGGCCGGCTTCGACCGCTGGCGCGAGGCGCTTCGGGTGCCCGGGACGCTCTGGGACGAATGGTTCTTCGCCGAGGTCGACGGGGTGCCCGCGGGGGCGTTGCAGTCCTCCGACCAAGCGCTGGATCAGGACGAGGGCTTCGTGCGGACGCTGTCGGTGCTGCCCGCGTACCGGCGGCGCGGGGTGGGCGCGGCGCTGCTGTGGCGCGCCTTCACGACGTACGCCGGGAAGGGGCGCAAGTACGCCGGGCTGGGGGTGGACCTGACCAACCCGACCGCGCCGGTGGGGCTCTACCGGTCGGTCGGGCTGCGCGAGGTGCGCTGGACGGACATGTACGAGCGGGTGGTACCGGCCACCGGTGTGTGATTGACGACCCTGGCCGGGGCCGCCTCGCCGGGCGGTCCCGGCTGGGAGCAGACTGTGGGTCGTGGGATACGCGCGGCTAGGCCGAAGCGGTGCCGGTGGGACGGGACCGCAGTTCGGTGACGTAGTCGTCCGGCGCGCCCGCCTTCTCGGCGGCGTTCGCGATCTCCGAGAGGTACCACGAGGTGGGCAGCCCGCCCTCGTAGCCGTCGAAGACGTAGATCCACGCGGTGACGTCCCCGTCGAGGGTCGAGACCCGCACGTGCAGCTTGCGGTACGTGCCGGAGGTCACCCCCTCGATCTCGTCGAGCTGGGCGGCGTCGTACGGGTGGATGTCGTAGAGCGCCACGAACACCCGGTCGCCGGGGGACTCGACGACGGTGCTGACCGCGCCCTCCCAGCCGATCACGTCCTCGCCCGCGAAGGTGAGCCGCCAGCCCTCCAGCCAGCCGGTGCCCACCATCGGCGAATGCGGACAGTAGGCGCGCATCCGGGCGGGGTCGAGGTTTGAGCCGTAGGCGGCGTAATGACGCACGGCGATGACGATAGCCCGGCCGGCCGGTGGGGGAGAATACGACGGTGCGTGTCGAGCGCGTTCGGGAGAAGAAAGTCACTGTGAGCATCGACGAAGGGCGAGCGCTGTGAGCCGGATCGTGATCATCGGCGGTGGGCCGGCCGGGTACGAGGCGGCGCTGGTCGCCGCCCAGCTGGACGCTGATGTCACCGTGGTGGAGGCCGAGGGCGCCGGCGGGGCGTGCGTGCTGTCCGACTGCGTCCCGTCGAAGACCTTCATCGCCAGCTCCGAGGTGGTGACCGGCTACCGGGACACCGAGGAGTTCGGGGTGCACTCCGACGGGCTGGAGGCGGTCACCGTCGACGCCCGGGCGGTGCACGAGCGGGTCAAGCGGCTCGCCCTGGCCCAGTCCGCCGACATCCACGCCAAGCTGCTCAAGGCCGGGGTGACCTTCGTCGCCGGCAGCGCCCGGCTGGGTGAGGACACCCTGGGGCACACCCACCGGGTGGTCGTCACGCCGGCCGAGGGCGGCGCCGACTACTCCATCGACGCGTCCACCGTGCTGATCGCCACCGGCGCCACGCCGCGCCAGCTGCCCACCGCCGTACCGGACGGCGAGCGCATCCTGACCTGGCGCCAGGTGTACGACCTGCCCGAGCTGCCCGAGCACCTGATCGTGGTCGGCTCCGGCGTCACCGGCGCCGAGTTCGCCAGCGCCTACCTCGCGATGGGCGTCGAGGTGACCCTGGTCTCCAGCCGCGACCGGGTGATGCCGCACGAGGACGCCGACGCGGCGATGGCCATCGAGCGGGTCTTCCGCAACCGCGGCATGAGCATCCTGAACAACTCCCGGGCCGACGCGGTCCGCCGGACCGACGGCGGCGTCGAGGTCGAGCTCTCCGACGGCCGCAAGGTGTACGGCTCGCACGCGCTGATCGCCGTCGGTTCCATCCCGAACACCGCCAACCTGGGCCTGGCCGAGTACGGCGTCGAGCTGGCCAAGGGTGGCTACGTCACGGTCGACCGGGTGTCCCGCACCAACGTCCCCGGCATCTACGCCGCCGGCGACTGCACCGGAGTGCTGCCGCTGGCCAGCGTCGCCGCCATGCAGGGTCGGATCGCGATGTGGCACGCGCTCGGCGAGGCGGTCCGGCCGCTGCGGCTGCGTACCGTCGCGGCGAACGTCTTCACCGACCCGGAGCTGGCCACCGTCGGCGTCTCCCAGGACGAGGTGGACGCCGGCAAGGTGCCGGCCCGGCAGGTGATGCTGCCGCTCTCCGGCAACGCCCGGGCCAAGATGGCCGACCTGGCCGACGGCTTCGTGAAGCTCTTCTGCCGGCCGGCCAGCGGCCAGGTGATCGGCGGCGTGGTGGTCGCCCCGAAGGCCAGCGAGCTGATCCTGCCGATCACCATGGCGGTGGAGAACAACCTCACCGTCAACGAGCTGGCCCAGACCATCACGATCTACCCGTCGCTCTCCGGCTCGATCACCGAGGCGGCCCGCCAGCTCATGCTCCACGAACTGGAGTGACCCGCCGCCGGGGCTCGTCGATCGTGGCCCCGGGGTGCCGCCCGCGCCACCCCGGCACGCCGGTCGCACCGGGCACCGGGACGGCGTGCTCCACGCGGCGGAGCAGGGTCAGCGCGACCGTGGCGAGCAGGGCCACCTCGGTGAGGATGAGCAGCCGCTCGATCAGGCCGAGCAGGACCCGGTCACCGGGGTAGGCCGACCAGACCATCACCGCCGCCAGGGTCAGGCTGGCCAGGGCGAATCCGCGTACCCAGCGGCCGGCGGCGTCCGGCAATCGGCGGGCGAGCAGCCAGCCGCCGACCGGCAGCGCGAGGAAGGCGACCACCGAGGCGTACCGGTGCACGTAGGCGGCGGTGTCCATGGGCAGCCCGGGCTCGTTGGTCGGCACGACCGCCGCGAGCAGCAGCCCGCCGACCCACGCGGCGAGCAGCACCTCGGTCAGCCGCCCGGCCCCGGCCTGGCGGGCACCGGTCTGGCGAGCCCCGGCCCGGCGGGCGTCGGGCCGGCCGCCGTCGGGTGGCGGGGCGGCCCGCCGCAGGGCGGGCAGGAGTGCGGCGGTGGCCACCGCGAGCACGACCATGGCCACGTCGATCACGCCGCCCCGGTCGGAGACGGCGTAGTCGCTGACGGTCAGCGACCAGGGATTCAGGTCCTCGTTCACCTCGAGGTGACCGATCACGGCGAGCAGCGCCGCCAGGGCGATCCCGCCGAGGGCCAGCAGGCCACTGTTCCGGATTCCAGGCATGCCTCAGCCTGCCGCCGGAACCACCCGAAACGGATCGGGGCCGGACACCGAAATCGATCCCGGGGACCACCCCTAGAGGTCGGGCTTGATCGACTCCGGGTCGCCGATGTGGCGGTATCGACCGGACCCGGACACCGCCATGTCGCCGGCATGGCGGGCCGAGCCCCGCCCCGGGCGGCTAGTCGGCGGTCGCCTCGGCCGGGGTGGGGGGCTGCTGGCGGGCGCTGAGCAGGGTGATCGCCCAGCCGGCGGCCGCGAAGCCGAGCGCCGCCACCCCGGCGACCACAGCCAGCCGCCACGCCGACCCGGTCAGCGCGGTCCCGCCCAGGTGCCCCACCAGCGCTCCGTACGACGCCCAGGCCAGCGCGGCCATCGCCTCGTAGAGCAGGAAGAGGCGGTACGGGTACCGGCTGCGCCCGGCCGAGAAGCAGGCCGCCATCCGCCCGCCCGGTACGAACCGGCAGAGCAGGATCACCAGCGGGCCGGGCCGGCGCAGGCCCCGGGTGACCCGGCCGGCGACCCGCCGGGCCCGGCCCGGTCCGCCGGGTCGGGGCGGCCGGCGGCCGGGCGCGCTCCGGCCGAGCAGGTAACAGACCAGGTCGCCGGCGAAGACGCCGAGCGCGCCGACGGCGATGGTCAGCGGCAGGTTCAGCCCGCCGTACACGGTCAGCGCGCCGCCGGTGATCATGACGACCTGGGTGGGGATCACCGGCACGAAGGCGTCCGCGACCAGCAGTCCGAGCAGCGCGAGGTACGCCCAGGTCGGCGATGCGACCTCAGTGAGTAGTTCGGGCACGACTGCCACCTCGCCGGACGGGGCCGATTGGGTGTAACGAGCCTGACGTCTCCGCCGGTGCCACCGGGAACGGCCCTGGCCGGTGGTGACCGCCGACACGGCTGCGCCACCGGAGGTCCAACGATCGGACGTCCGGGAAGTGACGCAGGCGTCGGCGGTCGGCGGATCGGCGGTCGTCGGCGTACCGTTGTCGGCGCGCGGCCCAGGACCGTCGGGTCCCCCGTTTCCGACGGCGGGCCGCCGCGGGCCGCCGGCAGGTCCCGTGCCGGCGGCCCGCCACCGCTCCCCGTCCGCCCGGCCGCGCTCCGCCGGGAAATGCGGGTGCGGGCCGCGCCGCGGCCGGCGTACCGTCGCGGCATGCGCAGTGCGGTGCTGACCACGACGCCGGGAGACCCCGGCGCGCCGTACTGACCAATCCGTCGACGAGGCCCCGGGGCGATCCGCCCCGGGGCCTCGTGGCGTTCCGGACCGGCTCGCCCGTGGGGCGTACCCGAACCAGGAGCGCGACATGATCGACCACCGCAGGCTCGGCCGGGAGCTGGACCTGTTCGTCTCCGACCCGCTGGCCGGCGCCGGACTGCCGATCTGGCTGCCGGCCGGCGCCGCCGCCCGGCACGCCGTCGAGGAGTACGTGCGGGAGCTGGAGCGCCGGGCCGGCTACCGGCACGTCTACTCCCCGCCGCTGGGCAAACGGCAGCTCTTCGAGATCTCCGGCCACCTCGACTACTTCGCCGACGACATGTTCCCGCCGCTGCGGCTCAGTGCCGACGACGAGTTCGTGCTCCGGCCGGCGCTCTGCCCGCACCACGCCCTGGTCTACCGGGCTCGGGGGCGCTCCTATCGCGAGCTGCCGCTGCGGATCGCCGAGCTGGGCGGGATGTACCGGGCCGAGCGCTCGGGGGTGCTCGGCGGGCTGTCCCGGGTGCGCGCCATCTCGCTCAACGACGCGCACAACTTCTGCTCCCTGGAGCAGGTGGGTGCGGAGGTCGCCGCCATCCTCGGGCTGATCCGCGAGGCGCACGCGGCGCTCGGCGTACGGCCCGCCGGCTTCCGGCTGTCGCTGCGCGGGCCGGAGCAGCGCTACGTCGGCGACGACGCGCAGTGGTCGCGGGCCGAGGAGCTGCTGCGGGAGGCCCTGGCCGGGGTGGAGTACGCCGAGGCGCCCGGCGACGCCGCCTTCTACGGCCCGAAGATCGACATCCAGATCGTGGACGCCGCCGGCCGGGAGTCGACCCTGTCGACCGTGCAGCTCGACTTCGACAAGCCGGCCAAGTTCGACCTCTGGTACACCGACGCGGACGGGGCGCGGCGGCGGCCGGTGCTGGTGCACCGGAGCCTGGTGGGCAGCATGGAGCGGCTCTTCGCGTACCTCATCGAGGTGCACCAGGGAGCCTTTCCGGCCTGGTACGCCCCGGTGCAGCTGGTGGTGCTGCCGGTCGACGAGGGGCAGGCCGAGGCGGCCGACCGGTTCGCGGCCGACGCGCTGGCGGCCGGGCTGCGGGCCGAGGTCGACCGCGCCGGCTCGCTGGGCGCCCGGGTACGCGGCGCCGCCCGGCGCCGGGTGCCGTACGTCGCGGTGATCGGGCCCCGCGAGGCGGCCGACGGACGGGTCTCGCTGCGGCTGCGCGACGGCCGCGGGCTCGACCCGATGCCCGCCGGCGACGCGCTCGGGCTGGTCGCCCGGGTGGTGGCCGCCCGCTCGGCCGACCTGCTCGGCGCGGGCTGAACCCGCGCCGGGCAGGTCGGCGACGCCCCCGGCCCGGTCGGTTCCGACGTGGGCCGGGGCGTGCGGCCGTAGCGTGGCGGTCAGGAGGAGACCGTGGCCCACGCAGCTGTCGCGCACCGCACCGTCGACGTCGACGGGATCGACGTCTTCTACCGGGAGTCCGGGCCGCCGGACGCCCCGGTGGTGCTGCTGCCGCACGGCTACCCGTCGTCGTCGTTCCAGTTCCGCAACCTGCTGCCCGCGCTCGGCGACCGGTGGCGGGCGATCGCGCCGGACCTGCCGGGTTTCGGCTACAGCGACACGCCGGACCCGGCCCGGTTCGGGTACACCTTCGACGCCTACGCCGAGCTGCTGCGCCGGTTCGCCGAGGTGCTGTCGCTCACCCGCTACGTGATCTACCTGCAGGACTACGGCAGCCAGTTCGGGCTGCGGCTGGCGATGGCCGCGCCGGAGCGGGTCGCCGGCCTGGTCATCCAGAACGGCGACATCTACCCCGACCAGCACGGCCCCAAGTACGAGCCGCTGAAGCGGTTCTGGCGCGACCCGACCGACGAGGGCCGGGCCCGCCTCGCCGAGGCGGTCAGCGAGGCGGGCTTCCGCGGCGAGTTCCTCGGTGAGCTGCCGGACGGGTTGACCGACCGGGTCAGCCCCGACCTGTGGCGGCTGTCCTGGGCTCTGGTACGGGCCGAACCGGCGCGGCGGCACAATCTGGTCCGCCTGCTGGCCGACCAGGGCAGCACCGTCGCGTGGTTCCCCCGCCAACAGGAGTACCTGCGGACCCACCGGCCGCCGACGCTGATCGTCTGGGGGCCGCACGACGGCTACATGCCGGCCGGCGCGGCGCGCGCCTACCTGCGGGACCTGCCCGACGCGGAGCTGCACCTGCTCGACGGCGGGCACTGGCTGCTGGAGACCCACCTCGACGAGGTGGTGCGGCTGCTGCGGGACTTCCTCGACCGGGTCCACCGCTGACCGTCACCGCGCCACCGGCTCGGCGTCGACCTCGTCGTCGACTACCGGTCGGGCGAACTGGGCCTGGTACAGCCGGTGGTACGCGCCGCCGGCGGCGAGCAGCTCCTCGTGCGTGCCCTGCTCGACGATCCGGCCGTCCTCCATCATCAGGATCAGGTCAGCGTCCCGGATGGTGGAGAGCCGGTGCGCGATCACGAAGCTGGTCCGGTCCGACCGCAACGCGGCCATCGCCCGCTGGAGCAGCACCTCGGTACGGGTGTCCACCGAGCTGGTCGCCTCGTCCAGGATCAGCAGCGACGGCTCGGCCAGGAACGCCCGGGCAATGGTGATCAGCTGCTTCTCGCCGGCGCTGACGTTGCTGCCCTCCTCGTCGATCACCGTGTCGTAGCCGTCCGGCAGGCTGCGGACGAACCGGTCCACGAAGGTGGCCCGGGCGGCGGCCAGGATCTCCTCGTCGGTGGCGTCCGGACGCCCGTAGGCGATGTTGTCCCGGATGGTGCCGCCGAAGAGCCAGGTGTCCTGCAGCACCATCCCGATCCGGCCGCGCAGGTCGTCGCGGCGCATCGTGGTGACGTCCACCCCGTCCAGGGTGATCCGGCCGGCGTCCAGCTCGTAGAAGCGCATGACCAGGTTGACCAGGGTGGTCTTGCCGGCCCCTGTCGGGCCGACGATGGCCACCGTGTGACCCGGCTCGGCCACCAGCGACAGGTCCTCGATCAGCGGCTTGTCCGGCTCGTACCGGAACGACACGTGCTCGAACTCGACCCGGCCGCGCGGCTCGCGCACCCGGGCCGGCTCGGCCGGGTCCGGGCTCTGCTCCGCGGCGTCGAGCACCGCGAACACCCGCTCGGCCGAGGCCACCCCGGACTGGAGCAGGTTGGCCATCGACGCGACCTGGGTCAGCGGCTGGGTGAACTGCCGGGAGTACTGGATGAACGCCTGCACGTCGCCGAGGCTCATCGCCCCGGTGGCCACCCGCAGGCCGCCGACCACGGCGATCGCCACGTAGCTGAGGTTCCCGATGAACATCATCGACGGCATGATGATCCCGGAGATGAACTGGGCGCCGAAGCTGGCCTTGAACAGCTCCTCGTTCTTGGCGGCGAAGGCGGCCTCCACCTCCCGCTGGCGGCCGAAGACCTTGACCAGCTCGTGGCCGGTGAACGCCTCCTCGATCTGGCCGTTCAGCTGGCCGGTGTGCGTCCACTGGGCGATGAACTGGCGCTGCGACCGCTTGGCGATCCGCTGGGTGACCAGCACCGAGAGCGGCACCGCGACGAGGGCGATCAGGGCCAGCAGCGGCGAGATCCAGAACATCATCGCCAGTACGCCGACCACGGTGAGCAGCGAGGTGAGCAGCTGGCTCAGCGTCTGCTGGAGGCTGGTCGAGATGTTGTCGATGTCGTTGGTGACCCGGCTCAGCAGCTCGCCGCGCGGCTGCCGGTCGAAGTAGGGCAGCGGCAGCCGGTTGAGCTTGTCCTCCACGTCGGCGCGCAGCTTCTGCACGGTCCGCTGCACGACGCCGCTGAGCAGCCAGCCCTGCCACCACATCAGCAGGCTGGCGGCGAGGTAGAGCCCGAGCGCGAGCAGCAGCACCCGGCCCAGCGCGGCGAAGTCGACGCCCACCCCGGGCACCACGTCCATCCTGGCGAGCATGTCGGCGAAGCTGTCGTTGCCGGCCGCCCGGGCGGCGGCCACGGCCTGCTCGGCGGTGGTGCCCGCCGGCAGTTGCCGGCCGATCACCCCGGTGAAGATCAGGTCGGTGGCGTGGCCGAGCACCTTCGGACCGATCACGCTGAGCCCGACGCTGACCACCGCCAGCGCGATGATCGCGCCGAGGTGGAGCCGGTGCGGCCGGAGCCGGCCGAGCAGCCGCCGCGCGGACGGCCCGAAGTTCATCGACCGCTCGGCGGGCATCCCGGCGCCCATCCAGCCGGGGCCGCGCTGCCCGCCGCCGGGCAACCGCTTCGGCGTCGGCCCGTCGGCCGCCGGCTTCTGCGCGGGTACGGCCGCCCGGGCCCCCTGCTGCTCACTCGTGCCGACGCCGGCCTGCGGTTCGGCCGCGCTCTGCCGGGCGACTCGCTCGTTGCGCTCGCTCACGCCGGCACCTCCGCCGTCTGCTGGGAGGCGACGATCTCCGCGTAGGTCGGGCAGGACTTCAGCAGCTGTCCGTGTCGGCCCACCCCGACCACGCCCCCGTTCTCCAGCACGATGATCTGATCGGCGTCGACGATCGTGGAGACCCGCTGGGCCACGATCACCACGGCGGCGTCGGCGGTGACCGGCCGCAGCGCCGCCCGTAGCCGCGCGTCGGTGCCGAGGTCGAGCGCGGAGAACGAGTCGTCGAAGAGGTAGATCTCCGGCCGGCGGACCAGCGCGCGGGCGATCGCCAGCCGCTGCCGCTGTCCACCGGAGACGTTGGTGCCGCCCTGGGCGATCGGTGCCGCCAGCCCTTCCGGCATCGCGGCCACGAAGTCCCGGGCCTGGGCGATCTCCAGCGCCGCCCACAGTTCCGCGTCGGTGGCGTCCGGGTTGCCGTAGCGCAGGTTGCTCGCCACCGTTCCGGTGAACAGGTAGGGCCGCTGCGGCACCAGGCCGATCCGCCGCCACAGCTCGTCCGGTGCCAGCTCGCGCACGTCGACCCCGTCGACCAGCACCGCGCCGGCCGTGACGTCGACCAGCCGGGGGATCAGCGACAGCAGGGTGGTCTTGCCCGCGCCGGTGCTGCCGACGATCGCCGTGGTGGTCCCGGCGGTGACCCGGAACGAGACGTCCCGCAGCACCGGCTCGGCCGCGCCCGGGTACTGGAACCGCACCCCGCGCAGCTCCAGCTCGCCCCGCGTCGGCACCTCGGTGACCGGCGCCGCCGGGGGCAGCACCGACGAGTCGGTGTCCAGCACCTCGACGATGCGCTCCGCGCCGACCGCCGCGCGCGGGACCATCATCAGCATGAAGGTGGCCATCATGACCGCCATCAGGATCTGCATCAGGTACTGCAGGAAGGCGGTCAGCGCGCCCACCTGGATCGCCCCGGCGTCCACCCGCTGCGCGCCGAACCAGAGCACCGCGACGCTGGAGACGTTGAGTACCAGCATCACCACCGGGAAGACCAGCGCCATCAGCCGGCCGGTCTGCAGCGCGGTCGCGGTCAGGTCGGCGTTCACCGTGGCGAAGCGGCGCGTCTCGTACGGCTCGCGGACGAACGCCCGGACCACCCGGATGCCGGTGATCTGCTCGCGCAGCACCCGGTTCACCGCGTCGATGCGGGTCTGCATGAGCCGGAAGCCGGGCACCATCCGCCGGGTCACCAGCCCGAGCGCGACGGCGAGCACCGGCACGCTGACCAGCATCAGCCAGGACAGGCCGACGTCCTCGCGCAGCGCCATCACCACGCCGCCGACGCTCATGATCGGTGCGGCCACCAGCATGGTGCAGCTCATCAGCACAAGCATCTGCACCTGCTGGACGTCGTTGGTGTTCCGGGTGATCAGCGACGGCGCTCCGAACCGGGCGACCTCGCGGGCCGAGAACCGGTTCACGTGCGTGAAGACCGCGGCCCGGACGTCCCGGCCGAAGCCCATCGCGGTCCGCGCGCCGAGGTGCACCGCGCCGATCGAGCAGACGATCTGCGCCAGGCTGACCAGCAGCATCCAGCCGCCGGTACGCAGGATGTAGTCGGTGTCGCCGCGGGCCACGCCCAGGTCGATGATGTCGGCGTTGAGGCTCGGCAGGTAGAGCGAGGCCATGGTGCCGACGAACTGCAGCAGCACCACCGCGGCGAGCGCCCGGTGGTACGGGCGCAGCTGGTCGCGGAGCAGTCGGATCAGCACGCCGGACCTCCCGGCAGGCCGGCGCGGCCCGGCCCGGACGGTTCCTCCGCGCTACCGATGACCTCGAGCAGGAACTCGCGGATCACGGCGGCCTTCGCCGGGTCGGCGTCGACCGAGGTGAGCGGGGGATTGGACTGGATCAGGCTGGTCAACGCCCCCAGCCGCGCCCGGCCGGCGTCGGTGATGGCGAGCCGGATGCTGCGCCGGTCGCTCTCGTCGCGCTGTCGCTCGACCAGCCCGTCGCGCTCGAGGGTGTCGATGATGCCGGTCAGGGTGGCCGGCCGGACGAAGCAGCGTTGGGCGACCTCGCCGTGCGGCAGCGCGCCGTGCTTGTCGAGCGTCATCAGCGTGACCATGCCGGCCTGGGTGAGGTTGAACTGCTCCGCCAGGAGGCGGTTCCACCGCTGGCTGACCACGTGGCCGGCGACCACCAGGAGTCGGCCGATCGGTACGTCGTGAAGGGTGACCAGATGCACGAGGGTATGTTAGCCCCCTGATTGTCAGGCCCCAAACGAAATTGCCGCGGCCGCGCCGACGAACACGACCTGGAGTGCGGTGCGCGGCCAGAGCGGGGTCACCGGCTTGCCGGCGAGGGTGAGCCCGCGCCGGGCGGCGGAGACGTTGGCCGGGAACATGGCGAGCATCAGCACGGCCAGCCCCGCTGCCGCCCAACCGGCGGTGGCCGGCACCAGCAGCGCCGCCGCGCCGGCCAGTTCCAGCACGCCGGTGAGGGTGACCAGCAGGTCCGGCCGGGGCAGCCCGGGCGGCACCATCGCGATCAACCCCGACCGCCGTGGCTCGGCGAAGTGCGCGAAGCCGGTCAGTACGAACATCAGGGCCAGCCCGACCCGCAGCGCGGGGTGCCAGCCGTCGAGCGCGCCCACACCCAGCAGGCCGGCCAGCCGGGCGAGCGCGGTGCCGGCGACGAGCGCGATCAGCGGAGCCATCGATACCTCCCAGGAAACCAATCTTGTCGCCGACAAGATTGCCCTCGCGGGCGTCATCTTGTCAATGGCAAGTTAGGATTCCGGGATGACCGGCACACGTGGCTACCATCACGGCGACCTGCGCCGCGCCCTGCTCGCCGCCGCTGTGGAGGCGATCGAGGAGTCCGGCGTCACCGCGCTCAGCCTGCGCGACCTGGCCCGTCGGGCCGGCGTCTCGCACGCCGCGCCGGCGCACCACTTCGGCGACAAGGCCGGGCTGCTCACCGCGCTCGCCGTCGAGGGCTTCGACCTGCTGGCCGCCCGGCTGCACGGGGCCGGCGGCGACCTGCTGGAGGCCGGCGTCGCGTACGTCGACTTCGCGGTCGGGCACCGCGCGCACTTCGAGGTGATGTTCCGCCCGGAGCTCTACCGGGTGCACGACGCCGAGGTGCGGGCGGCGCGGGAGCGGGCCGGCGCAGCGCTCAACTCGGGGGTGGCGGCGCTGCCCGCCCGGCCGGGCGCCGACCCGGGGCAGGACGCCCTGGCCGCCTGGTCGATCGTGCACGGCTTCGCCACGCTCTGGCTCTCCGGGGCGCTGCCGGAGCGCGTCGGCGGCGATCCCCGGGAGGCGGCGCGGGTGGTGATCCGCCGCCTCTTCTGGTGACCGCCGCCGACCGTCAGGCCGCTCACCAACTGGTGGGCAGGGGCATCCCCTCGGTGTAGCCGGCGGTGCTCTGCACCCCGACGACGGCCCGCTCGTGGAACTCGGCGAGGTTGCGCGCCCCGGCGTAGGTGAAGGCGCTGCGTACCCCCGCGATGATCTCGTCGATCAGGTCCTCCACGCCGGGCCGGTTCGGGTCCAGGTACATCCGGGCCGAGGAGATGCCCTCCTCGAAGACCGCCTTGCGGGCCCGGTCGTACGGGCTGTCGTCGGCGGTGCGCGCGCTGACCGCCCGCGCCGAGGCCATCCCGAAGCTCTCCTTGTAGCGCCGGCCGTCCGGCTCGGTGTAGAGGTCGCCGGGCGACTCGTAGGTGCCGGCGAACCAGGAGCCGACCATCACGTTCGACGCGCCCGCGGCCAGCGCCAGCGCCACGTCCCGCGGGTGCCGTACGCCGCCGTCGGCCCAGACGTGCCGGCCCAGGTCGCGGGCCGCCGCCGCGCAGTCCAGCACGGCGGAGAACTGCGGCCGGCCCACCCCGGTCATCATCCGGGTGGTGCACATCGCACCCGGTCCGACGCCCACCTTGATGATGTCCGCACCGGCCTCCACCAGGTCGCGTACGCCCTCGGCGGTGACCACGTTGCCGGCCGCCACCGGCACCGCCGGGTCCAGCTTGCGGACCGCCCGCAGCGCGGAGATCATGCGCTCCTGGTGCCCGTGCGCGGTGTCCACGACCAGCGTGTCCACCCCCGCCTCCAGCAGCGCCGCCGCCTTGCCGGTGACGTCCCCGTTGATGCCGATCGCCGCCGCGATCCGCAGCCGGCCCCGGTCGTCGACCGCCGGCTTGTAGAGGGTGGCGCGCAGCGCGCCCTGCCGGGTGAGCACCCCGACCAGCCGCCCGTCGGCGTCCACCACCGGGGCGAGCCGGCGCCGGCCGGCCGAGAGCCGGTCGAAACCGGTCCGCGGGTCGGCGTCCGCCGGTACGGTGTGCAGCTCCGTCGACATCACGTGGCGCAGCTGGGCGAAGCGGTCGACGCCCACGGTGTCCGCCTCGGTCACCACGCCCAGCGGCCGGCCCGCCGGGTCGACCACGATCACCGCGCCGTGTGCCCGCTTCGGCAGCAGGTGGATCGCGTCGCCCACGGTGTCGGTCGGGCCGAGCGTGATCGCGGTGTCGTGCACCAGGTGGCGCTGCTTGACCCAGGCGACGACGTTCGCCACCACCTCGATCGGGATGTCCTGCGGGATCACCGCGATGGCGCCGCGCCGGGCCACCGTCTCGGCCATCCGGCGTCCGCTCACCGCTGTCATGTTCGACACCACCAGCGGGATGGTGGTGCCGGTACCGTCACCGGTGGCCAGGTCGACGTCGAGCCGCGAGCCCAGGTCGGAGCGGGCCGGCGCCATGAAGACGTCGTTGTAGGTCAGGTCGTGCGCGGGGACCGCGCCATGAAGGAACCGCACCCGGCAATCATCCGTGACCACCGGTCGGCCCGCCCCCGGTGGTCACGGAAAACACCCTCGCCCACCCCCGGGGTAGGGCCGGCGGTGCGGTCGGCGGCGGTCAGCCGAGCAGCAGCGCGACGGCGAGCGCGGCCATCACGGCGGCGATCACGCCGTCCAGCAGCCGCCACGCGACGGTACGGGCGAGCAGCGGGGCGAGCCGGTGCGCCCCGACGCCCAGCGCGGTGAACCAGACGATGCTGGCCAGCGCGGCGCCGACCCCGAACAGCCAGCGGTGCGGGTGCTGCTGGGCGATCCCGCCGAGCAGCAGCACGGTGTCCAGGTAGACGTGCGGGTTCAGGTAGGTGAAGGCGGCGCAGGCGAGCAGGGTCGCCCGCAGCGTGGCCGGTGGGCGTTCGGTGGGCAGCAGCGCGCCCGGACGCAGGGCCCGGCGGGCGGCCAGGGCGGCGTAGCAGAGCAGGAACGCGGCGCCGCCCCAGCGGATCGCGGTGAGCAGGACGGGCCGACCGGTGACCAGGGTGCCGACCCCGGCGATGCCCGCCGCGATCAGCAGCGCGTCCGAGGCGGCGCAGGTGAGGACCACGGGTACCACGTGCTCGCGGCGCAGCCCCTGGCGCAGGACGAAGGCGTTCTGGGCGCCGATGGCGACGATCAGCGCGATGGACATGGAGAACCCGGCGACGGCGGAGGTGAGCACGGCACGACGCTAGAGCCGCCGCCGAACATCAGTCCAGCTAAACGTTCTGAGGCGGCTTAAGCTGAACTTATGAACGGCCTGGATTCGGCGCAGTTGCGTACGCTCGCTGCGGTGGTCGCCGAGGGCAGCTTCGAGGCGGCGGCCCGGCTGCTGCACATCACCCCGTCCGCGGTCAGCCAGCGGGTGAAGGCACTGGAGGAGGCCGTCGGCCAGGTGCTGGTCCGGCGTACCCGGCCGTGCGCGGCGACCGAGGCGGGCCGGCCGCTGCTGCGGCTCGCCGGCCAGCTCGCGCTGCTGGAGCGGGAGGCGTTGGCCGACGCGCGGGGCCCGCTGACCGGCGGTGGCCGCACCCGGGTCGCCGTGGTGGTCAACGCGGACTCGCTCGCCACCTGGTTCCCGGCCGCGCTGGCCCGGCTGCCGCAGCGGTCGGGCCTCTTCTTCGACCTGCGCCAGGACGACCAGGACCACACCACCGAGCTGCTCCGGGACGGCTCGGTGACCGCGGCGGTCACCGCCCAGCGGGAGGCGGTGCAGGGCTGCCGGGTGATCCGGCTCGGCGCGATGCGCTACCAGGCGCTGGCCACCCCGGAGTTCGCCGCGGCCCACTTCGCCGACGGGCTCACCGCGGCGGCGGTGACCACGGCGCCGCTCGTGGTCTTCGACCGCAAGGACCGGGTGCAGCACCGGTTCCTGCGCGCGGTGACCGGCCGGCCGCTGGAGCCGCCGGTGCACTACGTGCCGTCGGTGCCCGCCTTCAGCGAGGCGATCCGGCTGGGGCTCGGCTGGAGCCTGGTGCCCGAGCAGATCGCCGCCGCCGACCTGGCCACCGGGCGCTGCGTGGACCTCGCGCCCGGCCGGCACCTGGACATCCCGCTCTACTGGCAGCACTGGCGGCTGGAGTCGGACGTGCTGAACGCCCTCACCGCCGCCGTCCGCGCGGTGGCCGCCGAAACCCTGCGCTGACGCCGCCGGCCCGAGTTTCAGGCGATGGTGCAGATGGTGGCGCCGGCGGTGATCACCGCGCCGACCTCGGCGTTCAGGCCGCTGACCGTACCGGCCTGGTGGGCGTGCAGCGGCTGCTCCATCTTCATCGCCTCCAGCACCACGACCAGGTCGCCCTCGGCCACCGTGTCGCCGTCGGCCACCGCGATCTTCACGATGGTGCCCTGCATCGGGGAGGTGAGCGAGTCGCCGCTGGCCGCCGTACCGGCCTTGGTCCCGCCGCCGCGGCGGGCCGGCTTGCGGGCGGCGGGCGCGGCGGTGGCCGTACCCCCGCCGAGGCCGGCGGGGAGGGTGACCTCCAGCCGCTTGCCGCCGACCTCGACCACGACGGTCTCCCGCTCGGCCGGCGCCTCGGCGGCGCCGGCGGTGGCGGTGAAGGCCGGGACGGTGTTGTCGAACTCGGTCTCGATCCACCGGGTGTGCACGGTGAACGGTTCGGCGGTGAACGCCTCGTCCCGCACGACCAGCCGGTGGAAGGGCAGCGCGGTGGCCATCCCCTCGACCACCATCTCGTCCAGCGCCCGGCGGGCCCGTTCCAGCGCCTCGGTACGGGTCTCGCCCGTGATGATCACCTTGGCCAGCAGCGAGTCGAAGTTGCCGCCGATCACGTCGCCGGCCGAGATGCCGGTGTCCACCCGCACGCCGGGGCCGGTGGGCAGCCGCAGCGCGGTGACCGTGCCCGGGGCGGGCAGGAAGTTGCGGCCCGGGTCCTCGCCGTTGATCCGGAACTCGATGGAGTGCCCGCGCGGGGTCGGGTCCTCGGTGAACCGCAGCTTCTCGCCGTCGGCGATCCGGAACTGCTCGCGGACCAGGTCGATGCCGGCGGTCTCCTCGGTGACCGGGTGCTCCACCTGAAGGCGGGTGTTCACCTCCAGGAAGGAGATGGTGCCGTCCGCGCCGACCAGGTACTCCACCGTGCCGGCGCCGTGGTAGCCGGCCTCCCGGCAGATCGCCTTGGCGCTGTCGTGGATCTGGGCCCGCTGCGCGTCGGTCAGGAACGGCGCCGGGGCCTCCTCGACCAGCTTCTGGTGCCGGCGCTGCAGCGAGCAGTCGCGGGTGCCCACCACGATCACGTTGCCGTGCTGGTCGGCCAGCACCTGCGCCTCGACGTGCCGGGGCTTGTCCAGGTAGCGCTCGACGAAGCACTCGCCCCGGCCGAACGCGGCGACCGCCTCGCGGGTGGCCGACTCGAACAGGTGCGGGATCTCCTCCATGGTGCGGGCCACCTTCAGCCCGCGCCCGCCGCCGCCGAAGGCGGCCTTGATGGCGACCGGCAGGCCGTGGTCGACGGCGAACGCCATCACCTCGTCCGGGCTGCCGACCGGGTCGGGGTGCCGGGCACCAGCGGCGCGCCGGCGCGCTGGGCGATGTGCCGGGCGGTGACCTTGTCGCCGAGGTCGCGGATCGCCTGCGGGGTGGGGCCGATCCAGGTGAGCCCGGCGTCGATGACGGCCTGGGCGAAGTCGGCGTTCTCGGAGAGGAAGCCGTAGCCGGGGTGCACCGCGTCGGCGCCGGCCTGCGCGGCGACCGCCAGCAGCTTGTCGATCCGCAGGTAGCTCTCGGCGGCGGTGTCCCCGCCGAGGGCGTACGCCTCGTCGGCCAGCGTGGCGTGCAGGGCGTCCCGGTCGGAGTCCGCGTAGACCGCGACGCTGCCCAGGCCGGCGTCACGGCAGGCGCGGATGACGCGTACGGCGATCTCGCCGCGATTGGCGATGAGTACCTTGCGCACCTTGGGGGCTCCTCCCGGGTGGTTACTGACCGGGAGTGTATCGGCCACTCTGACGGCCCTAACGATCGCTCAGTGTGGGATGCCGCACTGTCCGGAGGGGCTTTAGTCAAACTTGTTTATTACGCTTGACCGGTGTCTGCCACCCGAATGATGATCCTCGGCCTGGTCCGTTGGATGCAGCCGGTGCACGGCTACGACGTCCGCCGCGAACTGCTGAGCTGGAGCGCCGACAAGTGGGCCAACGTGCAACCGGGATCGATCTACCACGCCCTGCGCAAGCTGACCGAGGAGGGGCTGCTGCGCGAGGTGGCCACCGAGCAGGTCGGCGGCCGACCGGCCCGCACCACCTACGAGGTCACCGCCAAGGGTGAGGACGAGTTCGAGACGCTGCTGCGCGGCCAGTGGTGGCACGTGCACCAGCAGCCCGACCCGTTCCTGGCGGCGTTCTCCTTCCTTCCCGCGCTGCCGCGGCAGGAGGCGGCGGCGGCGCTGCGCAACCGGGCGAACCTGATGCGGGCCAGCGCCGAGTCGACGCGGGCGTCGCTGGAGTCCGACTGGATCCGGGTCAGCAAGCCGGCGCACGTGGCGTGGATGTTCGAGCTGTGGGTGGCTCGATCGGAGGCCGAGGCCACCTGGTGCGAACAGATCGCCGAGCGGATCGACTCGGGTGTGTCGTACCTGCCTGATGAGGTGGCCGAGGCGGAGGGTTGGAACGGGTGGCGGGAGAGCGGGCGCGCGGGCCGCGAGCCGACAGCCGAATAGTCAACGTTGACCACAAGAGCTATATCGCGTTAGCCTTTCGCGGTACACGGGGGAGCGCGCCGTCCAGCGTCCGTCCCCAAGGGACAGCCGGCCGGCCGCCGCCGGCCCGGACGACCAGGAGCAGAGATGATCGAGACCAGAGGGCTGCGGAAGTCGTTCCGCTCCCGGGCGGGTCGGGAGACGAAGACCGTCGAGGCGGTGCGCGGGGTCGACCTGCAGGTCGCGGAGGGCGAGATCTTCGGCTTCCTCGGCCCGAACGGCGCCGGCAAGACGACCACCCTGCGGATGCTGGCCACGCTGATCGAGCCGGACGGCGGCGAGGCCACCATCGCCGGCGCCGACCTGCGCAAGGACCCGGCCGAGGTGCGCCGCCGGATCGGCTACGTGGCCCAGGGCGGCAGCACCTGGGACGAGTCCACCGCCCGCGAGGAGTTGGTGCTGCACGCCCGGATGTACGGCATCGGCAAGGCCGAGGCGCACCGCCGGGCCGTCCGCGCCCTGGACGCCTTCCAGCTCAGCGAGTACGCCGACCGCAAGTGCAAGACCTACTCCGGCGGCCAGCGCCGGCGGGTCGAGATCGCCCTCGGCATCATCCACGAGCCGAAGATCGTCTTCCTGGACGAGCCGACCACCGGCCTCGACCCGCAGAGCCGGGCGCACATGTGGGACGAGATCCGGCGGCTGCGCACCGAGGGGATGACCGTCTTCATCACCACCCACTACCTCGACGAGGCCGACGCGCTCTGCGACCGGATCGCGATCATGGATCACGGCGAGGTGGTCGCCGAGGGCACCCCGGCCGACCTGAAGCGTGAGATCTCCGGCGACGTCGTGCTGCTCGGGCTGGACGTCGCGGCCACCCCGCAGGCCGCGCAGCTGCTCGACAGCGAGCCGTACGTCAACAAGCTGGAGACCGCCGACGAGGGCGGGCTGCGGCTCTACGTCGACGAGGGGGCCACCGCCATCCCGCAGATCCTGCGCCGGGTGGACAACGCCGGCCTGGCGCTGAGCTCCATCGAGCTGCACCGGCCCAGCCTCGACGACGTCTTCCTCACCAAGACCGGCCGCTCGCTGCGCGAGTCCTGACCCGAGACCCGGAGAGACCTCATGAAACTCGCCCGTGACACCTGGCTGATCTTCCAGCGCCAGCTCCAACTGCTGCTGCGCAACCCGGTCTGGGTCTTCGTCGGCGTCTTCCAGCCGGTGATGTACCTGCTGCTCTTCGCCCCGCTGCTCAAGCCGGCGCTGAACGCACCCAGCCAGGCCGAGGCCTACAAGATCTTCGTACCCGGCCTGCTGGTGCTGCTGGCCATCTTCGGTGGCCTGTTCCAGGGCTTCGGCCTGATCGCCGAGCTGCGCGCCGGGGTCATCGAACGCTCCCGGGTCACCCCGGTCAGCCGGCTGGCCCTGCTGCTCGGCCGCTCGCTGCGCGACGTGGTGTCGCTGATCGTGCAGGCGGTCATCATCACCCTGCTCGCCCTCCTGTTCGACCTGCGGGTCTTCATCGGCGACCTGCTGCTGGCGTACCTCATGCTCGCCCTGATCGCGCTGATGACCTCGGCCGTCTCCTACGGCGTGGCGCTCAAGGTCAAGAGCGAGGACGCGCTGGCCCCGCTGATGAACACCGTGGCCCAGCCGGTGCTGCTGCTCTCCGGCATCCTGCTGCCGCTCACCTTCGCGCCCGGCTGGTTGCAGGGCATCGCCGACTGGAACCCGTTCTCCTGGGCGGTCGACGGCACCCGCGCCCTCTTCGCCGGCGACCTCGGCGACGACAAGGTCTGGCAGGGGCTGAGCATCATCGCGGTGCTGGCCGCCGCCGGGGTGGTCTGGGCCGCCCGGCAGTTCGCCCGCAGCGTCCGTTGACCCGAGAGTTGCCTCTCACCACCGGCGGGGTACCGGTCGAGCGCTTGTAGCGTAAGGCCGGTGCCCCGCCTCACCCGTGACCGCATCACCTGGCTGACCTACGCCCAGCTGGGGCTGTGGGGGTTCTTCCTCTACGGGTTCGGCCCGGTCGTCCCGCTGCTCCGCGACGAGCAGGGCACCTCGGCCGCCGTCGCCGGCCTGCACAGCACTGGCATCGCGGTCGGTGCGCTGGCCGGCGGAGCGCTCTTCGCGCCCCTCGCCCGACGGTTCGGCCGAGGGCCGGCCACCTGGCTCGGCCTGGTCGGGGTGGCCGTCGGTGTCGCCGCCCTCGGCACGTTCCGCGCCCTGCCGGCCACGATCACCGCGGTCGCGCTCATCGCCACCTTCGGGATGATGGTGATCAGCGGGGTCAACGTCGTGCTCACCGCCCGGCACGGCCCCGCCGCGCCGGCCGCGCTCACCGAGGCCAACGCCGCCTGCGCCGGCATGGGCATCCTGGCCCCGCTGGTGATCGGCGCCAGCGTCGACGCCGGCTGGGGCTGGCGACCGGCGATGGCCGTCGAGGTCGGCCTCATCGCGCTGGTCGCGCTCGCCGCGCTGACCTTCCGCGTACGCCCACCAGCCGCCGACGCCCGCGCTGATTCCGTCCGGACCGGTTCCGGCGTCCGGGCCGGCGTCGGCGCCCGCGCTGTGTCCGCCGTCCGCGCTGATTCCGCCGTCCGGGCCGGCTCCGCCGTCCGGGCCGGCTCTGGTGTCCGGGCCGGCTCTGGTGTCCGGGCCGGTTCCGGCGCCCGGGCCGGTTCCGGCGTCCGCGCTGGCGGCGAGGCGGACCGGCGGCTGCCGCGGGCGTACTGGATCGCCTGGGTGCTGATGGCGGTCACCGGCTCGATCGAGGTGTGCCTGTCGCTCTGGACCGCCGACGTGCTCCGTTCCCACGCCGGCATGACCGCCGGCGCCGCCTCGGCAGCGGTCGCGGCGATCGTCTGCGGGATGTTCCTCGGGCGGCTGCTGGGCGGCCGGATCGCGCTCCGGTACCGGCCGGTGCCGCTGCTGCTCGCGGCACTGGCCGTGTCGCTGACCGGGTTCACGGTGTTCTGGGTGGCCCCGATCGGCTGGCTCGCGGTCGCCGGCCTGGTCGTGCTCGGTCTCGGCAACGCCCTGCACTACCCGCTGGCCATCTCGATCGCGCTGGCGGTGGCCGGGCCGGCCGCCGACCGGGCGGCGGGCTGGGCGTCGTACTCGATGGGGGTCGGCTTCGGCATCGCGCCGGTGGCGCTCGGCTGGGTGGCCGACGGGGTGGGCCCGCACCTGGCCTTCCTGCTGGTGCCCGGCTTCATCGCGGCCGCCGTGCTGCTCGCCGTCCGCCTCGGCCGCGCGCTCCGCGCGCAGCACCCGGCCGACCAGCCGCCGCTCCCGGCGACCGCCGTCTCGGCTTGATCCACACGGAGGTCGGCGTTGATCCACACCGTTTCCGGGATGTCGGGGTGTCCCAGCGTCGCGGACACCCCGATATCGCGTATCCCGTGTGGATCAATCAGCGGCCCAGGGCGCGGTGGTCAGTGCACCCGCGCCAGGGTCAGTCCGTCGGCGACCGGCAGCATCACGGCGTCCACCCGGACGTCGGCGAGCACCTCGTCGTTGAACGCGGCGATCGCCCGGTCGTCGGCGTTCTGCGGGGCGATCACCCGGCCGCCGCGCAGCACGTTGTCGACCGCGATGACGCCACCCGGGCGCATCCGCGGCACCAGCTCGGCCCAGTAGATCGGGTAGCCGGTCTTGTCGGCGTCGATGAAGGCGAAGTCGAGGTAGCGCTCGTGCGGCAGTTCGTGCAGTCGGTCACCGGCCGGCCCGATCCGCAGCTCGATCCGGTCGGCCACCCCCGCCCGGTCCCAGTAGTGCCGGGCGATGCCGGTGTACTCCTCCGAGATGTCGAAGCAGGTCAGCCGCCCGCCCTCGGCCAGCCCGCGGGCGATGGCCAGCGACGAGAGCCCGGTGAAGGTACCGACCTCGACCGCCTGCCGTACGCCGAGCAGCCGGGTGAGGAAGGTCAGGAAGGCCGCCTGCTCCGGCGCCACCTGCATCTGGGCGTGCTGCGGGAGCACCGCCCGGGTCTCCTCGGCCAGGTCACGCATGATCTCGTCGGGCGGCGAGCCGTGCCCGACCAGGTAGGCGTGCAGCTCCTCGGTGAGCGGGATCGACTTGGTGGTCATGCCGGCGACGCTAACCGAGCGGTTCGACCGTCTGGTTGCCGGGCGCGACCTTCGTCCACAGATCGGTGATCCGGCAGTCCAGGTCGGCGAGGAGGCGGCGCAGCAGCGGCAGGCTGAGCCCGACGACCGTGCCCGGGTCGCCCTCGATCCGCTCCACGAACGGCCCGCCCAGCCCGTCGATGGTGAACGCGCCGGCCACCGCGAGCGGCTCGCCCGTGGCCACGTACGAGGCGATCTCGTCGTCGCTGATGTCAGCGAAGTGCACGGTGGTGGAGGCGACCGCCTCGGCCCGCCGGCCGGCCACGATGTCGATCAGGCAGTGCCCGCTGTGCAGCACGCCGCTGCGGCCCCGCATCCGCTCCCAGCGCCGAGTCGCGTCGGCCGAGTCGGCCGGCTTGCCGAGAATCTCGCCGTCGAAGGCGAGGACCGAGTCGCAGCCGAGCACCAGCGTCCGCTCGTCGTCGGTCGGCCGTAGCCGGGTGAGCACCGCCTGGGCCTTCAGGCGGGCCAGTTCCAGGCACAGTTCCTCGGCCCGGTCGGTGACGACGAGAGACTCGTCCACCCCGCTGACCAGCACGTCCGGCTCGATGCCGGCAGCCTGGAGGCTCTTGCGACGGGCGGGGCTCGCCGAGGCGAGCACGAGGCGAAGTGGCGCGGCGTCTGACACGTCGCCGACGTTACCGGCCGCCTCCCCGGGGCGGTGACTCTGGCCGAAAGCCGCGCGAGGCGACTGGATGCTCGCGTTGGCCCGACATCACTGAGTACCACCCACCGTCAGGGTTGCGGGAACTCCAGCGATGCAAGGATCTCTGCGCGCCAGTCTGCGAAACGTTCCCTTATCGCTGGCAGAGCAGATGTGGGCAGACCGTAACAGTCGAAATCGGCGTCGGTGACCTGGTCGAGCGACCCCAACGCGGCTGCGAACGCGGCAGGGTCAAAGCCGGGGTCGGCTGCTGAGGCCAACTCCAGAAGACGCTTCCGGGAGTATCGACCACTGGTCAAGGCCACGTCGACATCGAGGAAATCGCGTGCCTCTGCCCGGCCATAGAGAGCGCACATCTTGTTTGCCACGGCATCGTCGGGGTGCAGCACAGGCCCGACCGCCAGCGTCACGGGAGGGTGCGCTCGCCAGTCGGCCGACATCTCCAACTTGTCCGGCTCCTCTTCTGATCCTTTCTGATCCTCAAGGAGCAACCGGGCGAAGGTGTCATTGCGGATGACAGTGCTGACCAGGTATCCGTGCTCGGTGAGTGCTTGGACGACTGCGTCGACCGCCTCGGGAAAATCGTTTCGCAGTTGCCAGGCGGTGAAGAGGTCGACATCACCGCTCAAACGGTCACCCATGCCATGGGCGCTGACGGCGTATCCGCCTGCGAGAGCGAACCCATACTGACCCGATGCCGTGAGTGCTATCTCGGCGATCCGCTGATGTCGGCGCAGCATCAGGTCAGGCTGCCGTTTGGCGGCGACGGCGCAACTCCGGGAAGCGTTCTTCCCAAGCGTGCCGCACCGCGGGAGGCAGCCAGATGGATGCCCAGAGCCCAGTCAAGATGCGTTTGTTGACGTAGGTATGCAATTCATCCTGGTTTGCTGCCTCGTTCAGAACCGTTCGGTAGAGATCGACGATCCTGCCGGGCTGCGTCAGGTCATAGTGAGCACTGCCCGACCACTTCAAGTGTCGGGGTAGGTGCACTACACCTGTCTCTGGGCCACGAAGCAGATCCAGGCGATCGGGCACCACGATCGGTTTGGCGTAGCCCCGTGGAGCTGAGTTCCTGCCGGTCACCGCGTCCTCCTTAGCGCTGGCTCCCAGGCTAACGTCGTAGCGTGGTCAGCGGTACATCCGCGCCGGTTCGGTGCGGGGGACTGGCCTTCCCGTTTCACCAGGTGGGCGTCAGCGGCTGATCCGGGGCGGTGGGTCGTCCCGCCTACGCCGTCGCGCGATCAGCACCCACGCCACACCCGCTGCCACCAGCACGCCGAGGGTTATCCACCCACGCACGACGGAGCCAGGGTTGCCGTCGTCGCTCGGCTGACCGGCCGCCGTCGTGCTCGAGGCTCCGGCAGCCGGCGCGCTCGCCGTCGCCGATCCGAAACCCAGCGGCGGTACGTCTGCCGTCAACGCCGCCACCAGGTCGATCACCCCGTGGCCGTACTCGTCGTCGCGCCCGGGCGGCCCCTTGTCGATGGCGGTAGCCGTGAGTCGATGCGCCACCTCCGACGCGGGCAGGCCGGGGAACCGCGACCGAATCAAAGCAACCGCCCCTGCCACGATGGCAGTTGCGCCCGACGTGCCTTCACCCTTCGAGTACTTCCCGTCGTAGCTGGTGCTGTAGATGTCTACGGCGGGCGCAACGACATCAAGCTCCGCTCCCGCCACGGAGAACTTGGCGTGCTCGCCGTTGCGATCGATGCCTCCAACTGCTATCACCCCCGGTTGATTCGCGGGGTATCCGACAGCTTGGTTTCGGGGACGGTTGCCTACGCCAGCAACCACGACCACGTCGGAGGCTATGGCGCGTTGCACGGCCTGACGTAGAGGGGCGCTACTAGAACCGACCGAGGAGATGCTAATCACCCCAGCGCCATGATCGACTGCGTAATCGATTCCCTGCGCCAGAGCGTCCGGCTCGCCTTCTCCGTTGGGTGGGGAGTCGAAGATGGGAAGTATCTTGGCTCTTGGGGCTATGCCGAGCGCTCCGACCGAACCCCCTTGTCCATGTGCGGCAATCAATCCAGCCATTGCAGTCCCATGGCTATCTAGATCGCGGCGGCCGTCGCCGCCACCGCCGGGAATGATGTCGGTGCCTGGTAGCAGATTGTTGCGAAGGTCGGGATGCGGATCCACTCCGGTGTCGGGTACTGCAACGGTCACTCCCTCGCCTTCGCTCAGTCGGTGTGCCCGACTTACCTCCAAATAGCCCAGGTGCCACTGATCTCTGCGAACCCTGTCAGCGCCGTCGCCTAGAGGTGAAAGTTGCGTGGATTGGGCTGAGGCTGGTGTTATAAGCGTTACGGCTATCGCCGATGCAATAAAGAGTGTGGCTATTCGCGAGCTGGTATGCGGAGTCACCGATTGAGACCGATTGCCGGGCCAGGGTCGATCGGCCCATCGTCGTCGGGTGGCAACACAACCGGATTAACGCCCTGATCCGTTTCCCACGGACGGTCGGGATCCCAGTGGCGCGGTTCCGCCCCAGCTTGATCCCGGTGCTCGGGTCGAACCTCGCGCTTGCCCGCAGCGGTCATGCCGGGAATGCCGCCTAGATTCGGCGCGCCCCCCATGGGGGCGACTCCATGTATTCCGAAGCTCCTACCGCCGCCTGGGCGTGAACCCGCACCTCCCGTAGGTGCGGTACCGGCGCCCCCGCCTCCGATGATGCCGCCGATCGGGTTGACACGCCGTGGCTGGCCGTTACTTCCAGCGGGCTGAGCGAGCCCCATGCCAGGCGCGCCTCCGATCAAACCACCAGGTGGCATTGGGCGAGGCGAGGCCGGCGGGGATGCGTGCGGCACAGTGTTATGGCCCCCGCTCGGTAGGGTCCCGGGCCGGGGCAATCCAGGTGGGGTAAGCCGATTTCTCGGGGTTGGCGGAAGCGTCAGCGACACTCCGACGCTAGGCGTTGGGTGGGGCGAGCCGGGGGTTGGTGGGCTCGGAAGGGCTGGGTGGGTTGGCGTGGGCGCCAGCGCCGCGCTAGCACCACCGAGGACTGGTCCAGGTCCGGACGTTGAGGGTGCAGGCAGCTGTTGAACCAGCTTCGGTTGCGTCGGCGAGGGGGCCTTGGCCGAGATTGGCACCGGCACAACTGGGGGGATTATCGGCGGCGGTGCACTTGCCCCGCCGTAAATATCTGGATTGTCGGATTGGATCGGAGGACGTGCTGGCGGGGGCTGGCGGAGCATTACTTGGGCGTGTTGGAGTTCGCTGCTGAGGCCGTACATGATGCCGCGCGCCTGGACGTTGAGCCGTTCCAGGTCGGCGTCCGTCACCGGCTGGTCCGGCACCCGGCTGCCCATGGCCGCCTTCGGGTCGGCGGCCGTCGCCTCGTACGCCCGCTTCTGCTGGAGCTTGACCGCCCACTCCTCGTACACCTTCTCCAGCTCCGCCCGGCTGCTGCCGATGGCCTCGGTGGCGGCGGAGAGCGCCGTGTAGTTGGCGATGGCGGCGTCGTGCGTGCGGCGTACCTTGTCGATCAGCTCGTCCAGCTCGCGCAGGTAGGCGCGGGCGGCCTCGTTGGTCTCCGGCGGCCATGCCTCGGCGAGACCGCGCCGGTACTCCTGGAGCCGGGCCAGGTGGGTCTGGGCCAGGTCGCAGACCTTGCGCCAGCCGGCGACCTGCTTCCAGTGGTTGGTGGTGTCGTGGTCCTGCAGGCAGGCCCACATGCTCGCCACATCCATCAGGTGCCAGTCGGTGAGGCCGGAGGTGCGGCCGCTGCCCCGTTCGATCACGGCAGCACCACCGGCCCGCTCTCCGGCCCGGTGGGGTCGCCCAGCACCGGCGGGGGAGCGGTCGGCGCGATCGGGCCGGGCGCAGCGAGCGCCCGTTCGACGTCGGCCACCCGGGCGGAGGAGAAGGCGTCGGAACCGCTGTACTGCTCGGCGACGGTCCCGGCGGCGGCGGCAAGGTGCCCGGTGACGCCGCCGACGCCCCAGACCAGGTCGGCGGTGGCCTGCTGGGTCTCGTGGTGGGCGCGCAGGAAGTCGACCAGCTCGATGAAGGCGTCCGCCGGGTTGGGCACCTTCGCCGTCATGTCCTCGGCGATGTACGACAGGTGCGGTGCGTAGTTGCGCTCCACCTCGGCCTGGAGCCGGTCGGCGAACTCGCGCATCTTGCGGATGTCGGCCTCGATGCCGCCGTAGCCGCGGAGCCAGGACGCTGGGCGGTCCTCCTCAGGGATCATCGGCCCTCCCTACCTGTTACGGCTCGGTTTCCCTGAGTGAGGTTAATGGCTGCGCGACGACGGCGGCAGCCCCAAGGCCACGGACATCCGTCATCCGGCCTCCGGATCACCGCCACCGAGCTGCGGTGATCCGTACCTGGAAAAAGTCAGCGGGGCAGGCCGGAGGCGCGCCACGCGCCGGGGCCGGCGGCGACGGCCGCGCCGGCCGCGCCGGCCGGTCGCGCGCTGCGCGCCCAGGCCGAGACGGCGGCCGGCGCGGGGGCGGCGGCCGGCCGGGACCGCACGGCGATCGCGCCCACCAGGGCGGCCAGCTCCTCGGCGGTCGGTACGCCGCGGACGACCCGGAACAGCGGCTCTTCGGCAGACATGCCGTCAGCGTACGCGTCGAGAAGTTGACCTACGCCGCACAGTGGCGTGCCGCCGGTGTGACAGTCGGGGGCTCCGGGTACCGTCTCTGCGATGTCGAACCCGCTTCCCCAACTCGTCGCTGACCGATACCGGCTGATATCGCCGCTCGGTCAGGGTGGCATGGGTCGGGTGTGGAAGGCGCGCGACGAGGTGCTGCACCGGGACGTGGCGATCAAGGAACTGGTCCCGCCGCCCAGCCTCACCAACGACGAGCGCCGTGAGATGCGCGAACGTTCGCTGCGGGAGGCGCGGGCCATCGCCCGGCTCAACCACATCAACGTCGTCCGCATCTTCGACGTGCTGCGCACCGACGGCGACCCGTGGATCGTCATGGAGTACGTGCCGTCGAAGTCCTTGCAGGACACTCTCGCCGAGGACGGCCCGGTGCCGCCCGCCCGCGCGGTGGAGATCGGGCTCGGCGTGCTCGGTGCGCTGAAGGCGGCGCACAAGGCCGGCGTGATGCACCGCGACATCAAGCCGGGCAACGTGCTGCTCGGCAACGACGGCCGGGTGGTGCTGACCGATTTCGGTCTCGCCACCATCCC
Source organism: Micromonospora echinaurantiaca (assembly GCF_900090235.1). Classification (NCBI taxonomy): domain Bacteria; kingdom Bacillati; phylum Actinomycetota; class Actinomycetes; order Micromonosporales; family Micromonosporaceae; genus Micromonospora; species Micromonospora echinaurantiaca. The sequence continues at coordinate 5,532,406 of NZ_LT607750.1, read as the reverse complement.
CGGCGACCCGAACGTCACCCGCACCGGCATGGTGCTCGGCTCGCCCGCGTACATCGCGCCGGAGCGGGCCCGCGACGGCACCGCCGGGCCGGAGGCCGACCTCTGGTCGCTGGGCGCCACCCTCTACGCGGCGGTGGAGGGCAAGTCGCCGTACGCCCGGCCGTCGGCGATCGCCACGCTGGCCGCGCTGGCCACCGAACCGCTGCCGCCGCCGAAGAACGCCGGGCCGCTCAAGCCGGTGCTCAACGGCCTGCTGCGCAAGGACCCGAACGACCGGATCACCGCCGAGGTCGCCGAGCGGCTGCTGCGCCGGGCCGGCGGCAAGCGGTCGCGGACCATCCCGCTGCTCGACGGCGTACGCCGGCCGGGGCCGAACGGTCCGCGCGAACCGCGCCCGCCGCTGGTGCCCGCGCCGCGACCGGCGGAGGAGCACCGGCCGGTCAGCCCGCCGGCGCCCCGGGCGCCACAGACACCCGCCTCGGCGGCCGCTGCGGGGGCGACCGCGGAGGACGCCACCGCGAAGGTGCCGGCCGGGTCGGACGTCGCACCGACCGCGAAGGTGGAACCGCCGCCGTCCAGCGTGGACGCCGGTCCCACGACGAAGGTCGACCCGCCGGCGTCGGCCGCCGGCGGCACGAAGGCCGAGCCGCGTAAGCCGGTGAACCCCACCTCCGTGATGCCCGCGCCGGTGAGCCCGCCGTCCGGGCGCGCGCCGGTGCTGCCGTCCGACGGTACGAAGCCGGACAACACCCGGCGCAACGTGCTGATCGGGGTGGCGGTCGCGCTGCTCCTGCTCGGTCTGGTCGTGGTGGTCCCGCTGCTCAGCAGCGGCGACGACGAGAACCCGCAGGCCGACCCGACCGGTGCCGCGGCGACCTCGGCCCCGACGCAGGCCTCCGCGCCGGCCCCGCCCCCGCCGACCAGCGCCGCACCCAGCCCGACGCCGTCGGCCTCGGCCTCCGGGCTGGTCCTGCCGCCCGGCTGGAAACTGCACAAGGACCCGGCCGGCTTCACCCTGCCGCTGCCGGAGGGCTGGGTGCGCCGTAACGCCGGAACCGACACCGTCGTCTTCGACGAGCCCAACGGGGTGCGTGAGCTGCTCGTCCAGTGGACCAGCACGCCGAAGTCGGACGCGAAGGCCGACTGGGAGCGGATCGAGCCAGACCGCAGGAAGATCGTCAACAACTACGAGTACATCAGCATCGAACGCTGCGACTTCTGGAAGACCTGCGCGGACTGGGAGTGGCGGGAGACCCGCGACGGCACCCGGATCCGGGTCCGTAACCGTGGCTTCGTCACCGCCAAGAACCGTGGCTATGCCCTGCGCTGGGAGGTGGCCGACAAGGACTGGGCGGCCAACCTGCCCAACTTCGAGCTGATCGCGAAGGGCTTCGTGCCCGACCGCAAGGACTGATTCGGGCACTCGCGGGGGTGTCGGTCGGGTTCGCGATCGGCGTCGGCACGGTGCTGGCTCTGCTGGCCTTCGCCGCCCAGTTCGGCTACCTCAACCGCCAGTCGATCTCCCAGCCCGGCTAGGGACTACCAATTGGTTCGCATGGCCTCCCGTCCACCGGGGTATCTCATCCGGCACGACGGAAGGAGGTACGACATGGGCTACCGACGCAAGGACGCCCGTCCCCGGGTGGCACTGTGGATGCTGGTCGCGCTCGGCGACATCGTCCTGGTCCTGGTCAGCGTGGGGCTGCCGGTGCTGGTCGCGCTGCTCAGCGTCGTGACCGTCACCGTTGCCGGAGTGGCTGGCTGGCGGCTGTCGCGGCGCGGCGCCCTCGCCCGCGAGGACTCCCCGGTCCCGGCGATGAGCCGGCGACGGGCCTGACCCCGGGCGGCGTGGCGGCAGCCGGACCAGTTGTCCACCGTACGGTGACAGCCGATCCCGCTGCCGCCAACTGCCTCTCCAGGGGCGGATCAGGCGCGGGTCAGGTGTTGTTGGCCAGTGCGATCAGCCGGCTCCGGTCACCGTTCCAGTAGTTGCGGTCCACGTTGCCGGCGATGCCGGAGACGCTGCCGGTGCTGGTGTACTGCCAGAAGCTCCAGAACGGGGCGCCGGGCGGCAGGGTGCCGGGCGCACTCGCCCACCGAGCGATCCACAGCGGGTGGTTGCCCCACGGGCCGCTCCAACTGCCGGTGCAGGTGTTCCAGAAGCTGGTGGTGGTGTAGATGACCGCGTACCGGCCGGTGCGGGAGCGGTAGGTGTTCAGGAAGTCCTGCACCCAGTTGCGCATGCCGGTCGTGCTCAGGCCGTAGCAGTAGCCGCCGGAGTACGGGTTGGCCTCGAGGTCCAGCGCGGCGGGCAGGGTGCGGCTGTCGGCTGACCAGGCTCCGCCGTTGGAGGCCAGGTAGTTCGCCTGCACGGCGCCGGAGGAGATGTTGGGCCGGGCGAAGTGGTACGCGCCCCGGATGACGCCGGCGTTGTAGGCGGCCACGTAGTTCGTGTTGAACCGCGGGTCCTTGTAGCTGGTGCCCTCGGTGGCCTTGATGAAGGCGAACTGGATGCCGGCGTTGCGGACGCTGGTCCAGTTGATGGCCCCCTGGTAGTGGGACACGTCGATGCCAGGGACGGTGGCGGCCTGCGCGGGTCCCGCGGTGGCCACGAGCCCCGCCGCCGCGGTGGCGAGGACGGTCAGCCCGGCGGCGAGCATTCTGCGCAGCGATGATCTGGTACGGGTCATGGATGCCTCCAAGGACGCCGATGGAATTGACGCCTATCTTTGGAGGTAAGTGCCCTCGATCACAAGGGGCGCTAAAGAAATCTACATCGATGTTCGACATTGTTCTTGATGTGGCGAGTCGGCATCGACGCAGCGTGCCGACGGCGCGACATCGAGTGTTGTCGCCTTCGAGCAGCGGCAACCGGTCTCCGTCGGAACGAGCAGCGGATGGCGGTCGAGACGGCGGGGGCCGGTAGGCTCGCGCCCCATGGTGTCGATCGACGGGTTGACCGGACTCTGGGACCGCCTCTTCGGGGCGCAGCCGGATCCGCCGCCGCTGCTGGTGCTGCTCACCGCCGCCGTCGCCCTGGTGGTGGTCTCCACTCGGCTGCCCTGGCGGATCGCCCGCAACGCGGTCACCATCGCGCACGAGGGGGGCCACGCGCTGGCCGCCCTGCTCACCGGCCGCCGGTTGCGCGGCATCCGGCTGCACTCGGACACCTCCGGGCTGACCCTCTCGGCCGGCCGGCCGACCGGCCCCGGGATGATCCTCACGCTGCTCGCCGGCTACCTCGCCCCGCCGCTGGTCGGGCTGGCTGGGGCGTGGCTGCTCGGCGGCAACCGGATCACGCTGCTGCTCTGGGTCGCCGTGGCGCTGCTGCTCGCCATGCTGGTCATGATCCGCAACGTGTTCGGCGTCCTGTCGCTGCTGGTCACCGGCGGGATCGTGCTCGCCGTCTCCTGGTACGCCTCGCCGGAGGTGCAGGCCGTGTTCGCGTACACCGGGGTGTGGTTCCTGCTGCTCGGCGGCGTCCGGCCGGTGCTGGAGCTGCAACGGCTGCGGGGCCGGGGCCGGATGCCGGAATCCGACGCCGACCAACTGGCCGGGATCACCCCGCTGCCGGCGTTCTTCTGGGTGACCGTCTTCGCGCTGGTCAACCTGGTCACCCTGGCCGTCGGCGCGCTCCTGCTGGCCGGCCCGATCCTCACCGACGCCGGCCTCACGCTCTGAGCCCACGGTCGCCGGTCACCGGCACGAACGCCGGTGACCGGCACGAGCGCCGGTGACCGGCACGAGCCGCGACGAGCGGCACGAGCGTCGGCCAGGAGGCGGGACGACCGAGCTGGTCGAGCGGAACCGGGCGGCGTACGAGCGCGCGCGTGCCCGGGTCGACGGGCCGGGCTGAGCCCCGTTGGTACCAGGCAGAATGGGGCCGTGCGGTATGTGATCATCGGGGCGGGCGCGGTCGGCGGCACCATCGGCGTACGGCTGGCGGAGGCCGGCCACGACGTCACCCTGGTGGCCCGCGGCGCGCATCTGGACGCGATCCGGCAGCGAGGTCTGACCCTGCGCCAGCCTGAGCGCGAGCAGACCGCCCGGCTGCCCGCCGTGGACCGGCCGGGTGACCGCCCGCTGCCCGCGGACACCGTGCTGGTGCTGACCGTCAAGTCGCAGGACACCGTCGGCGCGCTGGCGGCCTGGGCGGACGCGCCGGTGGCCGGCGGCGGTACGGCGGGCGAGCGACTGCCCCTGTTCATCGCGCAGAACGGGGTGGCCAACGAACCGGCCGCGCTGCGGCTCTTCGCCGAGGTGCACCCGGTCTGTGTCTGGCTGCCCGCCACCCACCTGGAGCCGGGCGTGGTGGTGGCCAACGGCCACCCGCACCCGGGGATGCTCCACCTGGGTCGCTACCCCACCGGCTCGGACGCGGTCGACCGGGCCGTCGCCGCCGACCTGACCGGCGCCGGTTTCGTCGCCCCGGTCCGCGACGACGTGATGCGCTGGAAGTACGGCAAGCTGCTGGCCAACCTCGGCAACGGCCTGCAGGCGCTGCTCGGCCGGGACATCCCTGACGACCTGGCCGGCCGGGTCCGCGCGGAGGCCGAGGCGGTGCTCGCCGCCGCCGGCATCGCGCACACCAGCCGGGCCGAGGAGGTGGCCGAGCGGGGTGACCTGGTGCAGCACCGGCCGGTCGGCGGTGCGGAACGGGCCGGCGGCTCCACCTGGCAGAGCCTCGCCCGCGGCGCCGGCTCGGCCGAGGCCGACCACCTCAACGGCGAGATCGTGCTGCTCGGCCGGCTGCACGGCGTACCGACGCCGGCCAACGCGGCAGTGCAGGTCGCGGTCCGCCGCGCGGTGCGGGAGCGGATCCCGGCCGGCGGGTTCCCGCTCGCCGAGCTCACGAAGATGATCGGCTGAGCCGGCAACCGATGGCACCGGGTCGCGCGTGTCCTCTGCGACCGCCACGGGGGAGGTAACCAGGTGTCGGACGTCGACGAGTTCGACGAGTTCTACCGCGGCAGCCGGCAACGGCTGCTCGGCTTCGTCTACGTGCTCACCGGCGACTTCGCCGAAGCGCAGGACGCGGTCCAGGAGGCGTTCATCCGGGCCTGGCAGCGCTGGTCGACGGTCAGCCGGTACGACGAGCCGGAGGCGTGGGTGCGGGTGGTGGCGACGCGGATCGCGGTGAGCCGGTGGCGCAGCCTGCGCAGCCGGGCGCGGGCCTACCTGCGGCACGGCGCCACCGAGAGCGTCCCCGGGCCGGACACCGACACCGTCGAGGTGGTCGCCGCGCTGCGCCGGCTGCCCGAGGAGCAGCGCACCGCCATCGCGCTCTACTACCTGCTCGGGATGCCGGTCGCCGAGGTGGCCCGGGAGACGGCCGCCCCGGTCGGCACGGTCAAGGCCCGACTCTCCCGGGGGCGGGCCGCGCTCGCCGGGCTGCTCGCCGTCGCTGACCTGGAGGAGGCCGCCGATGCGTGAGGACGTGACGGTCGTCGACCAGCTGAACCGCGCGCTGCGGGAGGTCCAGTGGCCGGAGCCGGCCGAGATTCGGGCCCGGGCCCGGCGGCGCAGCCGCCGCACGGCGGCCGGCGCGGCGACCGCCGTGCTCGTCCTGGTCACCGGTCTCGGGTACGTGGCGGCGGACCGCTCGGCGCTGCCCGCGCCGCTGGTCGCCGCTACCCCCGGGCCACCGACGCCACCGGCGACCGCCGGGCTGACCGAGATCCCGCAGGAAGCCCTGCTCGACCCCCGGGACGTGCCGCTGAAGACCGGTACGCGCCTCGGCGCCGCCGGCCTGCGGGAACCGGTGCGGGTCGACCCGGTGCTGGAGTCCTGCGGCCGCCAACGGGGTGTTGCGTCGACCGCGCCCACCTCCCGCTACTCGCGGTCGCAGACCCTGCTGCCGCCGGCGACCGGCCGGACGGGCCAGCGCCCGGTGCTCACCCAGGACGTCTACCGGGTGGAACCGGACCAGAGCCCGGCGGTCTTCGGCCTGGTCAAGCTGCTGCTGCACGCCTGCGCGGAATGGGAGTTCACCGGTTCCGCCGTGCTGAACGGCCGGGTGGTGCCGACCGTGAACCCGCACCGATGGGAGACGCCGGTCAGCGGCTTCGCCGGCGACGAGTCGGTGATGGTGCGGCACGTCCCGCTGGCGCCCCGCAGCCGCACCGGCGGGAAGCCGGTCGCGGCGACCCCGCCGGTCGAGGTCACCATGGTGGTGCGGGTCGGCGATCTGGTCACCGTGGTCGCCACCGGCCCGGACACCGTCAAGGACACGGTGGACGGCGCCCGACCCGACGGCCTCAGCTACACCGACCTGGAGGTGCTGGGCAGGACCGCGGCGCGCCGGATGTGCGTGGCGGCCAACCCCGGCTGCTGACCGCCGGCCACGATCCGCGCGGTCTCCGGGCAACTCCGGAAGCCGCGCGGCGGGACGGTGCTCAGAGCGGGATGTTGCCGTGCTTCTTGGGCGGCAGGGTCTCCCGCTTGGTACGCAGCACGCGAAGGGCGCGGACGATCTGGGCGCGGGTCTCGTGCGGCGGGATCACCGAGTCGACGTAGCCACGCTCGGCCGCGATGTACGGGTTCGCCAGGGTGTCCTCGTACTCGGCGATCTTCTCGGCGCGCACCGCGGCCGGGTCCTCGGAGGCGGCCAGCTCCTGCCGGTAGAGGATGTTCACCGCGCCCTGCGCGCCCATCACCGCGATCTGGGCGGTCGGCCAGGCGAAGTTCAGGTCCGCGCCGAGGTGCTTGGAGCCCATCACGTCGTACGCCCCGCCGTACGCCTTGCGGGTGATGACGGTGACCTTCGGGACGGTGGCCTCGGCGTACGCGTAGATGAGCTTGGCGCCGCGGCGGATGATGCCGTCCCACTCCTGGCCGGTGCCGGGCAGGAAGCCGGGCACGTCCACGAAGGTCAGCACCGGGATGTTGAACGCGTCGCAGGTGCGCACGAAGCGGGCGGCCTTCTCGCTGGCGGCGATGTCCAGCGTGCCGGCGAAGTGCATCGGCTGGTTGGCCACCACCCCGACCGGCCGCCCCTCGACCCGGCCGTAGCCGATGACCAGGTTCTGCGCGTAGAGCGGCTGGACCTCCAGGAACTCGCCGTCGTCCAGGACGTGCTCGATCACTCGGTGCATGTCGTACGGCTGGTTCGCCGAGTCCGGGATCAGCGTGTCCAGCTCGCGGTCCTCGTCCGTGATGTCGAGGTCGGCGTCCACCGGGTACACCACCGGCTCGTCCAGGTTGTTCGACGGCAGGTACGACAGCAGCGCCTTGACGTACTCGATCGCGTCCTCCTCGTCGGTGGCGAGGTAGTGCGCGTTGCCGCTGCGGGTGTTGTGCGTCCGGGCGCCGCCCAGGTCCTCCATCGCCACGTCCTCGCCGGTGACCGTCTTGATGACGTCCGGACCGGTGATGAACATGTGCGAGGTCTGGTCGACCATCACGGTGAAGTCGGTGACCGCCGGGGAGTAGACCGCGCCGCCCGCGCACGGCCCCATGATCAGGGAGATTTGCGGGATGACGCCGCTGGCCCGCACGTTGCGGAAGAAGATCTCGCCGTAGAGGCCGAGCGAGGCGACGCCCTCCTGGATCCGGGCGCCACCGGAGTCGTTGATGCCGATGACCGGGCAGCCGATCTTCATGGCCAGGTCCATCACCTTGACGATCTTCTCGCCGAAGACCTCGCCGAGCGAGCCGCCGAAGACCGTGAAGTCCTGGGCGAAGACGCAGACCTGCCGGCCGTCGATGGTGCCGTAGCCGGTGATGACGCCGTCGCCGTACGGGCGGGTCTTCTCCAGCCCGAAGTTGGTGGACCGGTGCCGGGCCAGTTCGTCCAGCTCGACGAAGGAGCCCTCGTCGAGCAGCAGCTCGATCCGCTCCCGGGCGGTCTTCTTGCCCCGCGCGTGCTGCTTCTCCACCGCCCGCGCCGATCCGGCGTGCACCGCCTCGTCGACCCGGCGCTCCAGGTCCGCCAGCTTGCCCGCGGTGCTGTGGATGTTGATCCCGGTCTCGGTAGTCACCCAGGGAATATAACGATGGTTCAGGTCGTCGCCGCTGTGCAGTTCGCCTCAGCTTGGTCGCGGCGACCCGGCGAGCCCGCCGACGGGCGGGCCGTAGGCTGGCGGAATGCCGGGCTCGCCGTACACCGATCTGGACCGCCCGCCGCTGTCGGCGGCGCGGCTGCGGCGGGCGTTGGTCGCCCCGCACGGGCCGTGGAACCGGCTGGAGCTGCGGGCCGAGACCGGCTCGACCAACGCCGACGCGGCCGAGGCGGCGCTGGCCGGTGAGCCCGAGGGCCTGGTCGTGGTCGCCGAGCGGCAGACCGCCGGGCGCGGCCGTCGGGGCCGGGTCTGGCAGTCGCCGCCGCGGGCCGGCATCGCGACCAGCGTGCTGCTGCGGCCCGGCGAGGCCGTTCCGGAGCGCCGCTGGCCGGCGGCGCCGTCCGCCGGGTACGGCTGGCTGCCGCTGCTGGCCGGCGTGGCGCTGGTCGAGGCGGTGGCTCGGCTGGCCGAGCTGGATGCCGGCCTGAAGTGGCCGAACGACCTGCTGGTCGGCGACGCGAAGTGCGCCGGGATCCTGGCCGAGGCGGTGCCGGCGGCCCGGCCCGGCGACCTGCCCGCGATCGTGCTCGGTGTCGGGCTGAACGTCACGCTGCGCGCCGACGAGCTCCCGGTGAACCCGACCGGGCTGCCCGCCACCTCGCTCCAGTTGGCGGGCGCGGCGGCGACCGACCGGGATCCGCTGCTGCGGGCCCTGTTGCGCGCGGTCGCCGACTGGTACGACCGCTGGCGCACGGCCGGCGGCGACGCGGTGGCCAGCGGGCTGCGCGACGCCTACCTGGCCGCCTGCGTCACGGTCGGCAAGGAGGTACGGGTGCTGCTGCCGGACGGCACGGACGTCACCGGCCTGGCCGCCGGGGTGGATTCGGACGGCCAACTCCTGGTCCAGACCCCCACGGGTGAGCGCCACCTGGCCGCCGGCGACGTCCTGCACCTCCGCTGACCTCCTCGGTGATCCAGCGGTAGGCGCCCCGGCGGAAGGGGCGGAAGACGTGCACGAGGGGCGGTAGGTCCAAGATCGCGCGAGTGGGCGCGTGCCGCCCGCGCGGCTGATGTCGGGGCGGGCGCTGACCGGTTACGGTCAGCGCGTCCGTTCCTGCGAGGAGGTTCCCGTGGCGTTCCCCGAAGACGTGCTCACCGAGGACGAGCACGTCGTGCTGCACCTGCACCCGCACTGGAAGGCCCTGATCCGGCCGGTGGCGGTGCTGGTGCTCGCCGTCGGCGCGGTGGTGGCCGGGCTGGTCCTGCTGCCGTCCGGCGGGGGTGGCTCGATCGCGCTCGCCGTGATCGGGGTGCTGGCCCTGGTGGCGGTGCTCTGGCTGGCGCTCTGGCCGTTCCTGGTCTGGCGCACCACGCACTACCTGTTCACCAACGAGCGGGTGCTGCTCCAGCAGGGAGTGCTCTCCCGGGACCGGCGGGACATCCCGCTCACCCGGATCAACGACCACGCGATGAGTCAGCGCTTCATCGAGCGTCTGCTCGGCTGCGGCACGCTGACCATCGAGTCGGCCGGCGAGCGTGGCCAGTCCGTGCTGCACGACGTGCCCCGGGTCGGCCAGGTGCAGACCAAGCTCTACGAGCTGGTCGAGGCGCACCACGACAAGCACTCGCTCGGCGACTCGGAGATGCGCGAGATCCTCGCCGACCTGAACGAGGGCAAGCCGCTGCGCGATCCCACTGCCTGATCCACTCCGTCCCGCTCGCCCCGCGGGCGGGCGGCGTGCGGTCAGCGGCGCGGGGTGCGGCGGGAGGCGGCCTGCAGTTCGGCGGCGAGCTCGGCCTCGAGTTCGCGATCCAGGGCGCCGACGCCGGCGTCGAGTGGAACCGGGCGGCCCTGCACCGGGGCGCCCGGGCCGTGCGCCGGCTCGGCGGCCGGTCCGCGTCTCGCGCCGGACGGTGGCGGCTGGACCTCCTCCAACTCGGAGATCGACTCGGCCAGCTCGGCCACCGGGTCCAGCTCGGCGATGTTGTCCCACTCGTCGCGCGGGATGCTGTGCCAGGTCGGCTGGGCCTCGGCCGGCGCCGGCTGGAAGACGAAGGTGCGGTACGACCAGAACCGGAACAGCGTGGCCAGCAGCACGCCGCCGGTCTTCGCCACGTTCAACGCGAGTAGGCCGGTCACGCCCAGGCCGTACTTGGCCAGCGCGAGCACACCCAACTCGATGAGCAGGCCGGTGGCATTGAACAGGAAGAACAGGGCGTATTCGCGCCGCAGGGCCGATTTAGGGCGATCCCGGTACGTCCAGTGCCGGTTCATCAGATACGAGGTGATCGTCGCCACCACTGTGGCGATGACCGTCGCCTTCAGTTGACCGTCGACAAAAACGGTGAGTGCCAGCGCATTGAACACCGCGTAATTGATGACTGTGTTGATGCCGCCGACGATGCCGAATTTGAGCGCCTCGTGGATGAACTTCTGCCAGCGCTCGGGCAGCAGACGGACAAGACGCATGCGGAACACCTTAGGCCAGTGGATGGGGCCGGGAGGGGCCGGCCGGACGAGGTGGGCGGCAGGTCACGCCCCGGGTCGGTCGTGCGTCACTTCCGGAACGGTCGGAGTTCCCGCTTCCACGAAGACGAACCGTCGATACGACCAGAACCGGAACAGCGTGCCGAGCCCGGTGCCGACGATGAAGCTGGCGATGTTGTCCGCCAGCGGGGTCTGGAACACCTCCGGCCAGATGCTGCCGAGCCCGTAACGGCTCACCGCGAGGCAGGCGACCGCGATGCCCAGGCCCACCCCGTTGAAGAAGAAGAACAGTGCGTATTCGCGGGCCGGGTTGGCGCCGCGGCGGTGCCGCCACGTCCAGAACCGGTTGCCGAGGAAGGCGACGGTGGCCGCGATGACGGTCGAGATGGTCTTCCCGATGACCGGCTCGACGTCCCGTACGCCCGTCAGGTAGTTGAACAGCGCGAAGTCGATGAGGAAGGCGATCCCGCCCACCGTGGCGAACTTGCTCAGCTCCCGGACGAGATGACCGAACCGGTCCAGCAACGAGCGGACGAGACCCGGGCGCTTCCCCCGAGAGCTCGGCTCCTGCCGGGAGCTCGGCTCCCCGGTCATCGTCGCGGCCACGGAGCGAGCGTACCGGCTGTCGTCACCCGGTACGGGTAGCAACGGCGAGCCGCCGCGGCGGGTGCGATGTCGATGAACGGAGCGTAACCGTCCGGAGGGGAATCCGGCGCCGGTTCGCGGGTAACCATCCGCCGTGAGCCGGTCGTACCGAGACGCCCCGGCGGGTCTGGCGATCCGCCGTCGGTCGAGGGTGCACGACAGGATTTGCGTGAAACTGCGCGCGAAAGCGGGTATTAGCTCGTGATGCCGCAGCGTGGCCGTACCTTGTGCAGTTCTTCACAACCAGTACCACTGACTGGCGAGGTCCACCGGTTTACGCTGAGCCCAATCCCAGGTTTCCACGAAGGCGACGCATCGCGCCGCCGAGACTCGTGCATCCCATAGACCGGTCAGCGTCGACCACAAGGAGATGTGTCATGGTTGCTCCGGCTACCGTTCGGGGTATCGATCAGGCCCCGACGTCCCACCCCAAACTTCTCGCCTGGGTCCGTGAGGTCGCCGAACTGACCACCCCCGACCGGGTGGTCTGGGTGGACGGGTCCGACGAGGAATGGCGTCGGCTCACCGACGAACTGGTCGAGGCCGGCACCCTGATCCGGCTCAACCCCGAGAAGAAGCCCAACTCGTTCTACGCGCGCACCGACCCGACGGACGTCGCCCGGGTCGAGGAGCGCACCTTCATCTGCTCCGTCGACGAGGCGGACGCCGGTCCCACCAACAACTGGATGGCGCCGGCCGAGATGAAGCGGACGATGACGGAGCTCTACCGCGGGTCGATGCGCGGCCGCACGATGTACGTCATCCCGTTCTGCATGGGCCCGGTCGAGGCCGAGAACCCCATGTTCGGCGTGGAGATCACCGACAGCCCGTACGTGGTCGCCTCGATGCGCATCATGACCCGGATGGGGTCGAAGATCCTCGAGGCGATGGGCGACGACGCGGACTTCGTCCACGCGCTGCACTCGATCGGCGCCCCGCTCGCTCCCGGCCAGCAGGACGTGGCCTGGCCGTGCAACGAGACGAAGTACATCTCGCACTTCCCGGAGACCCGGGAGATCTGGTCGTACGGCTCCGGCTACGGCGGCAACTCGCTGCTCGGCAAGAAGTGCTACTCGCTGCGGATCGCCAGCGTGATGGGGCGCGACGAGGGCTGGCTCGCCGAGCACATGCTCATTCTGAAGATCACCTCGCCGGAGGGCCGGGTCTACCACATCGCCGGTGCCTTCCCGTCGGCCTGCGGCAAGACCAACCTCGCCATGCTGGAGCCGACCATTCCGGGCTGGAAGGTCGAGACGATCGGTGACGACATCGCCTGGATGCGGTTCGGCCCGGACGGCCGCCTCTACGCGATCAACCCCGAGTACGGCCTCTTCGGCGTCGCGCCCGGCACCGACTGGAAGACCAACGCCAACGCGATGCGCACGCTCGACCGCGGCAACTCCATCTTCACCAACGTGGCCCTGACCGACGACGGGGACATCTGGTGGGAGGGCATGGGCGAGCCGCCGGCACACCTGATCGACTGGAAGGGCAACGACTGGACGCCGGAGAGCGACAGCCTCTCCTCGCACGCGAACAGCCGGTTCTGCACCCCGATCACGCAGTGCCCGATCCTCGCCGAGGACTACTACGACCCGAACGGCGTGCCGATCGACGCGATCCTCTTCGGTGGCCGCCGCCGGGACACCGTCCCGCTGGTGACCGAGGCGCGGGACTGGGTGCACGGCGTCTACATGGGCGCCACGCTCTCCTCGGAGACCACCGCCGCCGCCTCCGGCGCGGTCGGCGTGGTCCGGCGCGACCCGATGGCGATGCTGCCGTTCATCGGCTACCACGGCGGCGACTACTTCCGGCACTGGATCGAGATGGGCAAGGGCGCCGACGGCGACGAGTCCAAGCTGCCGAAGATCTACTACGTCAACTGGTTCCGCAAGGACCCGGAGGGCAACTTCCTCTGGCCCGGGTTCGGCGAGAACTCCCGGGTGCTCAAGTGGATCATCGAGCGGATCGAGGGTCGCGCCGAGGCGGTGGAGACCCCGATCGGCATGGTCCCGGCGCCGGACGCGCTCGACGTCGAGGGCCTGGACATGACCCCGGAGGACGTCCGGATCGCGCTCAAGGTCGACCCGGAGGAGTGGCGCAACGAGCTTCCGCTGGTCACCGAGTGGTTCGAGAAGTTCGGCGACAAGCTGCCCGGCGTGCTCTGGGCCGAGCTGGACGCGCTGCGCGCCCGGCTGGACGCGGAGCAGCCGCGCAAGTAGGTGTGACGGTTGCCCGTACCGGGCACCATCGGATCCCATGAGGACGGCCGCCGAGACCGAGGTCCGGCGGCCGTCCGCCGTCCGGGTGCTGACCGCGCTGCTCGCGCTGACCGCGGCGGCCACCGTCGTGGTCGAGCTGCTCAACTGGTGGTACGCCCCGGAGCAGGGTTTCGGGCTGGCCGTCCGGACCGGCTGGGCGATGCTGCGGTCGCTGGGCTTCCTGCTGCTGATCGGGCATGTCCGGCGCGGCCGGACGGTGGCCCGCCCGTTCGGGCTGATCCTCGCGGTGACCACGGTCTTCGCGGTCGGCCGGCTGATCGTCCCCCGGCAGGGGGTGCCGCCGCTGCCGGGGCTGGCCGGCTTCGCCGCGCTCAGCGCGCTCTGCGCGGCCGTGGTCTGGCTGCTCTACCGCTCGCCGGCGCTGGCCGGGCACCTGGTGCGGCACCGGCCCCGGCTGGTGATCGACCGTTCGGGCATCTCCTGGCGGGAGACCCCGCCGCGCCGACCGCAGGTCAGCGGCTGGCTGCTGACCAGCCGCGTCGCCGCGTTCACCTACAGCCCGCTGATGCTGGTCCCGGCGCTGGTGGCCACCGCCGCGATCCTGGACGGCCGGCTGGCCGCCGCCCCGGCGGTGCTGTTCTGGTTCGGCGCCGGCATCGCGACCAGCTACGCGGTGCTGCTCTGCACCGCCTTCCTGATGCGCGGCAAGCGGTGGGCCCGCACCCTGCTGGTGGTGGTCACCCTCGTCGTGCTCGCCGTCGACCTGCCGCTGTGCTGGTGGCTGCTCGGCCTGGACGGCCTGGTCCGCGACGGCGGGCCGCTGGTCGCGGCGGCCGGCCTGACCCTCTACGGGCTCCGGCGCGCCACCCGCGCCGAGCGCACCCCTCCGGCCTGACCCGCCGGGCCTGCGCTCATCGGGCACTCGTCGCACGGCGGGAAGTACCGGGCGGCACCTCCTTGGCTCTGCTTCAATCCACGCAACACCCGCGACCTCCTTCCTGGGCGGTGGTTGAAGCAGTGCAAAGGGCTTTCCCGCGCGGTGGTTCAAGCAGTGCAGAGGGGCCGGGGAGGCATCGGGCGTCGATCGCGGCCGGCCCGGCGACGGCCGCCGGGAGGAGGCGGGTGCGGTGAGCGACGAGTTCGACGTGGTGGTGGTCGGAGCGGGTCCGGCCGGCGCGGCCGCGGCGCTGGCGGCCCGCCGCAGCGGGGCCCGGGTGCTGCTGCTGGACCGGGCCGACTTCCCGCGGGACAAGGCGTGCGGGGACGGCGTCGCCGCGCACGCGCTGGACGTGCTCGCCGACCTCGGGGTGCCCGACGCGGTCGCCGGCTACCCGCCGCTGCCCGCGCTGCGGCTGGTCGGCCCCGGTGGCGGCGCCGTTGCCCGGGCGCTGCCCCGGCCCGCTCACACGGTGCCTCGGTCGGTCTTCGACGCCCGGCTGGTGTCGGCGGCGGTGGCGGCCGGCGCGCGGCTGCGCCGGCACGCGGTGCGCCGGGTCGAGGTCCGCGCCGACCGGGTGGTGCTCGACGGGGAAGTGGCCGCGCGGGCCGTGGTCGGCGCCGACGGCGCCGGGTCGGTGGTGCGGCGGGCGCTCGGCCACCCGATGAACCCCGACCGGCACCTGGCGCTGGCCATCCGGGGGTACGCCCCGGCCCTGCCCGGCCCGCCGGAGCAGCTCATCGTCACCTCGGCGCCGCGCTGGCCGGCGTACGCCTGGTCGTTCCCGATCGGCGACGGCCGGGCGAACGTCGGGTACGGGGAGGTGTTGCGCGGCGAGCCGCTGACCCGCGCCCACCTGCTCGACCGGCTCGGCGCGCTGCTGCCCGGGACGGACCCGGCCACGGTCAGCGACCTGCGCGCCCACCACCTGCCGCTGTCCACCCACCGCCCGCCGCCCGGCCGGGGCCGGGTGGTGCTCGCCGGCGACGCGCTCTCGCTGATCAACCCGTTCACCGGCGAGGGGATCTTCTACGCCCTGCTCTCCGGGGCGCTGGCCGGCACGGCGGCGGCCGGCGCACCCGAGCAGGCCGCCCGCCGGTACGCCGCCGCGCTGCGTCGCCGCCTCGGCACCCACCTGCGGCACAGCTCGGTCGCGGCCTGGCTGGCCCGGCGGCGCCGGGTGGTCGACGCGGCGGTCCGCGCGGCCCGCCGCGACGACCGGACCTACCGCGCCATCGTGGAGCTGGGGCTGGGCGACGGCCGGCTGGACGCGCGGACCCTGGGCATGATCGGCATCGGTCTCTCGGCGTGGGAACGGGCTCCGGGGCCGTGACCGGCCCGGCAGGTCGCTACGCTGCAAGGTGATGACGCTGCGGAACCTTATCTACTCGGTGTACGAGCGCCGGCTGACGGCGAAGCTCGCGGGCAAGCCGGTGCCCCGGCACGTCGGCGTGATGTGCGACGGCAACCGCCGGTGGGCCAAGGAGATGGGCTACGTCGACCCGAACGACGGGCACCGGGTCGGCGCCGCCAAGATCAAGCACGTGCTGGGCTGGTGCGACCAGGCCGGCATCGCGCACGTCACGCTCTATCTGCTCGCCACCGACAACCTGCGCCGGCCGGCCAGCGAGCTGGACCCGCTGCTGGAGATCATCGAGCGCCTGGTGGTCGAGCTGGCCGAGGAGGGCAACCCCTGGCGGCTGCGCATGGTCGGCGCGCTCGACGTGCTCCCGGCGCAGACCGCCGCCTCGCTCAAGGCGGCCGAGGAGCGCACCCGGGAGCGCAGCGGCGGGGCCGAGGTCAACATCGCGGTGGGCTACGGCGGCCGGCGGGAGATCACCGACGCGGTGCGCTCGCTGCTGCTGGAACACGCCGCCGCCGGCGGCACCATCGAGGAGCTGGCCGAGGTGCTGGACGTCGAGCACATCGCCGAGCACCTCTACACCCGCGGCCAGCCCGACCCCGACCTGGTCATCCGTACCAGCGGCGAGCAGCGGCTCTCCGACTTCATGCTCTGGCAGTCGGCGCACTCCGAGTTCTACTTCTGCGAACTCAACTGGCCCGACTTCCGGCACATCGACTTCCTCCGGGCGCTGCGCTCGTACGCCAACCGCCAACGCCGCTACGGCGCCTGACCCCCGGTCCGACCCGGCGGGTCGGGCTCAGGGCGTGGTCAGCGCAGGTGGTGGGCGGCCTGGGTGAGGAAGTCGCCCAGGGCGGCGGGGGAGTCGATGGTGAGATCGGCGGCGGAGGCGACCTCCTCACCGGTTTCCGGGTTGGCGACGGCGACGCAGACGCCGTAGAAGGCCGGATCGGCGGCGGCCCGGGCGCGCAGCGCGGCGAACGCCTTGATGTCGGAGACGTCGTCGCCGAAGTACCAGGCCGCCCCGGCGTCCCGGATCACCTCGCCGATCACCAGCCCCTTGTCCTGGTCGACCGGGGGCTTGAGCTCCAGCACCATCCGGCCGGCCTGCATCCGCAGCCCGAGCCGCTCGGCCTGGGCCCGGCCCCACTCCTCGACGGCGCCGGCGAGCTGGGGCGCGGTGCGGTAGTGCAGCGCCACGGAGAGCCGCTTGTACTCGACCAGGGCGCCGGGCGGCAGCTCGGTCCGGGCCAGGTCGGCCAGTTCCGCCATGGTCGGCACCCAGGGCAGCGCGGCCGGCTCGGTCACCGTCTCGCCGCCGGAGTGGCTGTGCTCCAGCCCGTAGAGGCCGTAGAGGTCCACACCGGTGAGCCCGCCGAAGTGGTCACGGAGGAACTCGACCGGCCGGGCGGAGACGATCGCGATCCGCCGGACCGCCGGCGCGAGCGCCTCGATCGCCTCGAGCACCTTCGGCGCCGGCCGCACCGCGGTCGGGTCGTCGCCCACCGGGGCGAGGGTGCCGTCGAAGTCGAAGAAGAGCACGGTCTCGGCTGCCCGGGGCGCGGTCGTCCGCCACGCCTGGTCGACGTCCAACGGGGTCCTCGGCTGCTGGTTGCCCAGATTCAACGGCGGCACGCGCGACAGCGTACCCCGGCTCCGAGGGGTCATTCCTCGGCCGGAAAGACGGCCTGACGCGGGGAGGGTCAGCCTTCGGCGGCTCCCCGTCCCCGGCGCCCGAACGGCACCACGGCCGCGTCCTGGCCGTGGCTGAGCAGGTAGCCCTCCACGAAGCCGGTGTTCCGGTCGCCGGTGTGGGCCTCGATCTCGTTGAGTCGCGCCACCAGGAACTCGGTGAGCGCGCTGACCCGGTCGTTCAGCCGGTCGTGCAGCTCGGCGACGACGGCCAGGACGACCGCGGTGCCGGCGGTGGTGAGCGCGAAGAGATTGACGAGCACGGGAAGCTGCCCGCCGTCGACCGCGAGGGTCACCGCGTTCCCGGTCGCGCACAGTGTCAGCGACACGGTGGCCACTACGACTGCCAACCATTTCAGGGTCATGGACAGACCCCTCCTTCTGTCCCGCAGGGCTGGGTTCGGCCTTGTCCCGTCCCCCCGCCGACGACGAGCCCAAGCAGTACGAATAGGGACGCTAGCGCGCCTGTTCCGGCCCCGGAGCGAAACGAATGAGTCTGACCTGCTGTTCTTTCGCCATCTGAGGAACTACCCGGCTTGTTTCCCTCGCTTTCGGACATCGACCGGCAGGGTCGGGCGGTATGCGAGGTAACGGATGGTCTCTCGAATGTGGAACTTCTCCGCGTCGGAGACGTTGGGATCGACCAGCCGGCGCAGCAGCGCCTCGACGTCCGGGTCCATCGGCGGAGGCGTCGGGGCGCTGCGGGGGCGGGCGGCCCGGTCCCAGCCGAGCGCGGCGAACGCGGTGGCCGGGTCGAGGCCGAGGCCCTCGCAGAAGGCGACCACGCGTTCCGCTTCCGGGTCGCTGGCCCAGTCGCCGCGAACCCAGCGGTTGATGGTCTGTCGGGAGACTCCGGTGCGCCGGGAGACCTCGGTGCCGCTCCAGGCCCGGGTGGCGCGCGCCTCGTCGAGCGCGCGGCGGACGAAGGTGGCGAAGGCGATCTTCCGTGCGTTGGCCGTCTCGGTCACCTCGTGACGGTACGGCCAGTTCGTCGTCGACGGGCGTCCCGGCACGCTCCTGTCACGCTGACGTGACGGGATCTTCGGATTCCCGGTTAACGATCCAGTGCGCTTTTCGAGGGGTGTCACCCGGGCAGAATAGATGACCGTAGGTGCGGGGGTAAACGCACGAAAAGCTGATACTGTCACGCTCATGAGACAACCTACGGTGTGTCACGTGCTTGAGACGATCAGTGCTCACATGCGTCACGCCCCCGGCGCGAGGGGGGTGTGGTGACCGAGCTCGCTACCCGTGCCCAGGCATTCGCCCTGATCGCCGACGGGGTGGCCGCGGGCCTCAGCGCGCCGTGGCGCCTCTACCTCGCCCGGGGCTGCCGGTTCCTCTCCCTCAGCGTCGGCGACCGGGCCGAGTGGAACGCGTGGCGCACCCACCTCGGCTGCCCGGAACTCAGCGTTCGGGTCTACGACGCCGGCGGCGAGATCCGCCGGTCGTCGGTGGCCGAGGTGGTCCTCGACGGCTGCCGGATCAGCGTCGAGCTGGTCGAGGAGGTCAGCACGGACGACCTGGACCGGCTCCTGGTGGCCGATCCCACGTCGGTCGAGCCGGAGGAGCGATGACCCGGTACGCGCGGCCCACCGGAGCCGCCCGATGAGTCCCTTCCTCGCGGTCTTCCTCGTCCTCCTGCTCGGCTCGACGAGCTACGCGGCCGGGCGGCTGCACGGTCAGCTCAGCTACCGCATCGGCTACCGGTTCGGCTACCGGCAGGGCTACTTCGACGGCGACCGGGGCGCCTGGAACCGCCGTCGCCGGGACGCCCAGGCGGCCATCGCCTCCGCGCTGTCCACCCCGCCGCCGACCACCCGGGTCAGCGCCACGGTGGTCCGTCCGGGCACCACGTACACCGGATCGTCGTTCTCGGCGCCGGCCGCCCCGGTCACCGGGCGGCACCCGACCGGCACCCTCGTCCGACGGACCGGCTGAGCCCGGTCGACGGGGCACCCGAGAGCCCCGCCGGCCGGACCCAGGGCACGGTGCGTCGTCCGCGGCGGACACGCACCGTCGGGGCCACGTCAGACCGGTGACGGTGGTCCCGCCGGCCGGGATGCGCGCAGGGGGCATGCATCCCGGCCGGTTCCGCCGTGGCCAGGGCCGCAACCGTCCCGCGCCCCGGGTCACACGGCGTTGACGGGAGCGTTACCAGAGATCCACGATCGCCCCTCTAGCCGGGACGGTCGCACGCGGCTAGCGTCTAGGCATGGCACGGGGTTGTCCCGGGCCAGCCGGCCAGCCCGGACCTGCGACCTCGCACACGGGGCCCGCATCCGACCCCGTGTCCCCGGGCACCGGAGGAGGCGGAACGCGGGTGGCCGGGTGCCCATCCGCCGGAGCAGGCCTGTGACGACTCGCCGTACGACCGCCGGTGCCGACCAGACCCCGGCCGCGACTGCCACGACCCGCCGCGCCACCCGAAGCCGCCGTACGGCGGCCGCCGCGCCGGCCGACGCCAAGGAGCCCCGACCAGGAGGCCAGGCCTTCGTCCTGGACACCTCGGTACTGCTCTCCGACCCCGCGGCCTTCCACCGGTTCGCCGAGCACGAGGTGGTGCTGCCGCTGGTGGTGATCTCCGAGCTGGAGGGCAAGCGGCACCATCCGGAGCTGGGCTGGTTCGCCCGGCAGTCCCTGCGCATGCTGGACGAGCTGCGGGTGCGGCACGGCCGGCTGGACCGGCCGGTGCCCGCCAACGACGCCGGCGGCACGCTGCGCGTGGAGCTGAACCACACCGACGACGGGGTGCTGCCGCCCGGCTTCCGCAACGAGAGCAACGACGCCCGGATCCTCTCCGTGGCGCTGAACCTGGCCGCCGAGGGGCGCGAGGTCACCCTGGTCAGCAAGGACATGCCACTGCGGGTCAAGGCCGCGTCGGTCGGCCTGCGTGCCGACGAGTACCGGCACGGCCAGGCCAGCGATCCCACCTGGACCGGGATGTCCGAACTGGAGCTGGCCGAGGAGGAGATCGGCCGGCTCTACGCCGGTGAGACGCTCGACCTGGACGCCGCCGCCGGGCTGCCCTGCCACACCGGCCTGGTGCTGCAGTCCGCCCGGGGCTCCGCGCTCGCTCGGGTGCTGCCCGACAAGACGGTCCGGCTGGTCCGTGGCGACCGGGAGGCGTTCGGCGTGCACGGCCGCTCGGCCGAGCAGCGGATCGCCCTCGACCTGCTCCTGGACGAGTCGATCGGGATCGTGTCGCTGGGCGGCCGGGCCGGCACCGGCAAGTCGGCGCTCGCGCTCTGCGCGGGGCTGGAGGCGGTGATGGAGCGCCGCCGGCACCGGAAGGTGATCGTCTTCCGCCCGCTGTACGCGGTCGGCGGGCAGGAGCTGGGCTACCTGCCCGGCTCGGAGACGGAGAAGATGTCGCCCTGGGCGCAGGCGGTCTTCGACACCCTCGGCTCGGTGGTGCACGAGAACGTGCTGGAGGAGGTCACCTCGCGGGGCCTGCTGGAGGTGCTGCCGCTGACCCACATCCGGGGCCGTAGTCTGCACGACGCCTTCGTGATCGTGGACGAGGCGCAGTCGTTGGAGCGCGGGGTTCTGCTGACCGTGCTGTCCCGGATCGGTCAGGGTTCGCGGGTGGTGCTCACCCACGACGTGGCGCAGCGGGACAACCTCCGGGTCGGCCGGCACGACGGGGTGACCGCCGTCATCGAGGCGCTCAAGGGGCATCCGCTCTTCGCCCACGTCACGCTCAGCCGTTCGGAGCGTTCTCCGATCGCGGCGATGGTGACGGATCTGCTGGAGGACATCCCGACCTGACGGGCGATTGAAACCGGTTTGTCCGCATTTTCGTAGTGGCGCAAGTCACAATTGAGGCTCTTGGTTTCCCATCAGCCTCACTGTGCGCGATGGTGTCCCACGAGCGCCCAGGTACCGGGAAGATCGTTGGTGATCGTTCGTCACACGGCGGACGGCCCCGGCGGTGCGGCCCGGCGAGCCGGTCGTCACCGGCCCAGGGCCGCCGGCGCTCACGGCGTGGACCGCCCGGCCAGGGCGATCCCGTGCCGTGTCCTTGCCCCCGACGAAGGGACCACTTCGTGAGTCGGCTGTGGAGCCGGTTCGGCGCCCGCACGGCCGCTGTCGCGCTGCTCTCCGTGGGCGTTGCCGGCGGTTTCTACCTGGGCGAAGACCGGGAGACCCAGCAGCAGGGCCTGACCGCGCAGGCCGGAGTCGCGGTCGAGCAGGCCGAGTTCGACTACCAGCGCGAGCGGCAGGCTGCCCATCAGGTGGAGTCCGCCAAGCAGCGGGCCGCCGAGTACCAGGCCAAGCTGCGCGCGGAGGCGGCCGCCAAGGAGGCCGCCAAGCGGGCCCGCGAGGCCGAGGCCGCCGCGGCGTCGCGGAAGAAGGCGCGGGAAGAGGCGGAGCGCAAGGCGGCGGAGAGCAAGCCGTACGACGGGCCGATCCCGGCGTCCTGCGCCGAGTTCAGCGGCAACCGGAAGGTCGGTTGCGCGCTGACGCTCGACGCCGGCTTCAAGATCGACCAGTTCCCCTGCCTGAACAAGCTCTGGGACAAGGAGAGCGGCTGGAACCACAAGGCCGAGAATCCCTCCTCCGGGGCGTACGGCATCCCCCAGGCGCTGCCGGGCAGCAAGATGGGCTCGGTCGCCGACGACTGGCGGACCAACCCGGCCACCCAGATCAAGTGGGGCCTCGGCTACATCGAGGGCCGCTACGGCACTCCCTGCAAGGCGTGGGCGCACTCGCAGGACGTGGGCTGGTACTGATCGATCCTGGTCGGCGGGGCGGGTGGCCTACCACCCGCCCCGCCGCCGTTCCGCGTCCGCGGACCGGGCCGTGAGTGGCGGTGGCCGGCGATTGCTGATAGCCATTGGAGGGTGACCCTGCTCCCCGGAAGCGGCGACCCGCACCGGTTCGGCACCGAGGCGTTCTACGCGGCGCTCGGCCGGGCCTTCGTCGCCATGTGCGCGGTGGTGCCGTTCCTCTTCCTCGTCGAGGCCGCCGACCAGGGCCTGGCCTTCGGGCTGGACGCCGCCGCCGGGATCATCCCGCAGCGGATCGACGGGCTGGACGGGGTCTTCTTCTCACCGTTCCTGCACCACGGCTTCGACCACCTCTACAGCAACAGCATCCCGCTGATCCTGCTCGGCACCTTCGTGCTCGCCGCGGGCGCCCGCCGGTTCCTCTGGTCCACTCTGGTGATCGTGCTGGTCAGCGGGCTCGGGGTGTGGTTCACCGGCTCGCCCAACTCGGTGGTGGTGGGGGCCAGCGGAGTGATCTTCGGCTACCTCGGCATCCTGCTCACCCGGGGCATCGTCGAGCGCAGCTGGTGGAACTTCGCGGTCTTCCTGCTGGTCGGCCTGCTCTACGGCTGGCAACTGGTCGGCATCCTTCCCACCGACGACCGGATCTCCTGGCAGGGGCACCTGTTCGGGCTGCTCGGCGGGGTGGTGGCCGCGATCGTCTTCCGGCGCCGCCGCCCCGACCTCGGTGGCCCCTACCACTCCGAGTCCTCGCTCACCCTGCCCTGACCAGGGCGCCGGCGCCGCCCGCGCGGCGTGGTGGGACGTGCTTGCCCGGGCCGGCCGGCGGCCCTACCGTCGGGATCAGCACGCGTAGATCCGTGAGCGGAAAGCGACGGTACGCCCATGCGTGAGGTCGATGTCGCGGTGATCGGGGCCGGCCCGGCCGGGCTGTTCGCGGCGTACTACGCCGGGTTCCGTGGGTTGTCGGTCGCGGTGGTCGACGCGCTGCCGGAGCCCGGCGGGCAGATCACCGCCATGTACCCGGAGAAGCTCATCCACGACGTGGCCGGCTTTCCGTCGATCAAGGGGCGGGACCTGGTGACGAACCTGGTCGCCCAGGCCGCCCCGTTCGACCCGCTCTACCTGCTCGGCACCCGGGCCGAGAAGCTCAGCTACGCCGGCGAGCGGCCGGTGCTCGGGCTCGCCGGTGGCGAGCAGGTGAGCTGCGGCGCGGTCGTCATCACCGGCGGGCTGGGCAGCTTCACACCCCGCCCGCTGCCGGTCGCCGAGCACTTCGTCGGCGCCGGGATCGTCTACTTCGTACCGCAGCCGGCCGAACTGGCCGGGCGGGACGTGCTGATCGTCGGCGGCGGCGACTCGGCGTTCGACTGGGCGGCCACCCTCGAGCCGCTGGCCCGGTCGGTGACCCTGGTGCACCGCCGGGAGAAGTTCCGGGCACACGCCGCCACGGTGGCCCGGGTGCTGGCGCTGCCGGTACGGGTGGTGGTCAACGCCGAGGTGACCCGGCTGCACGGCGACGGTTCGGTGACCGGCGCCGAGATCACCGTACGCGGCGGTGCCGCCGAGACCCTGCCGGTGGACACCGTGATCGCGGCGCTCGGCTTCACCGCCGACCTCGGGCCGCTCGCCGAGTGGGGACTGCGGCTGGACCGTCGGCACATCGTGGTGGACAGCGCGATGGCGACCAACCTGCCCCGGATCTTCGCGGCTGGCGACATCACCGAGTACCCGGGCAAGGTGCGGCTGATCGCCACCGGCTTCGGCGAGGCAGCCACCGCGATCAACAACGCGGCGGTGGCCATCGACCCGAGCGCGCACCTCTTCCCCGGGCACTCCTCCGACGGCACCTGAGCGGACGCTACGCAATCACGGCCGGCCCGTGTCCCGATCGCGACCGGCCGCTGGGACCGTGACGGCATGAGCGCCCCCGTACCCCCGCGCGACGGCGCACCCGCGGCCCTGGCCTGGCTGGTCCACCCGGTGACGCTCGCCGGTCTGGCCCTGCTGCTGATCAACGATCACGTGTTGAAGGCGGCCTTCCCCGGCCCGGCGACCGGCAAGCTCAGCGACGTCGCCGGCCTGGTGCTCGCGCCCCCACTGGTCGCGGCGCTGATCACGCTGGCGGCGCCACGGCTGCCGGACCGGACCGTCGTCGCGGTCGGGTTCGGCCTCGTCGGCGTCGGCTTCACCGCTGTCAAGTCCCACGCCTACCCGGCCGAACTCGCGTCGGCGGCGTGGACGGCGGTCGCCGGGCCGTCCCTCGTCCGGACCGACCCCACCGACCTGCTCACCCTGCCCGCCCTCCTGCTGTCCTGGTGGGGCTGGACGCGGGCGCGCCGGGCTCCGCTGCGGTACCGCTCGGCCCGGTTGGTCCGCCTGCTGGTGGTACTGCCGACGGCCATGTTCGCGGTCGCCGCGACCAGCGCCGTGCACTACCCCTACGCCCTCGCCGCGGCGGTCGTCGACGGCCGGCCGGCGGTCGCCACCGGCGGCGGCTTCGCCGGCAACTGGCCACAGGAACCTTCGCAGTGGGCGTGGTCGGTCAGCGACGACGGGGCGGCGGGGTGGCGGGAACCCGCGGAGGCGGAGCGACGGCAGCTGCACGAGCGGCGGGACGAACCACGGCGGATGGGATGCGTGCCGGACGTGCCGGCCCGGTGCTACCGGGTGGTCGTCGGGCATCTTCGGGTGGAAGAGAGCGACGACGCGGGCCGGACCTGGCGGATGGCCTGGGAGATCTCGGACGCGCAGCGCGAGACGCTGGCCCGCCGCTACCCGGATCCGGGCGATGTGGGGAAGCACTTCTCGTCCCGTCAGCTCGCGGTGGCGGCCGGGGCGGACGGTGGCCACCTGGTGGTGGTCGCGAACGGCCGGGACGGATACCTGGTGCGCCGCGCGGACGGCCGGTGGGAGCGGATCGGTTTCCCATCGTCCGAGGGGTTCGCCGGCCCATTCCGGGACGGTCCACCGACGCTCGGCGAGGTCGCGCCGGAGCAGCGGCAGACGGACGCGCTGCTGGCTGCCGCGCTGGCGTTGACGCTCGGGTTCCTGGTGCTGGTGGCGGCCGCCCACGCCGCGCTGCGTCGGCTCGGTCGCGGAGCCGGTTGGGGGCTCGCCGGTCTCGTGGCGATGCTCCCGGTCGTCCTGCTGCTGGCGACGGGCTGGTCCAGGTCCGATGACTTCGGCACGGTGTTGGCAGTGGGTGTGGTGGCGGCGCTCGGCGCGCTGGCCGCGTTCGTCCCGCTCGTGGTCACGTGGCACCGGGGCGCCCAGGACGGCTGGTCGGGCGCGGTGTTCCGGGCCTTCCTGCTGACCGTCGCGCTGGTGGGCGTACCGGCTGCCGGATGGGTGCTGGGCACGCCGCCGCGCACCTGGATGACCGTGCTGCTGGCCGTCGTCGCAACCGTGCCGGGGCTGGTGCTGGTGCGCCGGGCCGCTCGGCTGGTGCAGCCGTCGGACCCTCGGGGGACGGCCGATCCGCCCTACCCGGCACTCGCCTCGTACGACTAAGTGGTGCCCCGGGCCGGTCCAGCCGGGCTGGGCGTCGTAGCCGGCCGCTCGGGTCAGGTCGTGCGGGGCAGGCCGATGAGGTCGGCCATCAGCGCGATCTGGTGATCGAAGTAGTCGTCCCGGTGCGGGAGCGCGCGGTTGATCCGGCCGAACAGCTCGAAGCTGATCAGCCCGAAGAGCTGGGTCCAGCCGGCCATGCCCCGGGCCAGCAGGGCCTCCGGCACACCGCCGCCCACCAGTGTGGACATCTCCGCCAGGTCGGCGCGGAGCGGGTCGGCCGGCTCGGTGGCCGGCGGCGGATCGATCCGGCCGGCGGCGAACCCGTCCCGGAGGATGCCGACCAGGGTCAGCGGTGGCCGCTGGGCTGGCCCGATGGTGTCGTCGGGAGCGGCGTAACCGGGCACCGGGCTGCCGTAGAGCAGCGCGTACTCGGCGGGATGGGCGAGTGCCCAGCGGCGGGCCGCCCGGCAGGCCGCGTGCCAACGCCCGCGCAGGTCGAGGCGGTCACAGCCGGCGTCCGCCGCCTCCACCGCAGTGCCGAGCGCGTCGTACGCCTCGATGATCAGCGCGGTGAGCAGGTCGTCCCGGCTGGGGAAGTAGCGGTAGATCGCCGACGAGACCATGCCCATGTCGCGGGCCACCGCCCGGAGGGAGAGGTTGGCGCCGTCGGTGGCCAGGTGCCGTCGGGCCACCGCCTTGATCTCGTCGATCATCTCGGCGCGGACCCGGGCGCGGATCGAGGACGCGGACATGGGACCACCCTGCCACGATGAGAGCGCGGATCAAAATCGAGAGCAGTGCTCTTGACGGAGTCGGCGAGAACGGGTCATGCTGATGCCCGAGTGAGAGCAGCGCTCTCGGAACGTACGACCGCTCTGGAGGAACTCTGATGGCACTGCACCTGATCGTCGGCGCCGGCCCCGTCGGCTCGGCCACCGCCCGACTGCTCGCCGACCGGGGGGAGCGAGTGCGGCTGGTGACCCGCCGGGGCGGCGGGCCGGCGCACCCGGGCGTCGAGCGGATCGCGGCGGACGCCACGGACGCCGGGCGGCTGGCCGAGCTGGCCACCGGCGCGGCGGCGCTCTACAACTGCGCGAACCCGGCCTACCACCGGTGGACCACCGACTGGCCGCCGTTGGCCGGCGCGATGCTCGCCGCCGCCGAGCGCAGCGGTGCGGTGCTGGCCACGGTCGGCAACCTCTACGGCTACGGCCCGGTGGACGCGCCGATGACGGAGTCGACGCCGCTGCGGCCGAACAGCGTGAAGGGGCAGGTCCGGGTGCGGATGTGGACGGACGCGCTGGCCGCGCACCGGGCCGGTCGGGTCCGGGTCACCGAGGTGCGGGGCTCCGACTACCTGGGCGCCGGCGCGCAGTCGATGGTGAACATGCTGGTGCTGCCCCGGGTGGCGGCCGGCAAGCGGGCGCTGGTGCCGGCCGACCTGGACGCGCCGCACAGCTGGACGTACGTCGGGGACGTGGCCCGGACGCTGGTGGCCGTGGCCACGGACGAGCGTGGCTGGGGGCGGGCCTGGCACGTGCCGACGGCGCCGGCGGTTTCGATCCGGGAACTGGCCACCCGGGCGGCGGCCCTGGCCGGGGCGCCCGCGCCGAAGCTCACCCGGATGCCCGGGCCGGTGCTGTGGCTGGGCGGGTTGTTCGACCCGACGGCGAAGGAGATGCGCGAGGTGGCCTACCAGTTCGCCGGGCCGTTCGTGCTGGACTCCACGGCCGCCACGGCCACCTTCGGCATCGACCCCACGCCGCTCGACGACGCCCTCGCCGCCACCCTGCCCGCCCCGCACCCGACCAGTGTCTGATCCACGGGCATCCGATCCGCCCGCTCAGCGGGCCGGAGCGACACCTGACCGGCGGCTACCGGCGCACTGGTGGGCCGACGGCGGCCACCACCACCGCGGCCAGGGTCAGCGCCGCGCCCAGCAGGGTGGCCGGGCCGGGGTGCGAGGCCGCGGTGGGCAGCACCACGTCGACCACCACCGCGCCGACCACCTGACCGGCGATGGTGGCCAGGCCGAGCAGCAGCACGCCGGTGAACCGGACGATCGCGGCGGCGACGGCGATGAACACGATGCCGATCGGGCCGCCGAGATAGAGCCAGGGCTCGGTGGGCAGCCCGCCGGCCGGGCGGCCGCGTACCGCCAGGTCGACGGCGAACGTGACGAGCAGCGCCAGCGTGCCCGCGGTGAAATTGACCAGGGTGGCGGTCAGCGCGCTGCCGGTGGCCACCCGTACCCGGCCGTTGACCGCCTGCTGCCAGGCGATGGCCACCCCGGCGAGCAGCGGCAGCACGGCCAGCGCCAGCGCGGCCGGGTCGCCGAACCGGTCGCCGACGGCGAGCAGCACGGCGACCACGGTCAGCCCGGCGCCGGCCAGCCGTTGACCGGTGACCGGCTGCCGGCCGGCCGGGCCGACCCCGGCGCGGTCAACGGCCAGGCTGCTCGCCGACTGGCCGGCGACCACCGCCACGGTGAAGACCGCCACGCCGAGGGCGCCGATGGTCAGCCCCTGGGTGGCCACCAGGAACGCGCCGCAGACCCCGCCCAGGCACTGCACCGGCCGCAGTTCGCCGGCCGCCAGCGCGCGGCGCAGGGCGGCCAGCCCGCGCCGCCCGGTCGGGGTGGCGGGCACCAGCACCAGCAGCACCAGCAGGCCCAGCCCGAAGGAGACCACCGCGGCGGCGATGCCGTCGGCCAGCCGTACGCCCAACTCGCCGTTGATCCGGGACTGCACGGCCACGGCGACCCCGGAGGCGATCGCCAAGCCCACCCCGACGATCCGGCGGGTCGCCGGCGGGACGGGTCGGACCGTCGTCCCGGCGGCGCTCACTCCTGCTCGGCCAGCGGACGGCCGTCGAAGTCGACGGCCGAGTAGAGGGCCAGCTTCTCCAGCCGGTGGTACGAGTCGATCACGCGGATGGTGCCGCTCTTCGAGCGCATCACGATCGACTGGGTGTACGCCCCGCCCGCCTTGTAGCGGACCCCGCGCAGCAGGTCGCCGGAGGTGACGCCGGTGGCCACGAAGAAGCAGTTGTCCCCGGTGACCAGGTCGTCGGTGGTGAGCACCCGGTCCAGGTCGTGCCCGGCGGCGAGCGCCTTCTCCCGCTCCTCGTCGTCGCGCGGCCAGAGCTTGGCCTGCATCGCCCCGCCCATGCACTTGAGCGCGCAGGCGGCGGTGATGCCCTCCGGCGTACCGCCGATGCCCATCAGCACGTCGACGTCCGACTCGCCGCGGGCGGCGGCGATGGCGCCCGCGATGTCCCCGTCGGAGATGAACCGGATGCCCGCGCCGGCCCGGCGGATCTGCGCCACCAGGTCGTCGTGCCGGGACCGGTCGAGGACGCAGACCGTCACCTCGGAGATGTCGGTGCCCTTGACCTTGGCGATCCGACGCAGGTTCTCGGCCACCCCGGCGTTGATGTCCACCACGTCGGCGTAGACCGGCCCGACGGCGAGCTTCTCCATGTAGAAGACCGCGCTGGGGTCGAACATCGCCCCCCGCTCGGCGACCGCGAGCACCGCCAGGGCGTTGGGCATGCCCTTGCTCATCAGGGTGGTGCCGTCGATCGGGTCGACCGCGACGTCCACCTCCGGGCCGGTGCCGTCGCCGACCTCCTCGCCGTTGAACAGCATCGGCGCGTTGTCCTTCTCACCCTCGCCGATCACCACGACCCCCCGCATCGGGATCGAGTTGATCAGCTTGCGCATCGCGTCGACGGCGGCCCCGTCGCCGCCCTCCTTGTCGCCCCGGCCGACCCACCGGCCGGCGGCCATCGCCGCGGCTTCGGTGACCCGGACCAGGTCGAGGGCAAGGTTGCGGTCGAGATCCTGTGGGATCCGCGTCCTGGTGTTCGTCATGACGGCTCCTCCTCGCGACGGTGCGGGGTGGGCCGGCAGCATTCCGTGTCGCAGCTGCCGGTTTGTCGCTGATCCTCACACGATGGCCGAGCCGGCGCCGGAGCGGGGCGGTGATGGCCCGGATACCGCCGGTCGGGCGGTGCGGGAAGATGGCGGGGTGGAACCCGCACAGCCTGCCGATCGCGTACCCGCCGACTCGACCCCGCCGGACGGCCAGCCGCCGGTGACGGAGGGCGGCCGACCCCCCGCCGCCGCCCCGGCCGGCGAGCCGGCCATGGTCGAGCCGGGCCCGGCCGCCCGCGTACCCGGGGCGGGGCCGGTGCCCGCCGGTGGCGCCGAGGTCGACGGGGTTGCCGAGACCGGGGAGGTGCCCGCCCCGCCGCCGCGGGTGGACGCCGGCAAGTCCGAGCGGTCGCCCAAGGACATGGCCATCTCGCTGCTGGTGCTGCTGATCCCGATCGCCCTGCTGCTCGCCTTCTACCGGGGCTTCCTCGGCGGCGACCAGCCGGTCACGGTCGATTCGGCGCCGGCCGTCGAGTCGGCCCGGGCGGCCAACGCGTTCCCGGTGGCCGTCCCGGCCGACCTGGGCGACGGCTGGCGTACGGTCAGCGCCAACTTCCAGACCGTCGAGGGCGGGTCGACGCTGCGCCTGGGCTACCTCACGCCGGAGGGCCGGGGGGCCCAGTTGGTACAGAGCAGCGTGCCCGCGGAGCGGCTGCTGCCGACCGAGCTGACCGACCAGGGGCAGCCACAGGGGCAGACCGACCTGGGCGGACGCACCTGGCAGCGGTACACCGCCCGGGGCAACGAGCAGGCGCTGGTGCTGCTGGAGCCGACCCGGACGATCATCGTGGTGGGCGACGCCCGGGACAACGAACTGCGTCACCTCGCCATCTCGCTGCGCTGACCGGCCGGCGGGCGACGAGTACCTGACCGGTCCCGGACCGGGAAACGGGGCGGCTTCGGCCGCCCCGTTTCCGCATGTCGGGGCCGAGTTCCGGCGGGCACCGGCCGGTGGTCGTCACCGCGCCCGCGCCGCACCCGACCGGGGCAACCGGACAGAACGGTGATTGTGCGACGCGGCGGCAGGGAACAGGAGAGGAGCGGACTCGCCCGGCCGACTCCGGCGGGCCCGCGCGGCGTGGCCGACCGTGCTGCCGCGCCGCCCGGTTTCCGGCCGCCGCCAGGTGCGTCGGGTGACCCTCTTGGGAGACACAGATGACTGTTCGACGACTGGGTGCCGGCCTGGTGGCCGCCGCGCTCTTCACTCCCGGTCTAGCCGCCTGCAACGCCACCGGGACCCCTTCGGCGGGCTCCTCCGCCACCCCGACCGTCTCGGCGTCCGGGACCGCCTCCGGCGCCGCATCCCCGGTGGCCGGTGACGCCAAGCAGGCGCTGCTGAACTCCACCCGGGAGATCAGCAACGGCAACTTCCGGTTCACCATGTCCGGCGCCGGCTCCACCGCCGAGGGGCAGGTGCACGAGCCGAGCCAGAGCGCCGAGATGCAGGTGACCGTCGGCGCGCCGACCGACGACCTGTTCATGAAGCTCGACCTCATCCACGCCCGCCCGGACAGCTGGGTCAAGCTGGAGCTGGGTGGGAAGACGGCCGGCAGCCTGCCCGCCGTGCAGAAGCTCAACCTGGGCAAGTACCAGCACCTCGACCAGACCCGGATCAAGGGCAACCGCAACCTCGGCTTCGACTTCGACAAGCTCGACCCGGCCGGCAGCGACGTGCTCACCCAGGGCATCACCGAGGTGCGGCAGACCGGCGAGGGCAGCTACGCCGGCACCATCGACGTGTCGAAGGCCGCCGAGGCCGGCTCGATGGACCCCGGTGTGATCACCGCGCTCGGCGCCCAGGCGAAGTCGGTGCCGTTCACCGCGCGGCTCGACGCGCAGGGCCGGCTCAGCGAGCTGGTCATCCAGATCCCGGCGGCCGGCCAGAACACGGCGCAGGACGTCCGCATCACCTACTCCGACTACGGCAACGCCACCGCCGCCCGGAAGCCCCCGGCGGACCAGGTGGTCGAGGCCCCGCAGGAGCTGTACAACCTCTTCAACTGAGGTGACCACGCGGTCGTGGTGGGCGCGGGTCCGCCCACCACGACCGGCGTGCCGCTCAGCCGGCGGGTGTGGCGCTCAGCCGGCGGGTGTGACGGTCAGTCGGCCGGCTGGCGGGCGGCGTCGATACGGGCCCGGGCGCCGTCGAGCCAGCGCTGGCAGATCACCGCGAGCGCCTCGCCGCGCTCCCAGAGCGCCAGCGACTCCTCCAGCGAGGTGCCGCCGGCCTCCAGCCGCTCGACCACCGACGCCAGTTCGGCGCGGGCCTGCTCGTAGCTGAGCCGCTCGTCGTTCTTCTCGTCAGTCATCGCTGCCATCCCACCACATCGTGCCTGCGGCCCGGCTCATCCGTCGACCGTCGCGGCCAGCTCGCCCTCGGCGAGCCGAACCCGCAACGGGTCACCCTTGGCCACCTCGGACGCGGCGCGTACCACGTGGCCGTCGGCGCGCTGGACGATCGCGTACCCCCGGTCGAGGGTGGCGGCGGGGGAGAGGGCGCGCAGTCGGGCCAGGGTGTGCCGCAGGTCGTCGCTGGCGGCGGCGAGCCGGTGGTCGAGGCAGCGGCCGGCGCGCTGGCGCAGCGCGGTGACCTCGGTGGCCCGTTGCTCGACCATCACCTCCGGTCGGGCCAGCACCGGGCGGGAGCGCAGCCCGTCGAGCCGGTGCGACTCGCGGTCGACCAGGTTGCGTACCGCCCGTTCCAGCCGGTGCCGGGCCTGGCCGATGAGGCGTACCTCCTCGGCGAGGTCGGGGACGACCCGCTTGGCCGCGTCGGTGGGGGTGGAGGCACGCACGTCGGCGACGTAGTCGACCAGCGGCGCGTCCGTCTCGTGGCCGATCGCGCTGACCACCGGTGTACGGCAGGCGAAGACGGCCCGGCAGAGCGCCTCGTCGGAGAAGGGGAGCAGGTCCTCGATGCTGCCGCCGCCCCGGGTCAGGATGATCACGTCGATGGCCGGGTCGGCGTCCAGCACCTTGAGCGCGTCGACGATCTGCGGGACGGCGCTGGGCCCCTGCACGGCCACGTTGACGGTGCGGAACTCCACCGCCGGCCAGCGCCGCCGGGCGTTGGTCAGCACGTCCCGCTCGGCGGCCGAGGCGCGGCCGGTGATCAGCCCGATCCGGCTGGGCAGGAACGGCGGGCGGCGCTTGCGGGTCCGGTCGAAGAGCCCCTCGGCGGCGAGCAGCTTCTTGAGCTTCTCCAGCCGGGCCAGCAGCTCGCCGAGGCCGACCTGCCGGATCTCGTCGGCGCGCAGGCTCAGCGTGCCCCGGGCGGCGTAGAACTCGGGCTTGGCGTGCAGCACCACCCGGGCGCCCTCCCGCAGCTCGGGCGCGCCGGCGTCGAGGACGTCGCGGTTGGTGGTGACGGTCAGGCTCAGGTCGGCCGACGGGTCCCGCAGGGTGAGGAAGACGGTGGTCGCGCCGGGCCGGCGGCTGATCTGGGCCACCTGCCCATCCACCCACACCCACCCCAGCCGCGCGATCCACTGCCCGACCTTCTGGCTCACCACCCGGACCGGCCACGGCTCCTCGGAGCTGCTCTTTCCGCCCACCTCGCCCGCGTTCACCCGCCCACCCTACGGCCCACCCCCGACCATCCCCCCGTTGATCATGAGGTTGGCGGCGATGTCGATCGCGGAAGGTGCCGCCAACCTCATGATCAACCGAGGTCGGGCCCGCTGTGGGTCGCCGGGACGGCACGTACGATGGGCGGGTGACTCAGGCTGAAGCGACTTCCCGGACCGGCAAGCGCGTGCTCCTGGCCAAGCCCCGCGGCTACTGCGCGGGGGTCGACCGCGCGGTGCAGACCGTGGAGGAGGCGCTCAAGCTCTACGGCGCCCCGATCTACGTGCGTAAGCAGATCGTGCACAACAAGCACGTGGTGCGCACCCTGGAGGCCAAGGGCGCGATCTTCGTGGAGGAGAACGAGGAGGTGCCGGAGGGCGCCACCGTCATCTTCTCCGCGCACGGCGTCGCCCCCGAGGTCTACGAGCAGGCGAAGGCGCGGTCGCTGAAGGCCATCGACGCGACCTGCCCGCTGGTCACGAAGGTGCACCAGGAGGCCAAGCGGTTCGCCGCCGAGGACTACGACATCCTGCTGATCGGCCACGAGGGGCACGAGGAGGTCATCGGCACCTCCGGCGAGGCACCCGAGCACATCCAGCTGGTCGACGGCCCGGAGGACGCCGACAAGATCACCGTCCGCGATCCGAACAAGGTCGTCTGGCTCTCCCAGACCACCCTGTCGGTCGACGAGACGCTGGAGACGGTGGCCCGGCTGAAGAAGCGGCTCCCGATGCTCCAGTCGCCGCCCAGCGACGACATCTGCTACGCCACCTCCAACCG
This sequence comes from Micromonospora echinaurantiaca, assembly GCF_900090235.1. Taxonomy (NCBI): domain Bacteria; kingdom Bacillati; phylum Actinomycetota; class Actinomycetes; order Micromonosporales; family Micromonosporaceae; genus Micromonospora; species Micromonospora echinaurantiaca. The sequence continues at coordinate 5,498,529 of NZ_LT607750.1, read as the reverse complement.
GCAGCACGTGGTCAAGGAGATCGCCCCGGACTGCGACGTGGTGATCGTGGTCGGCTCGCGCAACTCCTCCAACTCGGTACGCCTGGTCGAGGTCGCCCTGGACGCCGGTGCGCGCGCCGGGCACCTGGTGGACTTCGCCGACGAGATCGACGACGCCTGGCTGGCCGAGGCGCGGACGGTCGGCCTGACCTCCGGCGCGAGCGTCCCCGACGAGCTGGTCCAGGAGGTGCTCGCCCACCTCGCCGCGCGTGGCTTCACCGACGTCGAGGAGGTGGTCACCGCCAACGAGCGGCTGACCTTCTCGCTGCCGCAGGAGCTCAAGCGCGACATGAAGGCCGCCGCGGCGGCCCGCGGCTGACGGCGGCGGCTCAGGTGTCGGCGGTGCGTGGGATCGCCTCGTCCGTGGCCCCGGCAGCCGGCGCGGCGTCCACCGGCCGCGGGCAGGTGCTCGCCCCGGGCACCGAGGGGCGGCGCGGGACGGTCGGCCGCCCGGCTCGGGAACGGCGGCCGGCGCCGCTGCGTCCGATACGGGTATGAGGACCTTTCGGCTCGCCCTCTCCGCGCTGGTGGTCTGCGTGGCGCTGAGCGCCTGCGGCGGCCAGGACGGCGGCGACGGCACCTCCAACCCCAGCCCGACGGGAGCGCAACCGGCGACCAGTCCGCCCGACCCGACGCCGGCGAGCCCCAGCCCGTCACCGAGCACCCGGGTCCCGGACGACCCGGTCGACCCGACGATTCCCGACCCGCCGCTGGGCACCAAGCGCCCGGGCGGGCCGACCCCGCCACCGCCGGTGGGTGACACCACGCTGACCGGCACGGTCACCGCCGGAGTGGAGCCCAACTGCCGGCTGCTCGACGGCTACCTGCTGATCGGCGGACCGCGCGACGTGCTGGCGGTGGGCGCGAAGGTGAGCGTCACCGGCCGGGCCCAACCCGGCATGATGACCACCTGCCAGCAGGGCATCCCGTTCCTGGTCGAGTCCGCCCGGCGCGGCTGACGCCGCCCCGGCCCGGCCCGCCCGCGCCGTGGCCGCCCGCGTTGCGGCCTGCCGGCGGGCGACCCGCCCGCACCGCGACCCCGCTGGGCATACCCGCCGCGAACCCGTCGGGCGTGCCCGCCCGCGTCGCGGCCCGCCGGGCGACCCGCCCGCGCCGGCGCGCCCCGGGCCGCGTGGGGTCAATCCAGGGAGGCGCGGAGCGGGGGGACCTCGGCGTCGGCGGTGTCGAGCAGCTCCGGCGCCTGCGGTTGGCGGGGCGCCAGCTCGATCTGCGCCGGCGCGGCCAGCTCCTGGTCGGAGACCCCGAGCTCGGCGAGCTTGCGCGCGCTGACCAGCACCCGCGCCTCCAGCGACCCGACCGCCCGGTTGTACGCGGTGACCGCGCCGCTGAGCGAGGCGCCGAGCTTGCCGACGTGGTCGCCCAGTGTGGACAGCCGGCCGTAGAGTTCGCGGGCCAGCGAGTGCACCGCCACCGCGTTGCGTGCCAGCGCCTCCTGCCGCCAGGAGTAGGCGACCGTACGCAGCAGCGCGACCAGGGTGGCCGGGGTGGCCAGCACCACGTTGCGGGCGAACGCGTGCTCCAGCAGCGTCGGGTCGCGCTGGAGGGCGACGTCGAGGAACGGGTCGGCGGGCACGAAGAGCACCACGAACTCGGGGGTGCTGTCGAACGCGGCCCAGTAGGACTTCGCGGCCAGCGCGTCGACGTGCGCCCGCAGGTGCTTCGCGTGCGCGTCGAGGTGGGTGTCCCGCCCGCGCTCGTCGCGCGCCTCCATCGCGGTCAGGTACGCGTCGAAGGGCGCCTTGGCGTCCACCACCACGGACCGGCCGCCGTGCAGGCGTACCACCAGGTCGGGGCGGACCCCCTGGTGGTCGGTGGCGGCGGTGACCTGCTCGGCGAAGTCGCAGTGCTCCAGCATGCCGGCCGCCTCGACGATCCGGCGCAGCTGGTGCTCCCCCCAGCGGCCCCGCACCTGGGGCGCCCGCAGCGCCGCCACCAGCTGTTTCGTCTCGGTACGCAGCTCGCCCGAGACGGTGCTCATCGCGCGGACCTGCTCGCGCAGCTCGGCGTAGGAGTCGACCCGGTCGCGCTCCAGCTCGGCGACCCGCTGCTCGTAGCGGCGCAGCGTGTCGTGCAGCGGGGCGACCGCCCGGGCGACCGCCTCCTGGGACTGCGCGGTGGCCTCGTAGCTCAGCGCCCGCATGGACTGCTCCAGCCGGCCCTCGCCCTCGCGGGTGGCGCGCAGGGTGGCGTCCAGCCGGGCGATCTCGGCCGCGGCACGGGACCGGGCGGCGAGCCAGCCCAGGGCGCCACCGGCGGCGAGGCAGACGACCACCACGGCCAGCGTCGAGAAGTCCACCCCCGGAGCTTGCCAGAAGAGTACGACGTCGGCGGCGCGGGTACCTTCCGGCCATGGAACTTCTGCTGGTGGTGATCCTGGCGGCGCTGCTGCTCGGCGCGTTCCTGTGGTGGCGGCGGGAGAGCGCGGCCCGGCAGGAGCGGGACCTGGCCGACGCGCGGGCCGACGCCCAGCGCTGGTACGAGCGCCTGGGCGGCCAGGTGATGAACCTGCACGGCGACGACCCGGCGGTCCGCCAGGCGCTGGTCGACGCCGGGGAGCGCTACAACGCCGCCGGCGGCCAGTTGGAGCAGGCTCGCACCGTCCAGCAGTACCGGCTGGCCCGGGAGACCGCGCTGGAGGGGCTCGCGTACGCGCGGGCGGCCCGGGTGGCGCTCGGCATCGACCCCGGTCCGGAGCTGCCCCCGCTGGCGGCAGCGGCGGGCGCCGGGCAGCTCACCAGGGAGCGGCAGGTCGACGTGCAGGGGCAGACGTTCAAGGCCGGCCCGCAGCCGGGCCGGGACACGCCCTACTACTACCCGGGTGGGCGATTCCAGGGCCGGCCGGTGCCGGCCGGCTGGTACTCCACCCCGTGGTGGAAGACGGCGTTGGGCGCCGGCGCCGGCGTGCTCGGCGGCCTGCTGATCGCCGACGCGCTCTTCTCGCCGGCGTTCGCCGACCCGGGCTACGGCTACGACGCGGGCTACCAGGAGGGTTACGCCGAGGGCGCCGACTACGGCGACCAGGGCGGCGACGTCGGTGCTGACCAGGCCGGCGACTTCGGCGGCGGCGACTTCGGTGGTGGCGATTTCGGCGGCGGCGACTTCTGATCCGGCCGGGCCTGATCCGCCCGGCCGGTGCCGGCGCCCGCGCGGGCGGGTTCGCCAGTCCCGCCGGCGGTCCGGGACGGCTCAGCCCGTGTTGCGCATGCCGGCGGCGATGCCGTTGACCGTGGTGAGCAGCGCCCGCTCCAGGGCGGTGCCGTCGCTCGGCGCGCGCCGGCCACCCGGTGCGGTGGCCACCGCCCGGCCGGCGGCGCCGGAGTCGCGGTACTGGCGCAGCAGCGCCACCTGGAGGTGGTGCAGCGGCTCCAGGTAGGTGTCCCGTACGGCGAGGGTGCGCTGGAGCACCGGCGAGCCGTCCAGCAGCGCCGGGGACCCGGTCACCGCCAGCACCTCCTGCCGGGTCAGCTCGTACTCCTGCTCGATCTTGTGGAAGATCGGGTGCAGCTTCTTCGGCACCAGCGTCTCGACGTACCGGCGGGCGATGCTGAGGTCGGTCTTGGTCAGCATCATCTCCACGTTGGACAGGAACGTGCGGAAGAAGTGCCAGTTGCGGTGCATCTCGGCCAGCACGTCGGCTCGGCCCTCGGCGCGGGCCGCGGCCAGCCCGGAGCCGACCCCGAACCAGCCCGGGACGATCTGCCGGGTCTGCGTCCAGCCGAACACCCACGGGATGGCCCGCAGGCCGGCCAGCCCGGCCCCGGTGTTCGGCCGCTTCGCCGGGCGGGAGCCGATGTTCAGCGCGCCGAGCAGTTCGGTCGGCGTCGACGCCCAGAAGTACGCCGGCAGGTCCGGGTCCTCGACCAGCGACCGGTACGACCGGAACGCCGCCTCGGAGACCAGCTCCATCGTCGCGTCCCAGCGTTCCAGCAGCTCGGCGGGCTGCCGCGGGGCGGTGTGCAGCAGCGTCGCCTGCAGCACCGCGGCCAGGGTCAGCTCCAGGTTCTCCCGGGCCAGCGACGGCAGGGTGTACTTGTCGGAGATCACCTCACCCTGTTCGGTGACCTTGATCGCGCCGTCCAGGGTGCCGTACGGCTGGGCCAGGATGGCCTCGTGGGTCGGCCCGCCACCGCGACCCACCGTGCCGCCCCGGCCGTGGAAGAGCCGCAGGTGCACGCCGTGCCGGGCGGCCACGTCGCGCAGCGCGCGCTGGGCCCGGTGGATGGACCACTGGCTGGTGGTGATGCCCGCCTCCTTGTTGGAGTCGGAGTAGCCGAGCATGACCTCCTGCACGTCCCCGCGGGCGGCCACCAGCGCCCGGTACGCCGGCAGCGAGAGCAGCTCGTCGAGCAGGTCACCGCCGGCGTTGAGCTCGGCCGGGGTCTCCAGCAGCGGGACGAAACCGATCCGGGCCCGGCCGCTGTGCACGTCGACCAGCCCGGCCTCGCGGGCCAGCACCACCGCGGCGAGCACGTCGTCCACGCCGAGGGTCATCGAGATGATGTACGACTCGATGACCTCGTTGCCGAACCGGTCCTGCGCCTCGCGGATGGTGCCGAACACGTCGAACGTCTTGCGCGCCGCCTCGGTGAGCGGGGTGTCGAGGGTGGACAGCGGCCGGCGGCCGGCCAGCTCGTCGGCGAGCAGCTTGGTGCGCTCCAGCCGGGTCAGCGACGGGTAGTCGGAGACCTCACCGACCGCCCCGTAGAGCTGGGCCAGCACCGCGTGGTGCGCCTCGGCGTGCTCGCGGACGTCCATGGTGGCCAGGTGCAGGCCGAACGCGGAGACCGTACGGATCGTCGAGGCGAGCCGGCCCACCGCGGTGAGCTGGCCGGAGTTGCGGGCCAGCGAGGCGCGCAGCAGCTCCAGGTCGGCGATCAGCTCGGCCGAGCCGCGGTAGTCCCGGCCGGGCACGTGCGCGGTGCCCTGCCGCAGCCGCTGCCGGGTGTTGGCCAGCTTGGCCTTCACGCAGCGGGCCTTGAGCCGGTAGGGCTCCTCGGCGTTGACCCGGCGGAACCGGGGCGCCACCTCGGGCAGCGCGTCCAGGTCGGCGGCCAGGCTGGCGGAGAGGTCCAGCGACACCCCGCGCAGCCGGCGGGAGACCGACACCTCGTTGATCAGGTGATCCATGGCCTTCTCGGTGGCCTCGATGCCGTGCTCGTGCTGGATGGTCAGCACGTCGCGGGTCACCGTCGGGGTGACGAACGGGTTGCCGTCCCGGTCGCCGCCGATCCAGGTGCCGAAGGTCAGCGGACGCGCCGTCGGCGAGGTCTCGACGCCGAGGGTGCGCAGCGTGTCGGCGAGGTCGTCGAGCACCTGCGGAGCTGCCTCGGCGAACAGGTCGCGCAGGTAGTAGATGGCGTTGCGGGCCTCGTCGGTCGGGTCCGGCCGGTCCAGCCGCAGCTCGTCGGTCTGCCACATCAGGTCGAGCAGCTCGGCCAGCCGACGGTTGGCCGGCCCCTCGTCGCTGGCCCCGTAGAGGATCGCGTTCGCCGTCTCGGTGTCCAGCTCGTCGGCGATGGCCCGCAGCTTCGACAGGATCGACCGGCGGGCCGCCTCCGTCGGGTGCGCGGTGAACACCGGCCGGACCGCGAGCCGGCGGGCCACCGCAGCGATCTCCTCCGCCGGCACCCCGCGTTCGGCGATCATCTTGGCCGCCTGGTCCAGCCAGCCGCCCTGGATCGCCCGGCGGCGGCGCAGGTCGCGGGCCCGGTGCACCTGCTCGGTGATGTTGACCAGGTGGAAGTAGGTGGAGAAGGCCCGGGCCAGCTTGGTGCCGGTGGTGACGTCCAGGCTGCCGAGCCGCCGGGCGGCGGTGGGGGCGTCGGAGCGGACCAGCGCGCGGATCTCCTCGACCAGGTCGAGCAGCGGGCGGCCCTCCTGACGGGCCAGGGTCTGGCCGAGCAGGGTGCCGAGGCGGCGGATGTCGGCCCGCAGGGCGGCGTCGGGGCCGTCGTGGTCGTGCTGGTCGGTCACGGTGCGCTCCTTACGCGAGTACGAAGGACAGCGCTGTCCGACTCCCTGGATCGTATCCGCGTGGCCCCGGCGGGAAGGAGGGGGCCTGAACCTCAGCCTATGACGGGATTTGCCGGACTCATGCTTCTTTGCCGGCCGGAAACCGCTCGACCGGCCGGTTAGCGTTCGATCATGACGCCGCTCAGTTATCCCCCCAAGCCGCGACCCGGCGACCGGGTCGCGGTCGTCTCACCCTCCGCCGGCCTGCCGGGTCTCTTCCCCCACGTGTACGAGCTGGGCCTGCGCCGGCTGCGGGAGGAGTTCGGCCTGGAACCGGTGGAGTACCCGACCACCCGGGTGATGGGCGCCGACCCGCGCGACCGGGCCCGGGACCTGACCGCCGCCTTCGCCGACCCGTCGGTGACCGCCGTACTGGCCACCGTGGGCGGCGACGACCTGATCACGGTCACCCCGCACCTGGACGACGCGGTGCTACGGGCCAACCCGAAGCCCTACTACGGCTACTCGGACAACACCAACGTGCTCAACCACCTGCACCGGCTGGGCATCGTGAGCTACCACGGCGGGTCGGTGCTGGTTCACCTCGGCCGGCCCGGCTCGCCACACCCGCTGACCTTCGACTCGCTGCGCGCCGCCCTGTTCACCTCCGGCTGGTACGAGCTGACCCCGGCGACGGAGTGGGGCGACCAGCCCAACGACTGGCAGGACCCGGCGTCGCTGGCGGATGAGCCGCTGATGTTCCCGGGCAGCGGTTGGAGCTGGCAGGGACCCGAGCGGGTGGTCGAGGGACGCACCTGGGGCGGCAACCTGGAGATCCTGCACTGGCTGCTCGCCGCCGACCGGGTCGCCCCGGCCGCCGAGCTGGCCGGCTCGGTCTTCCTGATCGAGACCTCCGAGGAGCTGCCGCCGGGCACCGAGGTCTACCGGATCCTGCGCAACCTCGGCGAGCGCGGCCTGCTGGCCACCTTCCCGGCCGCCGTGGTCGGCCGGGCCAAGGCCTGGGATTTCGCGCGGCCGCACACCCCCGAGCAGCGGCAGGCCTACGCGGCGGAGCAGCGGGCGGCGGTGACCCGGGCGTTCGCCGAGTACGCCCCGGACGCGGTGCTGGTCTTCGACGTCGACCTCGGCCACACCGACCCGCAACTGATCGTGCCCTACGGCGGCGAGATCCGCGTCGACGCCGTCGCGCGCCGCATCAGCGTCCGCTACTGACCACCCGGCAGGGCCGCGAGATCCACTCCATGTCCGGGATATGGCGGTATCCACGCGCGGCGGATACCGCCATATCGCCAATCTCGTGTGGATCTACAAGCCGGCCCCGGGCCAGCGGGGGTGGTCAGGCGTCGACGAGGGCGAAGGCGCGGACCGGGAAGGTACCCATGCCGGCGACCCGCGGCGGGGCGGCGGTGAACCGGAAGCCGTCCGGCGGCAGCTCATCCAGACCCGTCAGGTGTTCCACGATCGGGATGCCGGCGGCGAGCAGGCTGCTGTGTGCGGGGCGTTCGCCGCCGGCCGCCGGGCTCATGTCGTCGATGTTGATCGAGTCGATGCCGACCAGCGCCGCGCCCGCCTCGGCCAGCGCCCGAGCGGCCTCCCCAGTCAGGTGGGGCGCCTCCGGCGCGCCGTACCGGTCGGTGCCGAAGTGCGCGTCCCAGCCGGTGTGCAGCAGCACCGCGCGCCCGGCGACGTCGTACGGGGCCAGCATCAGCTGGTCGATCGCCCGGGTGCCGGCGGGCACCCGCACCACGATGCCGGGCAGGTCGGCGAGGCGGTCCAGCGGCACCCCGGACAGGTCGGCCCCGTCGGCCCAGCGGTGCGCGGGAGTGTCCAGGTAGGTGCCGGTGTTGGCGATCATGTCGACCCGGGCCACCCGGAACTCGGTGCCCGGCGCGTAGTTCCCCCGGGACGCCGCAAAGGTCAGCCAGTCACCGATCCGCGGCGCCGGCCAGCCGGGCAGGGTGACCATTCCGTCGCTGATCACGTAGCTCAGCTCCACCAGCCGCCGCGCCCCACCGGCCGTCGCGCCCTCGGTGGCGGCCAGGCCGCGGCCGCCCTTGTGCGGCTCCTGGATGATCGTCTTGTTGCTGATCCGTACCTCGGCGACCATCAACAGGCCGAGGTGCCGCACCAGGAGCGCGCCCAGGTCGGCGTCGCTGATCTCCCGGCCGGGGATGTCCAGCCGGAACCCGTCCGTCCGTAGCCCGCCGCCGTTGGCGAAGCTCACCTCCGCGTCGAACTGCGCCCGCCACTCCTCAGCCATGACAAAACCCGATCATGAAGCCGCCGACCCGGTCAAGCGTCCCTGGTCGCGTTCCCGGCCGGGCCCGACGGCATCTGCCGGTCCAAGATCGCGCAATTTCCTGGATGTAGTGGCCTCGCTGCGTGTCGAAGGCCACTACATCCAGGATCGAGCGCGGGGCGCGGGGCGCGGGGCGCGGGACGGTTCACCGCGCCGGTGCTCCGGCGGGTCCTTCCGGTTCGGAGGGCGCGGGAAGGGGGTGGGGTGTCGGGCGGCGGAGATAGGCTGGCAGTCGTGCACCCCCCGTCCGGCCGGACGAGGGGCATCTGTCGTGTGCCTGTCCACGCGTGCCGACTCCCCACGGAAGTGATCACATGCTCACCGGTCTGTTCTCCGCCGCCCTGGCCGACCCCGGGCTGGCCCGGGCGCGTGACCTGGCGCGCTCCGGTGCCGCCCAGGTCGACGGGCTGGACATCACCGCGCCGGCGGCGCTGCGGCCGTTCGCGGTCGCGGCCGTCGCGGCGGACGCCGACGGGAAAGCCGGCGGAGCCGGCCGGCCGGTGCTGGCCGTGACGGCCACCAGCCGGGAGGCCGACGACCTGGTCACCGCGCTGGGCAGCCTGCTCCCGGCCGAGCAGGTGGCGGTCTTCCCGTCCTGGGAGACGCTGCCGCACGAGCGCCTCTCGCCCCGGTCGGACACGGTCGGGCGGCGGCTGGCCGTGCTGCGCCGGCTCGCCCACCCCGACTCGGCCGACGCGCACGGCCGTACCGGCCCGCTGCGGGTGGTCGTCGCCCCGGTCCGCTCGCTGCTCCAGCCGCAGCTCAAGGGCCTCGGCGACCTCGTTCCGGTGCAGCTGGCGGCCGGCGCCGAGGCCGATCTGGAGGACGTGGCGCGCCGGCTCACCGACATGGCGTACGCCCGGGTCGACCTGGTCACCAAGCGCGGCGAGTTCGCGGTCCGCGGCGGCATCCTGGACGTCTTCCCGCCCACCGACGAGCATCCGTCGCGGGTCGAGTTCTGGGGCGACGAGGTGGAGGAGATCCGCACCTTCGCCGTCGCCGACCAGCGCACCATCGAGCAGGTCGCCCAGCTCTGGGCCCCGCCCTGCCGCGAGCTGCTGCTCACCCCCGACGTACGCGAGCGCGCCGCCGCGCTGGCCCAGCGGCACCCCGAGCTGGCCGAGATCCTGGACAAGCTGGCCGAGGGCATCCCGGTCGAGGGGATGGAGTCGCTGGTCCCGGCGCTGCTCGGCGAGGAGAGCCTGGAGCTGCTGCTGGACACCATGCCGGCCGGCACCCACGTGATCCTCTGCGACCCGGAGCGGATCCGCACCCGGGCGCACGACCTGGTGCGTACCTCCGAGGAGTTCCTCCAGGCCAGCTGGGCCGCGGCCGCCACCGGTGGGCAGGCCCCGGTCGACCTCGGCGCCGCCGCCTTCCGCACCCTGGCCGACGTACGCGCCGCTGCGGCCGCGCTGCGCCAGCCGTGGTGGACGCTCTCTCCGTTCGGCCTGGCGGAGGCCGCCGCCGCGCCCGCCCGTCAGCCGTGGGAGGACGAACCGACCGAGGTGGCGGTGACCCCGGACGACGCGATCGCGGTGACCCTGGCCGCCCAGCCCGCCCCGCTCTACCACGGCGAGACCGCCCGGGTGGTCGACGACCTGAAGCGCTGGGCCGGCGAGGGCTGGTCGATCGCGCTGGTCTTCGAGGGGCACGGCCCCGCCCAGCGGGCGGTCGAGGTGCTCCGCGACGCCGGGCTCGGCGCCCGTCTGGTCGAGAAGGTGCCGACCGCGCCGGCCCCCGGCGAGCTGCTGGTCACCTGCGGCAGCCTGACCAGCGGGTTCGTCGACGAGGCGTCCCGGTTCGTGCTGCTCACCGGCAACGACGTCACCGGCGGCCGGGGCACCTCGACCCGCGACATGCGCAAGATGCCGAGCCGCCGCCGCAACACCATCGACCCGCTGGAGCTGCGGGCCGGCGACCACGTGGTGCACGAGCAGCACGGCATCGGCCGCTACCTCGAACTGGTGCAGCGCACGGTCAACGGCGCCTCCCGGGAGTACCTGGTCATCGAGTACGCGCCGAGCAAGCGCGGCCAGCCCGGCGACCGGCTCTTCGTCCCCACCGACCAGCTCGACCAGCTCTCCCGGTACGTCGGCGGCGAGCAGCCCACCCTGCACAAGATGGGCGGCTCGGACTGGCAGAAGTCCAAGGCCCGGGCCCGCAAGGCGGTCCGCGAGATCGCCGCCCAGCTGATCCAGTTGTACGCCGCCCGCAAGGCGTCCAAGGGGCACAACTTCGGCCCGGACACCCCGTGGCAGCGGGAGCTGGAGGACGCCTTCCCGTGGCAGGAGACGCCCGACCAGCTCGCCGCGATCGAGGAGGTCAAGCGGGACATGGAGCAGTCGGTCCCGATGGACCGGCTGATCTGCGGCGACGTCGGCTACGGCAAGACCGAGATCGCCGTCCGGGCGGCCTTCAAGGCGGTGCAGGACGGCAAGCAGGTGGCCGTGCTGGTGCCCACCACCCTGCTGGTGCAGCAGCACTACAACACCTTCGCCGAGCGGATGAACCAGTTCCCGGTGACCATCCGGCAGCTGTCCCGGTTCCAGACGCCGAAGGAGGCCGAGCAGACCCTGGCGATGGCCGCCGACGGTACGGCGGACATCGTCATCGGCACCCACCGGCTGCTCCAGGCGGCGACGAGGTTCAAGCAGCTCGGCCTGGTGATCGTCGACGAGGAGCAGCGGTTCGGCGTCGAGCACAAGGAGCACCTGAAGAGCATGCGGGCCTCGGTCGACGTGCTGAGCATGTCGGCCACGCCCATCCCGCGCACCCTGGAGATGGCGATCACCGGCATCCGGGAGATGTCCACCATCGCCACCCCGCCCGAGGAGCGGCACCCGGTGCTCACCGCCGTCGGGGCGTACGACGACCGGCAGGTGGCCGCGGCCATCCACCGCGAGCTGCTCCGCGACGGGCAGGTCTTCTACCTGCACAACCGGGTCGAGTCGATCGACCGGGCGGCCCGCCGGATCCGCGAGCTGGTGCCCGAGGCGCGGGTCGCGGTGGCGCACGGCCAGATGGGCGAGGACGCGCTCGAGAAGGTCATGGTCGGCTTCTGGGAGAAGGAGTTCGACGTGCTGGTCTGCACCACGATCGTGGAGTCCGGCATCGACATCCCGAACGCCAACACCCTGATCGTGGAACGGGCCGACCTGCTCGGCCTGGCCCAGCTGCACCAGATCCGCGGCCGGGTGGGCCGGGGCCGCGAGCGGGCGTACGCCTACTTCCTCTACCCGCCGGAGAAGCCGCTGACCGAGCACGCCCACGAGCGGCTGGCCACCATCGCCCAGCACACCGAGCTGGGCGCCGGCATGTACGTGGCGATGAAGGACCTGGAGATCCGGGGCGCCGGCAACCTGCTCGGCGGCGAGCAGTCCGGGCACATCGAGGGCGTCGGCTTCGACCTGTACGTGCGGATGGTCGGCGAGGCGGTGCAGGCGTTCAAGGGTGAGCGCCCGGAGGAAGAGGTCGACGTCAAGATCGACCTGCCGGTCGACGCGCACCTGCCGCACGACTACGTCGGCGTGGAGCGGCTGCGCCTGGAGATGTACCGCAAACTCGCCGAGGCGCGCGACTCCGAGCGGCTGCGCGAGGTGGTCGCCGAGATGACCGACCGGTACGGCGAACCGCCCGCGCCGGTGCAGAACCTGGTCGCGGTGGCCCGGTTCCGGCTGCTCGCCCGCCGGTACGGCCTCACCGACGTGAGCATGCAGGGCAAGCACATCCGGTTCGGCCCGCTGCCGCTGCCGGACTCCAAGCAGCTCCGGCTCAAGCGCTACCACCCGGACGCGGTCTACAAGTCCGCGCTCGACCAGGTCAGCGTGCCCCGCCCGAGCACCCGGCGGGTGGGCGGCGAGCCGCTGCGCGACCAGGCGCTGCTGGAGTGGTGCGCGCAGCTCCTCTCCGACGTCCTCGGCGCCCCGGCCTCGGCGGTCCCGGCCGGCGCGACCGCCTGACCGGGACGAGCCCGGCTCGACCGGGGAGGGCGCCACGCCCTCCCCGGCCGCCGCGCTGCACGGGCCTGGGACCGGCCGCCGCGCTGTACGGGCCTGGGACCGGCCGCCGCGCTGTACGGGCCTGGGACCGGCCGCCGCGCTGTACGGACCCCGGCCGGTCGGGGAGGTGGGGGGCGTCACAGCGACGTGGGTTGGCGTGAGAGAGTGACCCCCATGCGTGCTCGCCGTCTTGTCGCCGTCGCCAGCGTGGCGGTCGGCCTCGTCGCCCTCTCCGGTTGCCGTGCCGAGCCCGGCGTCGCCGCGTACGTCGGTGATCACCGGATCACCGAGGATGCGGTCACCGCCGTGCTGGACGACGCGCGGGTGAAGAACCCGGCGCCGACCTCCGCCGCCACGCCCAGCCCCGGCGAGGAGCAGCCGGACCTGCCCGGGCCGCAGCTGCCCGCGCGTCGCCAGGTGGCGAGCGTGCTGGTGCTGACCGAGGTGTGCGAGCGGGTGTCGGCCGAGCGGAACTACCAGCCGCGCGGGCAGGCGATGCCGCAGCAGGTCGCGCAGGAGGTCGGGCTCTCGCCGGAGAGCGACTACGTGCGGCGGTTGGCCGAGCTCTACACCTGCCTGTCCGGGATGCCGGTTGGCGAGCCGGTAGAGCCGACGGCGCAGGACATCGCCGACGTGATCGCGGCGGGCCGCAAGGCCGGGGCGATCTCGGCCGAGATGACTGACGAGGTCGCCGGTAGGCAGCTCAACGACGACCAGCTGCGCGGTGCGTTGGCCATCCGCAAGGCGCTGGCCGAGGCGGTCGAGGGCCACGACGTCACGGTGAACCCGCGCTACCGCCCGCTGGAGTTCCCCGTGCTCACCTTCTCCGGTGGCGCTCCCGCGGTCAACGTGCCGCTGGGGGAGCCCGGCTCCGACGCGGTGACCGACCTCTGAGCATGCCCCGGATCGTCCTGCTGGTCACCTCGCCCCGGCTGCCGGCCGGTCTGCTGACCGCGGCGGCCTGGGACGTCGTACGGCAGGCCCCGGTGCTGGCCGGCGCGGAGAGCGAGCTGACCACGGCCGTCCGCGCGGCGGGCGCCGAGGTCACCGTGGTCGAGGGCGCGGCGACCACCGCGCTGCTGGACGCGGCCGCCGCGCGGGGCACCGCGGTCTGGCTGGCCGGGCCGACCGGCGACGAGGCGCTGGCCCGGGAGCTGGGGCTGCGGCTGGCCCGCGAGCCGGGCCTGGCCGAGCTGGAGCTGATGTACGGCTCGTGGGATCCGCCCGGCGCCCGGCTGCTGGACGCGGTAGCGGTGATGGACCGGCTGGCGTCGCCCGGCGGTGACCCGTGGAAGCGGGCCCAGACCCACGAGAGCCTGGCCCGGTTCCTGCTCGAGGAGTGCTACGAGGCGTACGACGCGATCGGCGCCGGGGACACCGACGCCCTCCGCGAGGAACTGGGTGACGTGCTGCTCCAGGTGGTGCTGCACGCCCGGTTGGCCGAGGAGCTGCCCGAGGGCGAGCGGTGGAACGTCGACGACGTGGCCGGCGGGCTGGTCGACAAGATGATCCGGCGCAACCCGCACGTCTTCGCCGGCGCCGAGGCGGGCACCCTGGACGAGATCACCGAGAACTGGGAGCAGATCAAGCGGGCCGAGAAGCCGCGCGGCTCGGTGCTGGACGGGGTGGCGCCCAGCCAGCCCGCGCTCGCGCTGGCCGCGAAGATCCTGGAGCGCGCCGGCCGCATCGGTCTGGCCGTCCCGCCTCCGCTCGCCGAGTCCCAGGTGGACCCCGAGGCCAGACTCGGCGCCAGCCTGCTGGCTACCGTCGCCGCCGCACGCGAGGCAGGAATCGACCCCGAAGCCGCCCTCCGCCGCACCACCCTCGCCTACGCCGACGCCGTCCGCGCCGCCGAACGCACCGCCCGCACCCCCGACCAGCCCGGTTGATCATGAGGTTGTTGTCGTGACACGCCGAGGCGGATGACAACAACTTCATGATCAACGCGCCGGACGAGTGCGGCGCGCCGGACGCTCGGGTTGGTTAGGGTCGGTGGGTGGAGTCGTTCGGGGTGGTGGCGGAGCGGATCGTCGACGCGTTGCTGGAGAGCCGGCCGGGGCTGGCCTCGTCGGCGGGGGACCACCGGTACGACGACCGGTTGCCGGACCTCTCCGCCGACGCCGTGGCGGCCGACCGGGCGATGCTGACCGACGCCGCGCACGCCCTCTCCGAACTCGACCCCGACGCGCTGGACGTCGAGGAGCGGGTCGACCACGCACTGCTGACCGGCCTGGTCGACCGGGCGCTGTTCGAGGCGACCGAGATCCGTACCCACGAGTGGGATCCGCTGCGGCACAATCCCGGCCCGCTGCTGCACGCGCTGGTCGCCCGCCCGTACGCCCCGGCCGAGGTCCGGCTGGAAAGCCTGGCCGGCCGGCTCGCCGCCGTACCGGACGCGATGGCCACGGCGCGGGCGACGCTGCGGGACATGCCCCGGATCCACGCCGAGACGGCGGTCGGGCAGTTCACCGGCACGGCGGCGCTGATCCGCGACGAGGTGTCGGCGCTGCTCAACCAGGCGCCCGCGCTGCACGACCGGGTCGAGCCGGCGGCGACCGCGGCCATCGCGGCGCTGGAGGAGTTCGTCGCCTGGCTGCGCATCGGCCTGGCCGCCGACGCCGGCCCGGGGCGGGACCCGCGGCTGGGCCGGCGCCGCTGGGAGGCGCGGCTCTGGCACACCCTGGACACCGAGCTGGGCGCCGCCGAGATCCAGCGCCGCGCCTGGGCCAACCTGGACCGGGTCACCGAGGAGATCCGCGCGGCGGCGGTCGAGCTGGTCGGCGGCCCGGCCGACGACGAGACGGTACGCCGGGCGCTGGACCTGCTCGCCGCCGAGCACCCGGACGACCACTCCATCGTGGACCTGGCCGGCGTGACGCTGGACGAGGCGAGCGACTTCGTCCGCGCGCACGACCTGGTCACCCTGGTCGACGACCCGTGCGTGATCCAGGTGATGCCGGAGTTCGCCCGGGGGGTGGCGGTCGCCTACTGCGACTCGCCCGGCCCGCTGGAGACGGCGAACGTGCCCACCTTCTACTGCATCGCGCCGACCCCCGCCGACTGGCCGGCGCACCGAATCGAATCCTTCTACCGCGAGTACAACGACCACATGATCCGCAACCTGACCGTGCACGAGGCGATGCCCGGGCACTTCCTCCAGCTCGCCCACGCCCGCCGCTACGTCGGCGACACCCGGGTGCGGGCGGTGGCGCGCTCCGGCCCGTTCATCGAGGGCTGGGCGGTCTACGCCGAGGAGCTGATGGCCGGGCTCGGCTTCGGCGGCCTGCCGGTGCGGCTGCAGCAGCTCAAGATGCAGCTGCGGATGACCATCAACGCGCTGCTCGACCAGCTGGTGCACTGCGAGGAGCTGCCCGAGGCAGAGGCGATGGCGTTGATGACCGGGCGCGGCTTCCAGGAGGAGGGGGAGGCGGCCGGCAAGTGGCGGCGCGCGCTGCTCACCTCGACGCAGCTGTCGACCTACTTCGTCGGCTACAGCGAGGTGGCCGAGATCGCCGCCGCGCGTCCGGACGGCGTGCCGGTGCGCGACTGGCACGACGCGATGCTCGCCCACGACTGCCCGCCCCCGCGCCACCTGCGCACCCTGCTCGGCGTCTGACCCACCCGGCTCCGGGCGGCGCCCGTCGCCGGTCAGCCCCGCGCGGTCGCGCCAACGGCCGTCGCCGGTCAGCCCGGCCCGGCTCCGGGCGGCGTCCGTCGCCGGTCAGCCCCGGGCCGCGGTCACCGTGGCGTCGATCAGCCAGCGCGAGATGGAGTACGCCGGCGGCAGCTCCGCCGGCAGCGCGTCCAGCGGAAACCAGCGCGCCTGCGTCAGCTCCCGCCCGTCGATGACCGGCTCGGCGGTCGGGTCGGCGGCGGTGGCGGTGAAGCCGGCGAGCAGCACCCCGGGGCCGGACATCGCCCACGGCTGGCTGCCGAAGTAGGTCAGCCGGTCGAGGGCCAGCCCGACCTCCTCGCCGACCTCCCGGTGCGCCGCCGCCTCCAGCGTCTCGCCGGCCTCGACGAAGCCGGCGACCAGCGCCCACAGCTCGGTCGGCCCGTACGAGTGGCGGACCAGGAGCAGCTCGTCGGGGCGGCCGGCCGGACCGGGGCGGGTGATCGCCACCAGCACCGCCGGGGAGAGCTGCATCGGCACGTACAGGTCGCAGTCGGGGCAGCGCCGGGCCGACTCGCCCGGCACGTCGGCCAGTTCGGCCCGGCAGGCGCCGCACCAGCGGTGGGCGTGCCGCCAGGTGACCACCTGCAGGGCCCGCCCGGCCAGCGCGGCCAGCGGCTCCGGCACCTCGGCGGCGAGCGCCCGCCAGCTCAACCAGCGGCCCGGGTGCCCGGTGCCGTCCTCGCCACCGCCCGGACGATCGCCGGTGTGCTCGGCCGGCCGGGCGGCGCCCCAGACGGGGACGCCGTCGAGCGTGCCGAGCGGCATCCAGTCGGTGCCGGCGGGCAGGTCGGCGATCCGGAGGAACCGCCCGTCCGCGCCGACCAGCAGCTTCCGGCCGGCCACCAGCAGCGCCGGGTCGTCCGGCGCGGGCGGCCCGGCGTGCCCCGCCCCGGGCACGAAGCGGGCGCCGGCGCCGGTCGCCGCGGTCACGAGTCGGCCGTGCGGCGGTCGACCACGCCGGCGCCGGGCGGCAGGTCGAACGCCGTCTGGTCGACGGTCTCCCGGTAGCGGCTCAGCGCCAGCTCCACCGGCTTGCCGTCAACCTGCCCGGTGAAGCTGCCCAGGGCGCCCTCGGTGGTCACGCAGGCGGTGAAGTTGCCGGCGGCCTGGCGTACGTCCACGCAGGTGGCGTGCCGCCCGGCCACGGTGGTGTCGCTCTGCGTGATCACCGCGTCCGGGTCGAGCGCGGCCTCGGTCAACATCCCCACCACGACCGGCGGGGTGACCAGGCCGCGCCGCTTGGCCTCGGTGAACACGGCCACCGACGGCTTGCTGTTCGGCGCCGGCGGCGCCTCCAGGGTGCAGGTCGTCCGGGCGCCGGTGGTCTCGCAGCGGGTGGTCGCCTCGTCGGTGACGGTCAGCCTGCCACCCGGGTAGGTGTACGCGGAGCGCGCCGGCTGCTGCGCCTGGGCGATGCTGGCGGTCTGCCCGCCCGGCAACTGGTAGTCGGCGGAGTAGGTCAGCTCCAGCGCCCGGTCCAGCCGGGCGGCGAGATCGTTGACCAGGTCGGACCGCCCGATCGCCCGGCCGGCGTCGTCGAGGGCCTGACAGCCGGTGACGGTGAGCGACGCGATGACCGACACGGCGAGCATACGGAGGGTGGTCGAGGCGGCGGGCATGGCGCTCAGCCTCCTCGATCGGGTCCACGGTACGCAAACCCGTTGCCGGTTGAGGTACGAGAATCCGGGAATGTCCGGGTAACCCGCCGTCGGGGGCAGGTTTCGGGTCAAGCTGCGTCCGAGCGGGCAGGCCCGGTGTGCCCGGACGGCCCGGCCCCGACCGCCGCCCGATACGCTGCGTTCAACACCTGCCTCAGCCGCACCGTCGCGGCCCATACGGACCGGAACCACACAAACGAGGAGCGACTCAGTGGCAACCATCGAGGGAATCGTCGCCCGGGAGATTCTCGACTCGCGGGGCAACCCGACCGTCGAGGTCGAGGTCGGCCTGGACGACGGCACGGTGGCCCGCGCCGCGGTGCCCTCCGGCGCCTCCACCGGCGCGTTCGAGGCGATCGAGCTGCGCGACGGTGACGCCGACCGCTACCAGGGCAAGGGCGTGGAGAAGGCGGTCTCCAACGTCGAGGACAAGATTGTCGACGAGCTGATCGGCTACGAGGCCAGCGAGCAGCGGCTCATCGACCAGAAGATGCTCGACATCGACGGCACCGACGCCAAGTCCGAGCTGGGCGCCAACGCCATCCTCGGGGTCTCCCTGGCGGTCGCGAAGGCCGCCGCCGGCAGCGCCGAGCTGAGCCTCTTCCGCTACCTGGGCGGCCCGAACGCGCACCTGCTGCCGGTGCCGATGATGAACATCCTCAACGGTGGGGCGCACGCCGACTCCAACGTCGACATCCAGGAGTTCATGATCGCTCCGATCGGCGCCCCGAGTTTCCGCGAGGCGCTGCGCTCCGGCGCCGAGGTCTACCACGCGCTGAAGTCGGTGCTGAAGAAGAAGGACCTCTCCACCGGGCTGGGCGACGAGGGCGGCTTCGCGCCGAACCTGCCCACCAACTCCGCCGCGCTGGACCTGATCGCCGAGGCGGTGGAGAAGGCCGGCTACCGGCTCGGCACCGACATCGTCTTCGCGCTCGACGTGGCCGCCACCGAGTTCTTCGACAACGGCACCTACACCTTCGAGGGCGCCACGAAGACCGCCGAGGAGATGAGCAACTACTACACCAAGCTCATCGGCGACTACCCGATCGTGTCGATCGAGGACCCGCTGTCGGAGGACGACTGGAGCGGCTGGCAGACGCTGACCGCCTCGATCGGCGACCGGATCCAGATCGTCGGCGACGACCTGTTCGTCACCAACCCGCAGCGGATCGCCCGGGGCATCGCCGAGAAGGCCGCCAACGCCGTGCTGGTCAAGGTGAACCAGATCGGTTCGCTGACCGAGACCCTCGACGCGGTGGACCTGGCCCACCGGGCCGGCTTCATGTGCATGATGAGCCACCGCTCCGGCGAGACCGAGGACACCACCATCGCCGACCTGGCGGTGGCCACCGGCTGCGGCCAGATCAAGACCGGCGCCCCGGCCCGTTCGGACCGGGTGGCGAAGTACAACCAGCTCCTGCGGATCGAGGAGGAGCTGGCCGACGCGGCGCGGTACGCCGGGGCGGGCGCGTTCCCGCGCTACCGTTCGGCCTGAGTCCCGCGAAGCCTCGGGGGAGGGGTGTGACGATGCAGCAGCGCCGCACACCGGGCGGTCAGCGTCCCGCCCGCCGGCCGGGTCGGCCGGGCGGGAGCCGGGCCGCCCGGGGATCGGCCCGCGACGGCGGGGTCCGTGCCGACCCGCGCGCCGCCGCCGGCCGCGCGCCCGGTGCCGCCCGCGGTGCCGAGGGCGTACGCTCCGCGAACCGGCCCGCCGCTGCCCGTCGTGCGGCGGCGGGTGGCTCGGTCAAGCGGCTCACCGCACCCCACCCCCGACGCTTCACCGGGCGGGCCACCGTGCTCTTCGCGGTGCTGATCGCGCTCGCCCTGGCCTACACCTATCCGGTGCGGGTCTACCTGGACCAGCAGGCCGACATCGAGCGGATGGAGGCGTCCCAGGCGAAGCAGGAGAAGCTGATCGCCGACCTGTCCGCCGAGGCGGCCAAGTGGCAGGACGACGCGTTCATCGAGACCAAGGCCCGGGAGCGGTTCTTCATGACCCGGCCGGGCGAGAAGATCGTGATCCTGCTCAACGACCCGGAGGGCGCCGCCCGGGACGCCGGCCGCGGCACCCCGTCCCGGCCAACCACCCCGGATCCGTGGTACGACACCCTCTGGTCGAGCGTGGAGGCCGCCAACGCCGAGCAGCCCGACAAGTGAGCACCGGCCGGGCACCGAACGAGAGATGGGCACCGTGACTGTCGTACCACCGCAGGAGCCGGCGGCGGACTCCGTACCCCTGCCGCAGCGGGAACCGGCCACCGAGGCCGACCTGGCCGCGGTGGCCGCGCAGCTCGGCCGCCCGCCCCGGGGCACCCGGGCGGTGGCCCACCGCTGCCCGTGCGGCCTGCCCGACGTGGTGGAGACGACGCCGCGGCTGGCCGACGGTACCCCCTTCCCGACGCTGTACTACCTGACCTGCCCCCGGGCGACCGCGGCGTGCAGCCGGCTGGAGTCCGCCGGGCTGATGAAGGAGATGGCCGACCGGCTCACCACCGACCCGGAGCTGGCCGCCCGCTACCAGGCCGCGCACCAGGACTACCTCACCCGCCGCGAGGCGATCGGCCACGTGCCGGAGATCGCCGGCATCTCCGCCGGTGGCATGCCCGGCCGGGTGAAGTGCCTGCACGTGCACCTCGGTCACGCGCTGGCCGCCGGGCCGGGGGTGAACCCGTTCGGCGACGAGACGTTGGAGCTGGTGGAGCCCTGGTGGACCGCCGGGCCGTGCGTGGACGTGCCGGCGGCCGAATGACCGGGGTCGCCGAACCGGACCGGGTCGCCGCGGACGAGATCGTCGTCCGCCGGGCCCGCACCCGTGACGTCCGCGGCATCCGGCGGCTGGTGGACACCTACACCGACGACCGGCGGCTGCTCAGCAAGGCCACCGTCACCCTCTACGAGGACGTGCAGGAGTTCCGGGTGGCGGTCCGGGCCGCCGACGACGCGGTGGTCGGCTGCGGCGCGCTGCACGTGATGTGGGAGGACCTGGCCGAGATCCGGACGGTGGCGGTGGACCCGTCGTGCCGGGGTCGCAAGATCGGCCACCGGATCGTCGGGGAGCTGATCGACGCCGCTCGCGACCTCGGCGTCTCCCGGATCTTCGTGCTCACCTTCGAGACCCGGTTCTTCGGCTCGTTCGGCTTCACCGAGATCGACGGCGCGCCGGTGCCGCAGCCGGTCTACGAGCAGCTGCTGCGCTCGTACGACGAGGGCGTCGCCGAGTTCCTGGATCTGGAGCGGGTCAAGCCGAACACCCTCGGCAACACCCGCATGCTGCTGCGCCTATGAGCGGACGGTCGGTCGCCGGGCCTGCTCCGGCGCGGCCGGCGGCGCCCGCGGCGGGCCGGACCGCCGGGCCGGGGGCGGTGGACTGCCGTAGGGTTGCTGCCGTGACGACGCGCGTGGCCGCCATCGACTGTGGGACCAACTCGATCCGCCTGCTGGTGGCCGACCTGCCCGACACCGACGCGGGGCCGGAGGCGCCGTTGGTCGACCTGAGCCGGCGGATGGAGATCGTCCGGCTCGGCCAGGGTGTCGACAAGACCGGTCGGCTGGCCCCGGAGGCGATCGAGCGGACCCGGGTGGCGCTGGCCTCGTACGCCGCCGACATCGACAAGCTCGGCGCGGAGCGGATCCGGATGTGTGCCACGTCGGCGTCCCGGGACGCCGCCAACGCCGCCGACTTCCGGGAGATGGTCGAGCGGACCCTCGGGGTCGCGCCCGAGGTGGTGACCGGTGACGAGGAGGCGCGCCTCTCCTTCACCGGCGCGGTGCGCGGGCTGCCCGCCGACGCGCCCGAGCCCTTCCTGGTCATCGACATCGGCGGCGGCTCGACCGAATTCGTGGTCGGCACCCGCACCGGCGGGGTCGAGGCGGCCGTCTCGATGGACATCGGCTGCGTCCGGATGACCGAGCGGCACCTGCACGGCGACCCGCCGAGCCTGGACGAGATCGCCGCCGCGCAGGCCGACATCGGGGTCGCCGTCGATCGGGCGCTGGAGGTCGTGCCCGGTCGGGAGGCCGCCACGCTGGTCGGGCTCGCCGGCTCGGTCACCACCGTGGTCGCCATCGCCGAGGGGCTCCAGGAGTACGACCCGGCCCGCATCCACCACGCCCGGGTGTCGTACGAGGCGGTGGCGGAGGTGACCGCCGACCTGCTCGGCAAGACCCGCGAGCAGCGGCTGGCGATCCCGGTGATGCACCCGGGCCGGGCCGACGTGATCGGCGCCGGCGCCCTGGTGCTCCGGGTGATCATGGAGCGGGCCGGGATGCCCTCGGTGGTCGCCTCCGAGCACGACATCCTCGACGGCATCGCCTGGAGCCTCCAGCCGTGAGGCCGTAGCGGTCAGGCGCGTTCGGTGGCGAGCCGGGCGCCGAAGCCGAGCAGGGCGAACCCGGTCAGCCCGTCCAGCCAGCGGCGCACCCGTCGCCGGGAGAGGATCCGCCGTGCCCGGTGCAGGGCGCCGACCAGCACCAGCAGGTACAGCAGTGAGAGCACCGCGTGGCTGAGCGCGAACGCCATCAGCACCGTCAGCGGCGCCGAACCGCCGACGAACTGCGGCAGCACGGCCAGGTAGAAGGCGAGCACCTTCGGGTTGGTGATGTTGGACAGGAAGCCCTGCCGGAAGCCAGCCGCCGCCTGACCTGGCGGGGCCGCGTCGCCGGCGAGCGGCGGGTAGCGGCCGACCCACGCCGAGCGCCACGCCTGCACGCCGAGGTACGCCAGGTAGGCCACGCCGACCCAGCGGATCGCCTCGAACAGCGGCTGGGAGCGGACGACGAGCGCGCCCAGGCCGGCGGCCGCCGCGATGCCCTGCACCGCGTTGGAACCGGTGACGCCGACGGCGCTCCACACGCCGCGCCGTCGCCCCGAGGCCAGGGTGTTGCGGGTGACCACGGCGAAGTCCGGGCCGGGGATGAGGATCAGCACCAGGGCGAAGACCAGGAACGATCCGTAGCTGCTCCACGACATGCCCCGACCCTAGGCGGGCGGAGGACGGGCGGCCACCGGCGCGGCGAAGTACTGTTTCGTTGACGGTACTACGCATCGCACAGTAGTGTGCGGATCGTGGACACCACACAGCTGCTGAAGGGCGTGCTGGATCTCGCGGTCCTCGCCGTGCTGCGCGAGGAGGACGGCTACGGCTACGACATCCTCCGCCGGTTGCGCGAGGCCGGCCTGGAGGAGGTCGGCGACGCCTCCGTCTACGGCACCCTGCGCCGGCTCTTCGCCGCCGGCCTGCTGACCACGTACGTCGTGCCCAGCGAGTCCGGCCCGCACCGCAAGTACTACTCACTCAACGCCGCCGGGCGGGACCAGCTCGCCCGCTCCGGCAAGCTCTGGCGCTCGTTCGCCACCACGATGGACACACTGCTCGACGATCGGGGGATGGCGGCATGACCGTCACGGAGCAGGAGATCGCGAACTACGTCGGGCGGGTCCGGGCCGCGCTGGCCGACCTGCCCGCTGAGGTCCGCGACGAACTGACCGAGGATCTGCCGGAGCACCTCGCCGAGGTGGCCGCCGAGGCCGACGGCTCGCTGGTCGAGCGCCTCGGCGAGCCCGAGGCGTACGCGGCCGAACTGCGGGCCGCCGCCGGCGCGCCGGCCACCGCCGCCGGGCGGAACCTCGACCAGCGGGTGGCCGCCGTCGTGGGCCGGACCCGCCGCCAGGCGCGCCAGCTGGACACCCAGCTCGGCCCGCTGCTGGGGTACGCGCGGGCGAGCGAGTTCCTGCGCCTGCTCCGCCCGGCCTGGTGGGTGGTGCGCGGCTACCTGGCCGCCATGCTGGTCACCGTGATCACCACCGGCGGCGGCTTCGGCCTGCTGCCGCGCTTCGGTGGCGAGCTGGTCGGCGGGCTGGTGATGCTGGTCGGCTTCCTGCTCGCCTCGATCTGGCTGGGCCACCGCTCGACGCGGCTGCGACGCTGGCCGCGTTGGGCGATGCACGCGGCCAGCCTGGTGCTCGTCGTCTTCGCCCTGGCCGGGCTGGCCAACGCGGAGGACCGGGCGGGCTACCACGACTACGGCTACGACGCGATCTCGGTGGACAACCCGTACGAGCGGGTGCGGGACGTCTTCGTCTACGACAGCGAGGGGCGGCTGGTGGAGAACGCGCGCCTGTTCGACCAGAACGGCGCGCCGATCCGGCTGGGCTACCCGGACTGCCCGGACCCGCGCGACCCGATCGGCACCGGCAACCCGCTGCTGCGGACCTACCCGTACTGCCCGGACCAGGCGCCCTTCGCGCCGCGCGCCCCGGCCGCACCCGCGCCGACGGTACCCCCGCTGGGCACCCCGACGCCGGGCGCCACCGACACGCCGGAGCCCACCGGTGGGCCGGACGCCACCGGCACGCCGACCCCGGGTGCGACGGTGAGCCCGAGCACCACCCCCACCCCGAGCGCCACCGGCTGAGCGATCCGCCCGAGACCCCGGTCACCCACCCTGGAGTGACCGGGGTCCGCACGTGCGGGCCGAAGCTGGGAAATAGCTGAACGGATGAGGTCGGCGGGGCAGCGGGGTCGGCGGGTGATCGTTACGGTGTCGTCTGCTCATCAACCCCTCGGAAGGAAAATCCGTGTCAGAGCAGGTCGCACCGCCCCCCGCCCCGGACGCCCCGCAGTCCCAGCCGGGTGTCCAGGCGCCGCCCCCGGCGGAGCCGCAGTCGAAGAAGTCCGGCGGCAAGAAGGTGCTCGGCATCGTGGGCGCGATCGTCGTGTTCCTGGTCATCGCCGGGCTGAAGTTCGGCCTCGGTACGGCCATCGGCAACTTCCTGAACAAGGACGAGACGGCCGAGGCCAAGGCGGGCGACTGCATCGCCGAGCTGCCCGAGATCACCGGCACCGAGGAGGAGGAGGTCGACAACGCCAAGGTCGTCGACTGCACCTCCACCGAGGCGGTGTACAACGTGGTCGGCCGGGTCGACGGCCAGACCGAGGCGCAGGCCAAGACGGGCGAGGCCTGCGAGCAGTACATCAAGGAGGGTGAGGACGGGTACGTCTTCTACAGCATCGAGCCCGGCAAGAAGGGCTACCTGCTCTGCCTCACCAAGAAGGCCTGACCTCCCGTAGGGCAACCCCGACGGCGGCGCGGAGACCTCCGCGCCGCCGTCGGCGTACCGGGAGGCGAACGGGAGGTGAATGCCACTGTTCCAGCGTCTTCCCGCCGACGGTGGGGGCGTGGCAGGCTACCGGCACGTAGGACCACTGGGCGACCAGCCAACGATGACTGACCGCTAGGAGGACGGGTCGATGGGCGAAATGGTGAGCTTCACCAGCAACGGGGGGACGAGCGAGGGGTATCTCGCGATACCCTCCGGCGGTGCGGCGAGCCCCGCGGTCATCGTCATCCAGGACTGGTGGGGGCTGGTGCCCCACGTCCAGGCCGTCGTCGACCGGTTCGCCGAGGCCGGCTTCGTCGCCCTCGCTCCCGACTTCCGGCACGGCGGCCCGGCCAGCAAGCCGGACGAGCCCCGGCAGATGCTGAACGCCCGGCAGATGGACGAGGCGGCGGCGGACATCGCCAACGCTGCCGACTACCTCGCCGGCCGTCCCGAGGTCGCCGGCAAGGTCGGGTGCGCCGGGTTCTGTGCCGGCGCGAGCCTGGCCCTCTGGGCGGCCACCCGCTCCGAGCGGATCGTCGCCACCGCCGCGTTCTACCCCCGGCTGCCGTGGGACGGGATGCGCGCCGAGTGGGCCGACTACGCCGGCAAGGCCGCGCACATCCACTGCTCGGAAGCGGACGGCACCTCCGCCGCCGACGGCGTACAGACCGTCCGGCGGGCCATCGAGACCGCCGGCGGCAGCTGCCAGACCTACGACTACCCGGGCACCGCGCACGCCTTCTTCAACGAGGACCGGCCGGAGAACTTCGACCAGCGGGCCGCCGCCACCGCCTGGGCCCGTACCCTCGAACTCTTCCGGGCCAAGCTTGGCTGAGCCGCGTACGCCCGAGGAGGTGGTCGCCCGCGCCGCGCGGGCGACCGACCTGGCCGACCTCGACGGCGCGGTCAGCGACTGCTTCGCCTGCCCCCGGCTGGTCGACTGGCGGGAGGAGGTGGCCCGGACCCGCCGGGCGGCCTTCCGTGACCAGGAGTACTGGGGCCGGCCGGTGCCCGGCTTCGGCGCTCCGGACGCGCGCATCGCCATCCTCGGCCTGGCCCCCGCCGCGCACGGCGGCAACCGCACCGGACGGATCTTCACCGGCGACCGCTCCGGCGACGTGCTCTTCGCCGCGCTGCACCGCGCCGGCCTGGCCAACCAGTCGACCAGCGTCTCCGTCGACGACGGCCTCGCCCTGCGGGACACCCGGATCTTTTCCGCGGTGCGCTGCGCGCCGCCGGACAACAAGCCCACGCCCCAGGAGCGGGACACCTGCGCGCCGTGGCTGCACCGCGAGGTCGCGCTGATCCGTCCCACCCTGCGCGTCGTGGTCGCGCTGGGCGCGTTCGCCTGGGCCGCGTGGTGGCCGGTGCTGCGTCAGGTGTACGGCCAGCGCCCGCCCAGCCCGCGACCGGCGTTCGCGCATGGGGCACACTGGTCCGGCACGGCCGCCCCGGAGCTGCTCGGCTGCTACCACGTCAGCCAGCAGAACACCTTCACGGGACGGCTGACACCAGGGATGCTGGACGATGTGTTCGCCCGGGCGAAGCGGTCGGCCGGGGTGGACTGAAACGGCGGGGCGGTGACGATGACGGACGGAACTCACCGACCGTTGCGGTGTGCCCCGATGGTCCGGAGGTAGTCCCGGATGGATCTCAGCGGGTTGCGCAGGTGGTGGCCGGTGGCGGCGGTAGTCGCCCTGCTCGCCGTCGCCGCGCTGGCGGCCGCGCACTCGTCGATCGGCGCGAGCCGGATTCCGCCCGCCGCCGACAACGTCCCCTACGTCCCGGACTACCCGTCGGTGCAACCGCCGCCGTCGATACCGGTCGAGCCACGGGACGCGGGGGAGGCCACCAGGGCGCAGATCCCGCAGTGGCTCGGCACCGTGGCGATCGTGCTGCTCGGGTTGGCCGCGTTGGTCGCGTTCGGCTACCTGGCCTGGACCCTGGTCCGGGGCGCGATCCGCCGGACCACCCGGGCGCTGCCGGTGCAGCCGGCCCGGCGTACCGCCGAGGGCACCGCCCGCGAGGTGGTCGCCGCCCTCGACGCCGGCCTGGTCGAGCTGGACGACCGGGACACCGACCCGCGGACCGCGGTGATCGCCTGCTGGGTCCGGCTGGAGGAGGCGGCCGCCGCGGCCGGCGTCCCCCGGCTGCCCGGGGACACCCCCACCGACCTGGTCACCCGCCTGCTGCGGGGGGACCCGGACGCCGGTGTGCCGGCGATCGTCAGCGCCGACGTGCTGGCCGAGTTCGCCCACGTCTACCGGGAGGCGCGGTACGCCACCCACCCGGTCGACGAACACACCCGGGACCAGGCCCGCGCCGCGCTGCGCCGGCTGCGTGGTGAGCTCACCACGGTGGTCGGGGCGGAGCCGGCGTCATGAGCAGCACCAGCATCGACGACCTGCTCAGCTTCGAGGAGGAGCGGCCCCGGGCCGACGAGCGGGACCGGGGCGGCCGGGTCGGGCAGGTGCTGCGCACCCTGGCCGGCATGGCGGCGGTGGTGGTCGTGCTGGTCGCCGGGCTGCGCGCGGTCGGCCTGCGGGTCTCCCTGCTGATCCTGGTCGCCGGGGTGCTCGCGCTCTTCGCGGTGCGCCGGATCGTCGCCGCGCTGACGCCCCCGCCGCCGCTGCCGGGCGCCGGACCCCGGGCCTCCGTCGGCGTGGACGACGGCGTCTGGAACTGGGGCGCCCGGGACGCACTGCGGACCGCGATCAACGGCTGGGAGGTGCCGCTGGACTGGTCCGCCACCCGGCCGGAACGGTTCACCAAGGTGATCCTGCCCCGGCTCGGTGAGCTGGCCGACGAGCGGCTGCGCCAGCGGCACGGCGTGACCCGCGAGTCGGATCCGGCCCGGGCCCGCGCCCTGCTGGGCGAGCGGCTGTGGACGTTCCTGGAGACCCCGCCCCGCCGTACCCCGTCGCCGCGTGACCTCGCGGCGATCGTCGCCGAACTGGAGAGCATCTGATGAACGACGTCGACCGGACGATCCCCGCCACCGAGGTCGGCCACCTCGCCCGGGCGGTGCTGGACGCGGTCGGCCAGGTCGTGGTCGGCAAGCGGGAAGCCCTGGAGCTCGTCCTCGCCGGGATCCTGGCCGGCGGCCACGTGCTGCTGGAGGACCTGCCCGGGCTGGGCAAGACGCTGACCGCCCGCTCCTTCGCCCAGGCACTCGGGCTGGATTTCCGCCGGCTCCAGTTCACCCCGGACCTGCTGCCCGCCGACGTCACCGGCTCGTTCCTGTACGACCAGCGCAGCGGTGACTTCGCCTTCCGGGCCGGCCCGGTCTTCACCAACCTGCTGCTCGCCGACGAGATCAACCGGACCCCGCCGAAGACCCAGTCGGCGCTGCTGGAGGCGATGCAGGAGAAGCAGGTCTCGGTCGAGGGCGTGACGTACCGGCTGGACGAGCCGTTCCACGTGCTGGCCACCGCCAACCCGATCGAGTACGAGGGCACCTACCCGCTGCCCGAGGCGCAGCTCGACCGGTTCCTGCTGCGGGTGTCGTTCGGCTACCCGGAGCAGGAGGAGGAGTGGGAGGTGCTGCGCCGGCGGATGGCCCGCCGCCGCGAGGAGGCCGAGATCAAGCCGGTGGTCGACGCCGTCACGCTGCGCGCCATGCAGGCCGCGCTGGAGGACGTGGTGGTGGAGGACTCGGTGGGCCGCTACATCGTGGCGCTGACGGCGGCCACCCGCGAGCACCCGTCGGTGCTGGTCGGCGCCTCACCGCGCGGATCGCTGGCGCTGCTGCTGCTGGCCCGGGTGCGGGCGGTCCTCGCCGGCCGGGACTACGTGGTGCCGGAGGACGTCAAGGAGGTCGCCGCGCCGGCGCTGGCGCACCGGATCACGCTGCGCCCGGAGATGTGGCTGCGCCGGGTCGATCCGTCCTTCGTGGTCGGTGAGGTGCTCGCCGGCACGCCGGCCCCGGCCAGCGGCGCTCTGCCCAGCTACGCCGCCGGCCGGCCCGGGCGCTGATGGCCAGGTCCACGGTGCCGCGCGTCGACGCGGGTGAGCCGGAGCCGTCGCCCGGCTGGGTGCCCACCTGGGCGCTCGGCCGGGCGGTGCTGCTGACCGGCCTGCTGCTGATCGCGGCGGTGCTGCTCGGCCGGGTCGACCTGATCGTGCTGGCCGCGCCGATCGCGCTCGGCACGGCGTACGCGCTGCACCGCCGGCCGACCGGGCTGCCCCAGGTGTGGATCGCCGGCGGGGACGACCACCTGGTCGAGGGGGGCGAGGTCGTCGGCACGGTCACCGTCGGCAACCCGGACAGGGTGGACTACGACGTGACGGTGGTCCGCGCCCGGGTCTCCCCCTGGCTGCGCATCGAGCGGGCCAGCATCGCCGGCGCCGCGATCGCCACCGCCCCCGGGCCGGGTGCCCCGGCGGTGGCCGACCGCCCGTTCGTCACCTCGCTCGCCACCGCCACCGCGGTCGACCTGGAGCTCGCCGGTCGGGCGCTGCGCTGGGGGCGACACCCGGTCGGCCCGGCCGGAGCGCGGGTCGCCGCCGCGCAGGGCCTGCTCGTCTCCCGCGCGGTGATCACCGAACCGGTCCGCACCCGGGTCTACCCGAAGACCGAGCCGTTCGAGGCGGTCGAGGCGATGCCCCGGGCCGCCGGCCTGGTCGGCGCGCACCACTCGCGCCGGCCCGGCGAGGGCGGCGAGCTGGCCGGGGTGCGCGTCTTCGCGCCCGGTGACCGGCTGCGCCGCATCGACTGGCGGGTCTCGCTGCGGGCCCGGCAACTGCACGTGGCGGCCACCCTGTCCGACCGGGACGCGGAGGTGGTCGTCCTGCTCGACGTGCTCGCCGAGGCGGGCCGCTCCGGTGGCGTCGACGGCGCCGCCTCGGTGCTGGACACCACGGTCCGGGCGGCGGCCGCGATCGCCGAGCACTACCTGCACCGGGGCGACCGGGTCTCGCTGCTCGAGTACGGCCCGAGCGCCCGCCGGCTGCGCCCGGCCACCGGCCGCCGGCAGTACCTGACCGTGCTGGAGTGGCTGCTCGACGTGCGCCCCGAGCACTCCCCGCACGAGCCGTACGACCAGGTGTTCGGGCCGCAGCTGCTCGCCGCCGACGCGCTGGTGGTGGTGCTCACCCCGCTGCTGGACGAGCGGTCGGCGCAGATGCTGGCCCGGCTGGCCCGCTCGGGTCGGTTCGTGGTCGCGGTGGACACCCTGCCGGCCGACCTGCCGGTGCCGAAGGACCGCGGCTGGGCGGAGGTGGCGTACCGGCTGTGGCGGCTGGACCGGGACACGATGATCGGGCAGCTGCGCGAGCACGGCGTGCCGGTGGTGGGTTGGGCCGGCGCGGGCAGCCTGGACCAGGTGCTGCGCGACGTGGCCCGGCTGGCCACCGCTCCCCGGGTGGGTGCCCGGTGAGCGCGAGGAGTGAGCCGGGTTTGCGAGCCCCGCAGTCGCGAACGAAGGTGGTCCGGTGAGCGCGAGGAGTGAGCCGGGTTTGCGAGCCCCGCAGTCGCGAACGAAGGTGGTCCGGTGAGCGCGAGGAGTGAGCCGGGTTTGCGAGCCCCGCAGTCGCGAACGAAGGCGGTCCGGTGAGCGGGCGGCGGCTCGCGGTGGCGGACGGGAGCGGGCGCGGATGATCGACGCGGTCACCGAACGGGTCCGGGCGGTCCGGCGCGCGGCCGGTCGGGTCAGCCTCACCCCGCTGCTGGTACGCGCCGGCATCTTCCTCAGCGTGCTGGTGGGCTTCGTGCTGGCGTACCCGGCGCAGGTGCTGTCCGGGCGGCCGCTCGGCGCGTTGGTGCTGGTGGCGGTGCTGCCCGCGGTCGGGCCACGCCGGGTCTGGCCGACCTTCGCGGCGCTGGTCACCGTCGGCGGGTGGTTGCTGGCCACCGACGGGTACGGCCGGCCGATCGCGCTCTGGCGGCTGCTCGCCGTGGCGGCGGTGCTGTACCTCACCCACACCCTCTGCGCGCTCGCCGCGGTGCTGCCGTACGACGCGGTGGTCGACCCGGACGTGCTGGTCCGCTGGCTGATCCGGGCCGGCGCGGTGGTGCTCGCCGCCGCGGTGCTCGGGGTGCTGTTGGCGGAGATCGCCGGGGCCGGCGGCGACGGCGGATTCCAGCTGGTGACGGTCGCTGGTCTGCTGGTGGCGGCCGGGGTGACCGCGTTGCTGGGGTGGCTGCTGCGCCGCAGGTGACGCCCGGGGCAGGCCCGGCGACGGCACCCCAGCCGCCCACGTTGCGCAGGTCACAGGGGTTGTGCTCGGTCACAGAAGGGGGGCGCGGACGGGATTAGCCGAGCCGCCCGGGGAAAGATAGATGACGTGAATCCGAAGCGGATCCTTGTGGTGGGTGCCGGGCACGTCGGTCTCTACGCGGCCCTGCGCCTGTCGAAGAAGCTCAGCTCCCGTGAGGCTGAGGTCATCGTGGTGGACCCGCAGCCCCACATGACCTACCAGCCGTTCCTGCCCGAGGCGGCGGCCGGCAACATCTCCCCGCGGCACTCCGTGGTGCCGCTGCGACGGGAGTTGCGCCGGTGCAAGGTGGTGGCGGGCGCGGTGACGCGGATCGACCACGACCGCAGGACCGCCGTGGTGCAGCCGATCAGCGGCCCGACCCGGGAGATCCGGTACGACCACGTGGTGGTGGCACCCGGTTCGGTCTCCCGGACCCTGCCGATCCCCGGCCTGCACGAACACGGCATCGGGTTCAAGACCATCGGCGAGGCGATCTACCTGCGCAACCACGTGCTGGACCGGCTCGACGTGGCGGCCGCCACGCCCGACCCGGACGTCCGCCGCAGCGCGCTGACCTTCGTCTTCGTCGGCGGCGGGTACGCCGGCATCGAGGCGCTCGCCGAGATGGAGGACATGGCCCGCGACGCGCTGCGCTACTACCCGGAGCTGAAGCCGACGGACATGCGCTGGGTGCTGGTCGAGGCGACCCAGCGGGTGCTGCCCGAGGTCGACCGGGACATGGGCGCCTACACCGTCCAGCAGCTGCTCAAGCGGGACATGGACATCCGGCTGGACACCCGGCTGGAGTCCTGCGTCGACGGGGTGGTCAAGCTCTCCGACGGCGACAGCTTCAAGTCCGACACCATCGTCTGGACGGCCGGCGTCAAGCCGTCGCCGCTGCTGGACGCGACCGACTTCCCGCGCGACGAGCGGCGCCGGGTCACCTGCCTGCCGACGCTGCAGGTGGTCGACGGCGGCCGGGTGATCGACGGCGCGTGGAGCGCTGGCGACTGCGCGGCCGTGCCCGACCTGACCGGCCCGCCCGGGGCGTACTGCTCGCCGAGCGCCCAGCACGCGGTGCGCCAGGCCGCCCGGATGGCCGACAACATCGTCGCCGTCATCCGCGGCCGGGAGCCGGTGGAGTACAAGCACAAGCACGCCGGCAGCGTGGCCAGCCTCGGCCTGCACAAGGGCGTGGCCCAGGTGTACGGCGTCAAGATGAAGGGCTGGCCGGCCTGGTTCATGCACCGGACGTACCACATGAGCCGGATCCCCTCGTTCAACCGAAAGGTCCGAGTGGTGGTCGACTGGACCCTGGCGTTCTTCCTCAAGCGCGAGGTGGTCGCCCTCGGCCAGCTGCACGACCCGCGCGAGGAGTTCGCCGAGGCGTCCCAGCCGGTCGGCGCCGCGCGCCGCTGACCCACGGCACGTCGACGGACGCCCTTCCGCCCCCGGCGGAGGGGCGTTCGCCGTCTCGCGCCCGGCCGTGCCGAGGGTGGTCAGACCCGCCAGATCCAGGCGTCGGCGATCCGGGTGGCCGGGCCGTAGAGCTGCTCCAGCGTGCCGCGCAGGCTCTCCGCGTGCGGGGTGTCCACCGCCAGCGCCACGCACGACGCGCCCCAGAAGTCGGCGTCCTTCTTCGCCTGCTGGCGCTGCTCGTCGCCGATGGCCGGTTGCAGGCCGCGCTTGGCGACCTCGGCCAGCAGCGCCGAGGTGGGCTGCTTGTAGGTGCCCATCGCGGCGGTGCCCCCCCGGCCGTACGGGCCGATGAAGAAGCCCTCCGGGATGCCGAAGCCGGCGTCGGCGGCGGCCGCCCAGCGCATCGGCCACGGATCCTTCGGGGTGGGCAGCGGCACCGGCACCAGCACCCCGCCCGGCTCCACGCACTGCCGCCAGTGGCCGGCGGTGATGAACTCCGGCACCGGCGGCCGGTCGGCGGTCGGCAGCGGCGTCGGCACCAGCGGCAGCAGCGCCGCGCCGACCAGCGCCGGCACCACCCGGCGGACCCGGCCGGTGTCGCGCAGTGCCCGGTCCACCGCCAGCACCAGCAGGGTGGCGGTCAGCGGCAGCACGGCGAGGGCGAACCGCATCGGCAGCGCCCCGTCCACCACCGGCAGCCCGGCGATCAGGGCGTACGGGCCGGGCAGCGCGGTGCGGTCGCCGTCCAGCACGAGCCGGGGGCCGAGGGAGAGCGCCCCCATCGCGAGCGCGCCGGCCACACAGGCGACGACCAGCGGGCGGCGGCCCAGCCAGACCGCGCAGCCGACGGTGACCGTCAGCAGCGGCCAGCCGAGGAAGGTGTTGTACTCGGCCGGGCCGGTGGTGAGCCGGGCCGCCTCCGCGCCACCGGCCAGCGACAGCGGGGAGATCGACCACCAACTGCGCAGGTCCGCCGAGAAGTAGTCGGGGCTGAACATCCCGTCGGCGACGCCCTGCGGGCCGGCGAACTGGAACCACAGCGGCCCGGCGAGCGCGAGCAGGGCCAGCCCGGTGGCGAGCGCCATCCCGCCGGCGAAGCCGGGCAGCGCGCGCCGGGCCAGGTCCCGATCCACCACCGCGTAGCCGACCGCCATGACCAGCAGCGTGACCGCGCAGAGAAAGAGCACCTCCTCGCCGATGAAGACCTGCGCGGTCACCGCGGCGGCGAGGCCGATCGCCGAGGTGGTCAGCCGGCGCCGGTCCGGCCCGGTGCTCCCCGCGCCGTCGCCGCCCGCACGGCCCGGGTCGGCGGCGCGCAGCATCCGGATGACCAGCCAGACGATCATCGGCACCAGCCACTGGGCGGTCATGTGCAGATGGCTGTTGCTCTGCGAGACCATGCCCGGGCCGAAGCCGCAGACCGCGGCGCCCAGCCCGGCGGCGAGCCGGCGGGCCCGCAGGGTCCGGGTGAACAGCAGGTACCAGGCGATCGCGGTGCCGGCCAGGTTCCCCGCCGCGAGCAGCGCGAAGGTGACCGGCGCACCGAGCAGCAGGGTGACCGGGGCGAGCAGCACGCCGAGCGCGATGACCGAGGTGTTGGTCATCAGGTTCACCCCGTCCGGCGCGTTGAGGCGGTCGCTGAGCAGGCCGAAGTCGCCCAGCAGCGCGCGTGCGTCCACCGCCAGGAACCACTCGTAGAGGGCCTGGTCCTCCGGGTTGAGCGCCAGGGTCCGGCCGGTCGGGTCGGGCCACAGGCCGTGGGTGAGCCAGCCGGCGAGCACCACGAAGAGCAGGCCGACGAGCAGGTCCGTACGGTTGCGCGCGGCGGCCGCCCGCAACCGGGCGAGCCGGGCCCCGAGCGCCCTTTCGGTGGAGTGGACAGCCTGGTCAGGGACGGCGTCGGGGGCCGTGGGCGCTGCGCTGCTCACGGTCTTGACCCTAGTGTGGGCCGGGCATCGGGGTACGCCGGGTCGCCGAGGACCCGCTACCGTGACACTGCACCCACGCGTGTCGACGCGCCGGTGTCCCCCGCCCGGGTGGTGGAACGGCAGACACGGCCGCCTTAAAAGCGGCTGCCGCAAGGCGTGCGGGTTCGACCCCCGCCCCGGGCACCGACACTTTCAGCTTCCCCTCAGGTCACCGATCTCCACGGGACTGGCCGGGACGTTTACTCTTGACGGTGCACGTTCACGTGCATCGACCCCCTGAGGGAGGCCTGACAGTGAAGACTTCGAACCCGGTGCTCGCCCGGCTCGGCCAGGCGGCCGAGCGGGAGCGCTCCGCCGGGTACGCCCCGACCGGGCCCTACGGACAGCCCGGCTACCCCCAGCAGTACCCGACGGAGGCGGGCTACCCGGTCGCTCCGCCCACCGTCGCCCCCATGACGCTCGACGACGTGGTGGTCAAGACCGTCACGCTCCTGGGCATCCTCGGCGTCTCCGCCGCGGCCGCCTGGGTGCTCGTGCCTGACGCGCTGGTCGGCGTCGCCTGGATGGGCGCCGCGATCGTCGGTCTGGTGCTCGGCCTGATCATCTCGTTCTCCCGGATGGCGAACCCGGCGCTGGTCGTCACGTACGCCGTCGTCGAGGGCGTCTTCGTCGGCATGGTCAGCAAGGCCTTCGAGTCGCTCTACGACGGCATCGTGCTGCAGGCCGTGGTGGCCACCTTCGGGGTCTTCTTCCTGATGGCCATGCTCTACAAGGCGAAGGTCATCCGGGCGACCCCGAAGTTCGTCAAGGGCATGATCGCCGTCATGGCCGGCCTGTTCGCGGTCATGCTGATCAACCTCGTGTTCGCGCTCTTCGGCGTCAACACCGGCCTGCGCGACGGCAGCCCGCTGGCCATCGGCTTCAGCCTGGTCTGCATCGTGGTCGCCTCGTTGAGCTTCGTGCTCAGCTTCAAGGAGGTCGAGGACGGCGTCCGGATGGGCCTGCCGCAGCGCTACTCCTGGGTGGCCGCTTTCGGCATCCTGGTCAGCCTGGTCTGGCTCTACCTGGAGGTGCTCCGCCTGCTGAGCTACTTCCAGGGCGACGACTGACCTCGCCCGCAGCCGACCGGCGCCCGTCCCCGCACCCGGGGGCGGGCGCCGTCGCTTTCTGGCCGGCCCCGTCGCTTCCGGGCCGCGCACCGTGGCTTTCCGGCCGCCGTCGCTCTCCGGCCTCCCGTCGCTTCGCGGGCCGCGGTGGGCCGTGGCGTTTGCCCGCCACCACCGGGCCGTCCGGGGCAGAGTGACAGCGAGGGGTACGCGGCGGAGGAGGCGACGTGCGCAGCAGCAACCCGGTGTTGACTCGGCTGGACGAGACCAGTCGGGTGCAGCGGCGGGTCGGCGGCGCGGAGGCGATGACCGTCGACGACGTGGTCGTGCGCACGGTCGGGCTGCTGCTGCTCACCGGGCTCACCGCCGCGGTCGCCTGGGTGGTGGTGCCGCAGGCGGTCTGGGTGCCCGCCGCGCTGACCGGCACCGCGCTGGCCGGGCTGGTGCTCGCCGTGGTGATCTCCTGGCGCGGCATCGCCAACCCGGTGCCGATCGTCGGCTACGCCCTGCTCCAGGGGCTGCTGCTGGGCGTGGCCAGCCGGGCGTTCGAACTGGTCTACCCGGGCATCGTGGTGCAGGCGGTGGCGGGCACCTTCGGCGTCTTCCTCGGCATGGCGCTGCTCTACCGGGCCCGGCTGGTCCGGGCCACGCCGCTGCTGGCCCGGCTGGTGGTCGGCACGCTGCTCGGGATCGTCGCGATCAGCCTGGTCAACCTGGCCGTCTACCTGGTCACCGGCCGGCAAGGGCTGGAGATCTACAGCCTCACCGGCGAGGTCGGCTGGCCGGCGTACGCGTTCTCGGTGGTCGCGATCATCGCGGGCGCGCTCAGCTTCATCCTCGACTTCGACCTGGTCGAGCGATCCATCCGCGCCGGCCTACCCCGCCGGTACGCCTGGCTCTGCGCGTTCGGCATGTTGGTCGGCCTGATCTTCCTCTACTGGCAGATCCTCCGCCTCCTCTCCTACCTCCGCCGCTGACCCCCCGGTGCACTCCCGTCGATCATGAAGTTGTTGTCGCGACACGCCGATCGAGTGGTCAACAACTTCATGATCGACGCCTGCGGGTTGGGCCGGGTGGGGGCGGGTGGTGGTCGTAGGGTGGGTGGGTGAGTGGGATGGAGTTGGGGCGGGCGGTGGAGCTGCTGGTGCGGCAGGTGGGGCACTGGGAGCAGCCGCGCTGGGCGGCCCAGGCGGCCGGCGGCAACGCCGCGCGGGGGGACCTGGTGCACCGGCTGGTGCAGGAGGTGGCCAACCTGGCCGCCGACGCAGAGGGGCAGCCCCGCCGTACGGTGCCCCGGCTCGACAACGACCTCGCCCTGCCCGACCAGCTCCGGGTGGTCGCCGCCGACCTGGTCGCCGCCGGCCCGCCACCCGAGGTGCTGGCGCGGGCCGCCGCCGAGGTGACGGCGACCCGCAGCGCGCTCTGACCCGGGCGTACGGCTTGCCCTGCGCCCACGGCACGACGCGGCCAGCGCCGGTCACGGCCGGTCTTGCGGTCCGCTGTGCCGGCCACGGCCGTCTTCGCCGGGATGCGGCGTGGTGACGGGCGTGACCGGCCGGCGGCGGGCTCAGCTGAGGCGTTCGAGCACCATGGCCATGCCCTGGCCACCGCCGACGCACATCGTCTCCAGGCCGATGGTCTTGTCGTGCCACTCCAGCGCGTTGAGCAGGGTGCCGGTGATCCGGGCGCCGGTCATGCCGAACGGGTGCCCCACGGCGATGGCGCCGCCAGCCACGTTCAGCTTCTCCAGCGGGATGCCGAGCTGGCGGTAGGAGGGGATCACCTGCGCGGCGAACGCCTCGTTGATCTCCACCAGGTCGACGTCGTCGATGGTCATGCCGGCCCGCTTCAGCGCCTGCTTGGACGCCTCGACCGGGCCGAGGCCCATGATCTCCGGGGAGAGCGCGGTGACGCCGGTGGAGACGATCCGGGCCAGCGGGGTGAGCCCCAGGTCCCGGGCCCGCTGGGCGCTCATCACCACCACGGCGGCGGCGCCGTCGTTGAGCGGGCAGCAGTTGCCGGCGGTGATCCGGCCGTCCGGGCGGAACACCGGCTTCAGTCCGGCGACACCCTCCAGGGTGACGCCGGGACGCGGGCCGTCGTCGGTGCTGACCACGGTGCCGTCCGGGGTGGTCACCGGGGTGATCTCCCGGGCCCAGAAACCGTCGGCGATCGCCTTCTCGGCCAGGTTCTGGCTGCGTACGCCGAACTCGTCCATGTCGGCGCGGGTCACGTCGTACACCTGGGCCAGGTTCTCGGCGGTCTGCCCCATGGCGAGGTAGATGTCCGGCAGCTCGCCGGCCTCCCGCGGGTCGGTCCACACCGGGGCGCCGGCCTCGGCGCGCGCCTTCGACCGCTGACGCGCCTCGGCGAACCGCGGGTTCTCCCAGCCGCCACCGACCAGCGCCTGCGCCTCCGGCGGCAGGGCGTCGGAGTTGCCACGGGCGTAGCGGGAGACGCACTCCACGCCGGCGGAGATGAAGACGTCACCCTCGCCCGCCCGGATCGCGTGCATCGCCATCCGGGTGGTCTGCAGCGACGACGCGCAGTAGCGGGTGACGGTGGCGCCCGGCAGGCCGTCCAGGCCCATCAGGGTGGCCACCACGCGGGCCATGTTGAAGCCCTGCTCGCCGCCGGGCAGGCCGCATCCGAGGTAGAGGTCGTCGATCTCGGTCGGGTCGAGCGCCGGGATCTTGTCGAGCGCGGCCTGGACGATGGTCGCGGCGAGGTCGTCCGGCCGGACCTCGCGCAGGGACCCCTTGTGCGCCCGGCCGATGGGGGAGCGGGCGGTGGCGACGATGACAGCGTCGCGGGACGACTCAGTCGGCATGAACCAACGTTAACCCGCGGGTAACTTGGCGCGGAAGGCGCGCACCCGGCGGGAAATGTCACCCCTGGAGCCGGTCGCCGCCCGCGGATCGCCGGTCGGCGGTCGCCGGTCGCCGGTCGCCGCATGATCACGCTCGATCCTAAATGTGGTGGCGTCGGAGCGGCGCCCCGAAGGCCACTACATCCAGGATCAAGCACGATCTTGCCGGCCTCGGGCTTCCGGCCTCGGGCGTCGGGCCTTCGGTCTCGGGGCTCGGGCTTCGGCTGGCGTCGGGAGGGCTTCGGGCGCCCGTGCCCCTCGGGCGCCGGGCGCGGGGCCAGGGGCGCCGAGCCCGGGCATCGGGCGATCCGCGTCGCCGGTGGGGCGTGGGTCAGTGGCGGGAGGCGACGGCCGCCGCGGCGGCGACGGCGGGCAGCAGGGCGTGCGCCCAGACCCGGTAGCCGTCGGCGGAGGGGTGGAAACCGTCGTGGCAGAGGGTGCCGGCGTCGGCCCGGAACACCGGCCCGGTCTCGGTGGCCAGGTCGACCACCGTGCCGCCGGCGTCGAGCACCGCGGCGGTCTGGGCGCGGGCGATGCGCCGCCCGGACCAGCCGACGAGCTGCCGCAGCGGGGGCGCGATCGCGCGTACCGCGCCGAGATCGGGGCAGGTGCCGACGACGACCTCCACCCGGGCCTCACGCAGCCGGTGCACCGCCGCGCCGAGGTACGCGGCGGCGTCGGCCGGCCGGCGCAGGCTGGTGGCGTCGTTGGCGCCGATCAGGATCACCGCCACGTCGG
This sequence comes from Micromonospora echinaurantiaca, assembly GCF_900090235.1. NCBI lineage: Bacteria > Bacillati > Actinomycetota > Actinomycetes > Micromonosporales > Micromonosporaceae > Micromonospora > Micromonospora echinaurantiaca. The sequence continues at coordinate 5,459,502 of NZ_LT607750.1, read as the reverse complement.
GCCGCTCACCGAGCAGTGCCCGGGCCACCTGGGTGGCCAGGTCGGTGGCGCGGGAGCCGGAGACGCCGACGCTGGACAGGTGGACCTGCCGCCCGGACGGGCCCTCGGCGAGCAGGTTGGCCAGCTGGCCGCCGATGGTGTCGTCGAGGCGGGCGACGCCGACCCCGAGGGCCGACGAGTCACCGAGCAGCACCAGCCGCAGCGGCGGGGCGCCGGACCGCCCGACCGTGGCGCGCAGCGCGAGCCCCAGCTCGGGTTGGGCGTACTGGCGGTGGCGGGCGAGGAAGGCCTGGCCGGCGAGGACGGCCGCGCCGCCCACCGTGCCGGCGAGCAGGGAGAGCGCCGCCGCCCGGCCCAGCCGGCGGGCGATCCCCGAGGTGATCATCTGCTCGCTCATGACGGCACTCCGCTGCGCTGCGTGCCGCCATGAGGCACCCCCGCGCTGAGCCTGACGATTCGCTCGCTGCGCTCGCTCATGACGGCACTCCGCTGCGCTGCGTGCCGCCATGAGGCACCCCCGCGCTGAGCCTGACGATTCGCTCGCTGCGCTCGCTCATGACGGCACTCCGCTGCGCTGCGTGCCGTCATGAGGCACCCCCGCGCTGAGCCTGATGACTCGCTCGCTCATGCCAGTCCCTCCACTGTGGGTGAGTCGGTGGCGCGACCGGGTTGCGGCACGGCACCGGCCCCGAAGAACGCCCGCCGACGCAGCTGCGCCCACCGTCCGGCGGGACCTCGGTCGCGGCCTCGGACCTGGGTGCCGCTGACCTCGGTGCCCGCGTGCCGGGCCGCCTCCTGCGCGGCCTCCGGCAGCGACCGTACGCCTTCTCCGCGCACCGGCGCAGGCCGGCGTTCCGGCCCGGCGCCCAGCGCGGAGAGGATGGTCGGCAGCAGCGCGGCGGCGGCCACCGCGTAGCCCTCGGCGGACGGGTGGAAGCGGTCCCAGGCGAACATCCGGGTGGGCTCGGCCGCGAACCGGGGGCCGAGCAGATCGCCGAGGGAGACCGTCCAGCCGCCGGCCTCGACCACGGCCACCGTCTGCGCGGCGGCGAGCTGGCGGCTCCAGCGCCGGGCCAGCCAGCGCAGCGGCGGCTGGATCGGCCGGATGGCGCCCAGGTCGGGGCAGGTGCCGACGACCACCTCGCAGCCGGCGGCGCGCAGCGCGCGGACCGCCTCGACCAGGTAGCGCACGGCGAGCCCGAGCGGGGTGCGGTTGGTGACGTCGTTGCCGCCGATCAGGATCACCGCGATGTCGGGCTGGCACTCCAGTGCCGCCTCCACCTGGTGCCGGAGCCCGGCGGAGATCGCGCCGACCACGGCGAACCGGTGCAGCCGGACCGGCCGCTGCAACCGGCGGGACAGGCCGGTGGCGAGCAGCGCGCCGGGTGTCTCCCGGCGCCGGTGCACCCCGTAGCCGGCCGCCGAGGAGTCACCGAGGATGACCACGGTGACCGGCGGGCCGGGCAGCTTGGCGCCGTAGACCCCGTCGCAGCGCGGCGGCGGGGCCTCGGCCATCGGGATGGTGCGCCGGGCCTGCCGGGCCTGGCCGAGCAGCACCCCGGTGGTCGCCGCCGCGGCCGCCACCGTGGCGCCCGTGCCGATCGCCGCCAGGCGGGCGACCCGCCGGGCGCGCTGCCAGCCCGGACCAACCGGTACGACGGAACCAGCGACCCCCATGAGGCGACATTATCGCGCCGGCACGACAGGACGCTGTCGTCGTGCCGGCGGGCGGGTGCCGGGAACACGACGACTGGGTACCAGTACCGGTGCCGGCCGGGCCGGTCGGCGCGGGGGTTGCGCGGGCGCGGCACCCTGGCACCCGGAGAGGGGCGGAAGAGATGGCGAAGACGTTGAAGCGGAGCGCGGCCTTCACCGCGCTGGCGCGGGCGCTGATGGCCGGCGCGCGGGGCGGCCCGTCGCTCGGGGCGCGGCTGGCGGCGCTGCCCCGGATGATCCGGGCCACCGCCCGCGGCGAGTACGACGGCGGCCTCCGGCTGGCCCTGATGACCGCGGCGACGGCGTACATCGTCTCGCCGGTCGACCTGCTCCCGGAGATCCCGCTGGCGATCTTCGGCCTGGCCGACGACGCGGTCATGGTCACCTGGCTGGCCGGCAGCGTGCTCGCCGAGACCGAGCGCTTCCTGGAGTGGGAGGAGCGTCGCCGGTCGGTGATCCCCGGTCACGTGGTGCCCTGACCCGACGTACCCTGGGCCCGGGAAACCGCGAATCACCAGCCCGGCCGCCGGCGCCGGCGCCGGAGGAGAAGGGCACAACGAGGTGCAGTACTACGACAACGTCGTCGAGTTGATCGGCAACACCCCGCTGGTGCGGCTGCGCAACGTCACCGAGGGCATCCAGGCGACCGTGCTGGCGAAGGTGGAGTACCTCAACCCGGGCGGTTCGGTGAAGGACCGGATCGCGCTGCGCATGGTGGAGGACGCCGAGGCGGCCGGGATCCTGAAGCCGGGCGGCACCATCGTCGAGCCGACCAGCGGCAACACCGGCGTCGGGCTGGCCCTGGTGGCGCAGCTCAAGGGCTACAAGTGCGTCTTCGTCTGCCCGGACAAGGTCAGCCAGGACAAGCAGGACGTGCTGCGCGCGTACGGCGCCGAGGTGGTGGTCTGCCCGACCGCGGTGGCCCCGGAGGACCCGCGCTCCTACTACAACGTCTCCGACCGGCTGGCCCGGGAGATCCCCGGCGCCTGGAAGCCGAACCAGTACAGCAACCCGGCCAACCCGCGCTCGCACTACGAGACGACCGGCCCGGAGCTGTGGAAGCAGACCGAGGGCGGGCTCACCCACTTCGTGGCCGGGGTGGGCACCGGCGGCACCATCTCCGGCATCGGCCGGTACCTGAAGGAGGCCTCGCAGGGCCGGGTCAAGGTGATCGGCGCGGACCCGGAGGGCTCGGTCTACTCCGGCGGCACCGGCCGGCCCTACCTGGTGGAGGGCGTCGGCGAGGACTTCTGGCCGGAGACCTACGACCGGGGCGTGGCCGACGAGATCGTCGAGGTCTCCGACAAGGCGTCGTTCGAGATGACCCGCCGGCTGGCCCGCGAGGAGGGGCTCCTGGTGGGCGGCTCCTGCGGGATGGCCGTGGTGGCCGCCCTGGAGGTGGCCCGCAAGGCCGGCCCGGACGACGTGGTCGTGGTGCTGCTGCCGGACAGCGGCAAGGGCTACCTGTCCAAGATCTTCAACGACCAGTGGATGGCCCGGTACGGCTTCCTGGACAACTCCGGCGCCGAGCCGACGGTCGCCGACGCGCTGGCCGGCAAGCCGGGCGGCCTGCCCGAGCTGGTGCACGTGCACCCGACCGAGACGGTCCGCGACGCGATCGACTACATGCGCGAGTACGGCGTCTCCCAGCTGCCGGTGCTCAAGGCCGAGCCGCCGGTGGTCACCGGTGAGGTGGCCGGTTCGATCGCCGAAAAGGACCTGCTCGACGCGCTCTTCACCGGCCAGGCGCACCTGCACGACACGATCGAGCGGCACATGGGCGACCCGCTGCCGATGATCGGCGGCGGCCAGCCGGTGAGCGAGGCGGTCAACCTGCTGGAGAAGTCCGACGCGGCGCTGGTGCTGGTGGACGGCAAGCCCAAGGGCGTGCTCACCCGGCAGGACCTGCTCGCGCACCTGGGCGCCCGCTGACCGAGCACTGACCGCGCACGGGCCGCCTCCCCTCCGGGGGAGCGGCCCGTTCGCTGTGGCGGACTCAGCGGGTCAGTTCGGTGGGCACCGCCACCACGTCGACGAAGGCGCCCTTGCGCAGCACGGTGACCGGCAGCCGGGTGCCGATCGCCCGGCCGAGCATCAGCCGTTGCAGGCCCTGGCCGTCGCGGACCGGCCGTCCGCCGGCCGAGACGATGACGTCGCCCAGGTAGATCCCGGCCACCCCGGCCGGGCTGCCCGGCACCACCTCCACCACCCGCAGGCCGCGCCGCTGGCCGGTGCGCGCGGCGACCTCCGGCGGCAGCGGCACCGGCGCCCCGGCGACGCCGAGCCAGGCCCGCCGGACCCGGCCGTCGGTGGTCAGGTCGGCGATGATCTGCCGGGTGGTGGTGTTGATCGGCACGGCCAGCCCGAGCCCGTAGCCGGCGACAGCGGTGTTCACCCCGATCACCCGGCCGGCCGAGTCGGCGAGCGCGCCGCCGGAGTTGCCCGGGTTCAGTGCGGCGTCGGTCTGGATGACGTCCTCGATCAGCCGGGTCACCCGGCCGTCCCGGGCGGGCAGCGAGCGGCCCAGCCCGGAGACCACGCCGGCGGTGACCGAGCCGGCCAGCCCCATCGGGTTGCCGACGGCGACCACCAGCTGGCCGATCCGCAGCGCGTCGGCGTCGCCCAGCTCGACCGGCGGCACGGTGGCCTCGTCGACCCGGAGCACCGCCAGGTCGGACAGCGGGTCGGCGCCGACCACCCGGAACCGGGTCTCGGTGCCGTCGGCGAAGCTCGCCGTCCCGCTCCCGGCACCCTGCACCACGTGTGCGCTGGTCAGCAGGAGGCCGTCGGCGCCCACGGTGACCGCGGAGCCGGCGCCGGCCCCCCGCGCGGTCCGCACCGACAGCGCGGCCACGCTGGGCAGCACCCGGGCCGCCACGGTCGTGACCACCCGGGAGTACGCGTCCAGAGCGGCGGCCTCGGCCGGCTCCGGCACCGTGTGATCGTTCTCCATGACCCCGGCAACGCGGCGGCATCGACGGGCATGCCCCGATCAGCTCAGAGCGAACGGGCGGTCACAACGGGCGGGCGTAGCGCAGCTGGATGGTGACCGCCGAGCCGATCAGGTCCTCCCGCTCCTGCCCGGTGGGCGCCCACCCGCCCCGCTCGTAGAAGCGCCGGGCGTGGCTGTTCCCCGCGAGCACCCAGAGCGCCGCGCGTCGCCAGCCGCGCTCCCGCATGGTGGTCAGCGCGTCGACCATCAGCTCCCGGCCCACCCCGCGGCCCCGTTCGGCCGGCGCCAGGTGGATGGCGTGGAGCAGCCCGGTCTCCGGGTCACCCTCGTCGTCCGGGCCCACGTAGCTGAAGCCGACCAGCGTTCCATCGCGCTCGGCGACGGTCATCAGGTGGTCGTCGCGTTCCCAGGTCCACCGCTCGACCCAGTAGCTGCCCATCGCCTCGGGCGTCGGCTCGGCCAGCGACGCCGGGGGCAGGAAGGACGAGTACGCGGCGACGCGGGAGCGTTGGTGGAGGGCGCCGACCGCGAGCAGGTCGTCCCGGGTGGCCCGGCGGAGGGTGACGCTCACCCGGCCGAGGCTACCCGCCGTGCCGGCACCTGCACGGTGAGCAGGTCCTCGGCGATCACCAGCTCCCCGTCGAAGTGCTCGCGCGCCTCGTCGGCGAACCGGCTCGCGTCGGCGTACCGCTGGGAGAAGTGGGTGAGCACGAGCCGGCGTACCCCCGACTCGGCCGCCACCCGCGCGGCCTGGGCCGCTGTCAGGTGGCCGACCTCGGCGGCGAGCGCGGCCTCCGACTCCAGGAAGGTCGACTCGATGACCAGCAGGTCGGCGTGCTCGGCGAGGGCGTACACCCCGTCGCAGAGGCCGGTGTCCATCACGAAGGCGAACCGCTGCCCGGGCCGGGGCACGCTCACCTCGTCCCGGGTGACCCGGCGTCCGTCGAGGTCGAGGTGGCCGAGCCGGATCAGCTCGCCGACCGCCGGCCCGGTGACGCCGTACGCGGCCAGCTTCTCCGGCAGCATCCGGCAGCCGTCCGGCTCGACCAGCCGGTAGCCGTACGTCTCGATGGGGTGCCGCAGCCGGCGGGCCTCCAGCGTGCCGCTGCGCAGCGCGATCCGCTGCCCGTCGGCCTCGATCGGCTCGACCCGCAGCTCGGCCGTCTCGTAGAAGCTGGACGCGTGCCGCAGCCGGGCGAAGTACTCGGCGCCGCCGGCCGGGAAGTGCATCGCCACCGGGCGCGGCACCCGGTCCAGGGAGAGCCGCTGGATGGTGCCGGGCAGGCCCAGGCAGTGGTCGCCGTGGAAGTGGGTGACGCAGACCCGGGTCAGGTCGGTGGCGGTCACCCCGGTGTGGAGCATCTGCCGCTGGCTGCCCTCGCCCGGGTCGAAGAGGATCACCTCGTCGTCCCAGCGCAGCACGTAGCCGTTGTGGTTGCGCTGCCGGGTCGGCGCCTGGCTGGCCGTACCCAGCACCACCAGCTCGCGCATCGACACGGGCCCTCCCGGAACATGAAGCGACCCCCGGGGCTTCCGCGCTCGCGCGGACCGGCTGGACTGGGCCGGTACCCCGGGGGTCGGGTGGCTGTCGTGGATTCGCCGCACCGCTGCCACACGGTCTCGACGATGGTGCCTGTGCCCGCCTCGCGGCGGACGGGATTACTGTCGAGGACAGCGGCTAGCGGACAGCCACCTCACGAGTCCGATTGCTATACAAGTCTGGACCACCTCCTTTCCCGTGTACGGCCACGCTATCCAGTGCCGGTGCCCCCGGCAACGGATTTCGATCACACCGCCGAACGGGAATGCGGGTCGGCCCCGGCGGCCCCGGCGGCGTCGGCGATGCCGATCGGTCCCTCACGGGGCCCCTCCCCGCCGGCCGGCTGCACCGCCAGCGACGGAAAGTCGGCCAGGTCGCCCTCCGGTTCGGCGTCCCACTCCGGGAAGACCAGGTCGCTCTGCAGGTAGAGGCAGAGCAACTGGGTCAGGTGGCGCAGCCCGTCGAGGTGGGTGCGTTCGTGCCCGTGGGTGGCGTCGACGCCGAAGCCGAGCAGCGCCACCCGGGCGTGCGCCCCGGCCTCCACCGCCGCCGCCACGTCCGAGCGGTAGTAGTCGAAGACGTCCCGGACCAGCCGTACCCCGTGTTCGGCGGCGATCGAGGCGAGGTTGCGGGTCAGGTGGTAGTCGAACGGCCCGACCCCGTCGCCCATGGCCAGCGTGGCCGCGTCCTCGCGGGACTGCTGGCCGGGGGCGACCACCGCCGCGTCCACCGAGACGATCTCCGCCACGTCCGGATCCAGGCCGTGCGAGGCGCCGTGCCCGATCTCCTCGGTCACGGTGACCAGCAGGTGTGCGGTGACCGCCGGGCGGACGCCGGCGTCGACCAGCGCCTTGAACGCGGTCAGCACCGCCGCCACGCCGGCCTTGTCGTCGAGGTGCCGGGACTTGACGTACCCGTGAGGGGTGACCGTCGGGTTGGGCAGGAACGCCACGAAGTCGCCCGCGTCGATGCCGAGCGCCCGCAGCCCGGCGATGTCCTCGGCCGGCTCGTCGACCCGTACCTCGACCTGCTCCCAGCCGATGCCCTGGGAGTCCACCCCCTCGTTGTAGCGGTGCCCGCTGGCCTTGAGCGGGAGCACCTGGCCGGTGATCACCCGGTCCAGGTCGTCGGTGAAGATCCGCACGTGGGCGCCCTCGGCGAACCGGGCGCTGTGCGTGCCGATCGGCTTCAGCTCCAGCCGGCCGTTCTCCTTGAGCCGCTTCACCATCCCGCCGATGGTGTCGGTGTGCACCACGATCGCCCGGTCGGCGCCGGTGGCGCGGGGCCCGGGCAGGCAGGCGCTCAACGCCCCGCGCCGGGTCAGCGTGGAGCCGATGCCGAGCGCGGAGAGCCGCTCGCCGACGTACTGCTGCACGTGGTCGGTACGCCCCGACGGGCTGGGGATCTCCAGCAGCTCCACCAGCACCTGGCGCAGGTAGTCGAGGTCGATCGCCAGCGGTCGCGGGCTCATGCCGGCACTCCGCTTCGCTGCGTGCCGTCATGAGGCACCTGCGCGCTGAGCCTGCTGATTCGCTCGCTCCGCTCGCTCACGTGGCACCTCCCGGGCCGGCCGGCGACCAGAGCCGCTGCGGGGCCCGGGTGCCGGGGAAGAGCAGGTCCACGAAGCGCTCGGCGGTCGGTTGCGGCTCGTGGTTGGCCAGGCCGGGCCGCTCGTTCGCCTCGATGAAGACGTGCTCGGGCCGGTCGGGGGAGCCGACCAGCAGGTCCAGCCCGGTGACCGGGATGTCCAGTGCCCGGCTCGCGGCCACGCACGCCTCGGCGATCTCCGGGTGCAGCTCGCCGGTGACGTCGTGGATGGTGCCGCCGGTGTGCAGGTTGGCGGTCCGGCGCACCACCAGCACCTCCCCCTCGGGCAGGACGTCGTGCAGGCCGTAGCCGGCCTCGGCCAGCACGTCCAGGGTCAGGTCGTCCACCGGGATCCGGGACTCGCCGCCGGTGGCGGCCGCCCGGCGGCGGCTCTGCCGCTCGATCAGCTCGGCGATGTCGTGCACGCCGTCCCCGGTGACCGCGGCCGGCCGGCGCACCGCCGCGGCCACCACCTCGTGGTCGATCACGATCACCCGCAGGTCCTCGCCGGCGCACAGCTGTTCGATCAGCACGTCCGGGCAGAACCGGGCGGCCAGCTCGACCGCGGTGGCCAGCGCCTCCGGGCTGGCCACCCCGACGGTGATGCCGTTGCCCTGCTCGCCGCGGGCCGGCTTGACCACCACCCGGCCGACCTCGGCCAGGAAGGCGGTGTCGCCGGCGTCGCCGGTGGCGGTCCGGCCGCGCGGCACCGACAGGCCGGCCTCGGCGAGGATCCGCCGGGTCACCCGCTTGTCGTCGCAGCGGCTCAGCGCCACCGCCGAGGTCAGCTCCGACAGCGACTCCCGGGTGAGGATGGTCCGGCCTCCGCTGGTCAGCCGCAGCTCGCCCCAGGCCGGGTCGGTCACCTCCACCCGGATGCCCCGCCGCATCGCCTCGTCCGCGACGATCCGGGCGTACGGGTTGAGCCGGTCGTAGCCCTCGGGCAGGGCGGGCAGGAAGAGCCGCTCGTTGATCGGGTTCTTCCGCTTCACGCAGAGCGTGGCGGTCCGGTGGAAGCCGAGCCGCTCGTAGAGCCGGATCGCCCCCTCGTTCTCGGCCAGCACCGACAGGTCCACGTACGCCCGGCCGCGGTCGACCAACCGGGACGCCAGCTCGGTGATCAGCGCCTGCCCGGTGCCGGGCGGGGCCCGGTTGAAGTCGACGGTGAGGCACCACAGGCTGGCGCCGCGCTCCGGGTCGGCGAAGACCGCGACGTGGTCCACGCCGGTGACGGTGCCGACGATCGCGCCGTCGGCCGCCTCGGCCACCAGGTGCAGGAAGCGGTCGGTGCGGGCGTTGGCGACCAGCACGTCGACCGGTGCGGTGACCATCCCGTTGGCCGCGTAGATCCGGTTGACCGCGTCCGCGTCGGCGGCGTCGCGCAGCGGCCGGACGCGTACCCCGGGCAGGTCGACCGGCGGGTCGGCGGCGGCCCGCCGGTTCGCGCCGAGCGACAGCCGGTAGGTCAGCGACGGGTCGATGAAGAGCTCGTCCGGCAGCCGGGAGACCAGCACGTGCGGGTCCCGCAGGTAGATGCAGATGTCCCGGGAGCCGGCCGCCTCGGAGCGCAGCACGTCGGCGACCTCCGCCTGGTCGGCGAAGGTCTGCCCGAAGACCAGGCGGCCCCAGCCGCAGTCCAGCACCACGCCCGCGTCGTCGGCCGGCCGCTCGTCGCCGCCTGGCGCCACCGGGTCGCCGCCCGGACCGACCCGCTCGTACCGCCGGACGTCGCCGCGGGCCCGGTCGAGCCGCGCCATCCCGGTCGCGATGGTGTCGGTCACGGTCAGTCGATTCCGTGGCTCTGGAGCCACATTTCCAGGAGTCCGAGTTGCCACAGCTTGTTTCCGTTCAGCGGGGTCAGTTCGGCGTTCGGGTCGGCGAGCAGCGCGTCGACGTAGTCGGCGCGGAACAGGTCACGGCGGCGGGCGGCGGGGGCGGTGAGCGCGTCCCGGACCCGGCCGAGCAGCTTCCCCTCCAGGTGAGTCAGGCCGGGTACCGGGAAGTAGCCCTTGGGCCGGTCGATGACCTCGTGCGGCAGCACCCGACGGCCGATCTCCTTGAGCACGCCCTTGCCGCCCTGGGCCAGCTTCAGCTCGGGCGGGCAACCGGCGGCGAGTTCGACGAACTCGTGGTCGAGGAACGGCACCCGGGCCTCCAGGCCGTGCGCCATGGTCATGTTGTCCACCCGCTTCACCGGGTCGTCGACCAGCATCACCTGGGTGTCGATCCGCAGGCCGGCGTCGACGGCGGTCTGCGCGCCGGGCCGGGCCAGGTGCGCGGCCACGAACTCCCGGGCCGGGTCGCCGTCGGCCAGCCACGCCGGGTTGAGCACCCGGGCCAGTCCGGGCGCGTCCCGGTCGAAGAACGCGCTGGCGTACGTGTCGAGGGCCCGCTCCCGGTCGACGCCGGCCAGCGGCGGGTACCAGTGGTAGCCGCCGAGGATCTCGTCCGCGCCCTGACCGGACTGGACCACCTTGACGTGCTTCGCGACCTCCGCGCTGAGCAGGTAGAACGCGACGCAGTCGTGGCTGACCATCGGCTCGCTCATGGCCGCCACGGCGGCCTCCAGCGGCGGCACCAGGTCGCCGGCGGCGACCCTGATCTGGTGGTGGTCGGTGTCGAAGGTCTTCGCCACCAGGTCGGAGTAGACGAACTCGTCGCCCTCCCGGCCGCCGACGGCGTCGAAGCCGATGGAGAAGGTGGCCAGCCCGCGCTGCCCCTGCTCGGCGAGGAGGGCCACCACCAGGCTGGAGTCCAGGCCGCCGGAGAGCAGCACGCCCACCGGCACGTCGGCGACCATCCGTCGGCGTACGGCGGTGGTCAGCGACTCCAGCAGGGCGTCCTGCCAGTCCTGCGCGGACCAGCCGGCCCGGCCGGTGTCCCGGGTGAACGAGGGATCCCAGTAGACCCGCTCGTGGGTGCGGCCGTCCGGCTCGTAGACCCGCACGGTGGCCGGGGGCAGCTTGGTCACCCCGCGCAGGATGGTGCGCGGCGGTGGCACGATGCTGTGGAAGCTCAGGTAGTGGGCGAGGGCGACCGGGTCGAGGCTGGTGTCGACCCCGCCGCCGGCCAGCAGCGCCGGCAGGGTGCTGGCGAACCGCACCACGCCCGGCGTCTCGGCCAGGTAGAGCGGCTTGATGCCGAGCCGGTCCCGGGCCAGCACCAGCCGGCCGGTGTCCCGCTCGGTGATCGCCACGGCGAACATGCCGACCAGGTGGTCGACGAAGTCGAGGCCCCACTCGGCGTACGCCTTGACCACGACCTCGCTGTCGCCGGTGGAGAAGAAGCGGTGGCCCCGGGCGGTCAGCTCCGCCCGCAGTTCCCGGTAGTTGTAGACGCAGCCGTTGAAGACGCCGGTCAACCCGGCGTCCGGGTCGACCAGTGGCTGACCGCTCGCCGCGGAAAGGTCGATGATCTTCAGCCGTCGGTGTCCCAGGGCCGTCGCCCCCTGGGACCACACGCCGCTGTCGTCGGGCCCTCGGTCACTCATCGTGGCCGCCATGCGCTCCACCGCCGCCACATCGGCGCGTAGACCGTCACGGCGGAACTCACCCGCAAGTCCGCACATGCGAGGCCATGCTGCCAGAGGATGTTGCGATTCGCCTGTTGAGACGATGACGATCGTGTGAAGAGTTGCTACAATCCGCACCCCCGCTCACGTACCGTGGTCGTGGGCGGGGCGACGGTGGCCGTTCGTGTCGTAGGCCGTCACCCTGGGCGGATCTCAGCCGCCCGCTGCTGTGATAAACCCCCCAGTCGGGGCGACGCTTCGGCGGTGCCAGCCAGACTGCCTCGCCCGAGCTCAAGATGCTCAGAGGGCGCGCGAGTTGACCAGATGGGCCTGACGCCCCAAAGCCGAAAAAACTACACTTATCATCTGTAGGTCGGTTTGCCGCAGAAACCCGGAAACCGGCGCGACCGGACATGAATCCTCCTTACGTTTGTCGTGGCTCATCTACCGAGCCGACCGGAAGGGAGAGGAAACATGTCGAAGAGGTACCTGGCCAAGCTCGCCGGCGCGGTCGCCCTGGGCGGTGCCGCCCTGCTGCTCGGCACGCCCACAGCCGCGATGGCCTACGACGGCGAGGCGTCGGACAGCAACACCTGCGGCACCATCGAGCAGTCCAACGAAGCGGCCGCCGTCAGCGTCTTCGAGAGGAACTTCATCGAGGACAGCGAGATTGCCATCGTCGTTGAGCAGTCCGTCAACCAGGAGAACAGCACGGAATTTGGTCCAAACAACAACATCGTCAATGTCTGCATCAACGACGTGGAACTGGACCTGGAGCTGGACTGATCTGCTCGACAGCGTCGGCTGGCCGGTGGGCTGGGCCGCCTGAGGCGACCAGGAGTGCCAGCGGCCGTCACGGTCTCCCCGTGGCGGCCGCTGGCCTCGTCCTTCTCGGGTGCAGCGGTGCCGGGACCACGCACCTCGGTTTCCCGGCTTCGGAGCTGGCCGTCGCCGCCCGCACGTGAAGCCGCCCGCCATTCACCGCCTCACGCGACACGCCCCGCAGCCAGGCTCGCGAACACCACGACGTTGTCCTTGTACGACCTCGCCGCCTTGTCGTAGCCACCACCACAGGTGATCAACCGGAGCTGCGCCTTGCCGGTGTGGCCGTAGACCAGCGCGGACGGGAACTTGTTCTTCGGGTAGCGGGCTACTCCGTCGACGGTGAATCGGGCTGTCCTGCCGTCCTTGCGGAGCACCTCGATGCTGTCTCCCCGCTTGAGCGCACCCAGCCGGAAGAAGACAGCCCTCCCGGTCGCGCGGGAGTCGACGTGGCCCACCACCACCGCGGTCCCGGCCTCACCGGGGCTCGGTCCCAGCTTGTACCACCCGGCCGTATTGGATTGCTGGGGCGGCGGGACCGCGATCTGCTGGTTCCGGTCCAGCCCGAGCGGAGCCGTCGGTGCGTCGACGCCGATTCGCGGGATCTTGATGCGGGTGGGTTGCGACCGCGGCATCCCGGCCGCCGTCGGTGAGGGCGACGGCTGGGCCGCGCCGGACTGACGACCGGCGTCGCGGCCGCGAGCACCGCGCGCCTGACCGGCGGCCGGCGATGCGCTCGGGGTCGGGGCCGGTGCGGCGGCGTCCTCCGCCACCGGTGGGAGGAGGAACGCCGGTGCGGCGGCGGGATCGGGCTGTGGCGGCCGGACCGGATCAGCAGCCGTGACCCCGAGCCCGATCAGTCCTGCCCCGGTGAGCGTGAAAAGAACCACCAGAACGAGGCCAGCGGCACGCCACGGGAAACCGTGGCGGCCGCTGACGCTCGGGGTCGACCTAGGCGACGGTGCCATTGGCGGACCGCCGACGCAGCAGAGCGATGCCAACGAGCGCGGCGACGCCCATCATGCCGGCACCGGTGGTCACCAGAGCACCGGTGTTGGCGTCGGTGAACGCGCCACCGTCACCGGCCGCGACGCTGCCCGTCGCCGGGAACACCCAGGCACCTTCCGGACCCGCGTACGCGACGGTTGGCTCGGTGGCCTTGCCGGCACGCTGGCCCGCCGGCGAGGCGACCCGGCCGATACCGGACCGCTCGACCATCTTGAAGAGGTCGCCGAGCAGATCCGCCTCCACCTTCGCGTCCAACTCGAGGTCGCGGATGCAGACGATGGTGCGTGGTCCACTCTCGTTCGTCTGCGAGCTCGCGACATTCTGCGTGATGACGATCACGCTGTCCGTGATGGTGTTGCCCTTGATGATGTTGGAGACGTTCAGCTCGTTCGTCTGCTTGTTGGCCGCGCAGACGAGCTCCTTGCCCTCCTTGTCGCGCAGGTTGTACGTATCGTGCCCGCCGTCCGACTTCTTCTTCGACTTCTCCTCGTGGGAACTCCTGGGCTCCTTGGTCGCTCCGTCGTCGGTCGCGGCGAACGCGGTCGCGGGCGCACCGAGCAGCAGGGCAGCGCTCCCCAGCGCCACCCCGCCGGCGAGCTTGGTCAGAAACCTCATCGACATGATCCTCACTCCCTTCAGTGGTCGGCTCAGGAGGACGAGCCACGAGGAACGTTAGGAGTGTTCATGCCAAATCGGAACGTTTTCCAGGTTTATGACGCGATTGGGGGTAGTGGTTATATGTGTAGCGCTTTCACGTTATATACGAGGAAAGCCGCTTTCGGGAAGGTCTCGGCCCAGTCCGGGGCAACCTCTCCGACCTGCCGGCACAGAGCGACCGGACGGGGAAAGAGGGCCCGCAGCACCTGGCTGCGGGCCCTCTTCGTCAATGCGTTCAGTCGCCGGTGCGGGCGATGCCGACCGGGCAGCTCAGCCCGTTGGGGCCGTGGTTGCAGTAGCCGTTCGGGTTCTTGGTCGGGGCGAGGTACTGCTGGTGGTAGTCCTCGGCGAGGTAGTAGTCGCCGAGCCGATCGATCTCCGTGGTGATCTCACCCTTGCCCGCGCGGGCCACGATCGGCGCGAACGCGTCCCGGGACGCCTCCGCGGTGGCGAGCTGGTCGTCGGTGGTCGTGTAGATCGCCGACCGGTACTGGGTGCCCACGTCGTTGCCCTGGCGCATGCCCTGGGTCGGGTCGTGGTTCTCCCAGAAGACCTTGAGCAGGTCCTCGTAGGTGATCTGCGTGGGGTCGTACACGACCTGGACCACCTCGGCGTGCCCGGTGCGGCCCGAGCAGACCTCCTCGTACGTCGGGTTCGGCGTGTAGCCGCCCGCATAGCCCGCGGAGGTGGTGATCACGCCGGGCAGCGTCCAGAACAGCCGCTCGGCGCCCCAGAAACAGCCCATCCCGAAGACGGCGACCTGTGCCCCCTCGGGGAACGGGCCCTTCAGCGGGGTGCCAAGGACCTCGTGCCGGTCGGCGACGGGCATCGCGATCAGGCGGCCGGGCAGGGCCTGCTCCGGGGTGATCATCTCGGCCTTCATGCGGCGCAGGAACACGGTGGGGACTCCTCTCGTACCCTTCGCAGCCTGCAACGCCGGCAAACCCGTATTCCTTACCCGTCCGACCCGCTGTCAGGCGCGGTTACGTCACATCCAGGGCGGCCCGGGAGCTTCACCGGACAAGTCAGCACCAGACCGGGCGTCCCACGCATCGAACCTGCCCCGACGTCGCAGGTTGCGCGGGTGGCGTCGCCTCCTTGTCGGTGATCGCGTCACTACTTTCTGCACGGGGTGGTAGGTGGGCGGCGATCACCCGCTACGCGCGCTGAACTCGCTCGCCCGAGATCCGGGCGGATGCCGGCCATCCGACCGACCGGAACGGCTCGAGGTGGCGATGCGTCTGACCGCTATGAGCAGATGGAGCGGGTACCTCCCCGCCGTCGCGATCCTCGGCGTCGTCGTGCTCGCCGGCTGCGCCCGGTCGGCCCCCGACGCCGCCCCGGCCACGGCCGGCCCCACCGCAACCACAGGTGGGGTCACGGTGACCGTCGCGGCCGAGCGCTATCGGGCGGGCGAGGTCATCGTGCTCACGGTGGCCAACGACAGCGGACGGACCCTCTTCGCCGACGACCTCAGGACCGACTGCTCCCCGGTGCTGCTGGAACGCCGCGAGGACGGGACCTGGACCGGCTACGACAACTGCGGCGTCGAACGGGCGAGCAGCGTCGTCGTATGGGCACCGGGTGAACGGCGCGAACTCCGGCTCGACACGGCCGGCAGCAGCTTCTCGGCGACGCCGCTGCCGGCCGGGTCCTACCGGATCACCTTCGGCTTCCGCCGGTCGTCCACGCCGGAGGGGACCGTGGCCGAGCGGGTCCATTCGGCGGACTTCCGGATCGGCTGAAACCGCCGGGACGAGGCCATACCCGCGCGTCGGGCAGCGGAACGCGGTCCGCGCCGAGGGACGCGCCTACGCACGGCGGTGGGTGACCGGTCGCCCGACCACCCACCCGGTCCCGAGGGTCAGAAGCAGCCCGAGTCGAGGGTGCTACCGAACTCGACGTACCGCGCGTTGACGTGGGCGGACGTCGTGTTGCCGCCGGACAGCGCGTAGTTGGTGCCGACCCAGGTCTGCTGGCACTTCGCGTTGGTGCGGACCGTGAAGTAGTCGCCGTACCGACCGTCGGTGCGGTTGTGCGTGCCGGAGGCGGTCAGGATCACGGTGCCGAAGGCGATCGGGTTACCCGGGGTGTCGTCCACCCCCACGTAGCCCTGCGCCGCCGCGCCCCCACCACCGGCGGCACCACCTGCGGCGATGGAGATCCCTAGGTCACCGAAGACGTTGCCGCTCACCACCGGGTAGCCGAAGCAGTGCCCGGCGTTCCAGATGTGCGGCTCCTCCACCAGCGTCAGGTCGGAGGTGCGGAACGACGCCGCCCGGACGTGCCCCTGCGTGATGCCGCCGGTCGGCGCGGAGTGCCAGTACCAGGTGACCCGGCTGCCGTGGAGTGCCCCGCGCATCCGGAATCCGGCCGCCGTCCAGGACGTGGCCCGCTCGATGAAGTCGAAGTTGCCGGTACCGCCCCGGCAGTCGGGGTTGCTGAAGTTGGACGAGCTGATGGTGCGTACGGTCTGCGGAACCGATGTGCTCGACTCTGCCCAGCTGAAGATGCGGAACGAGTTGGAGTTCTCCATCGCCCCGAAGTACATGGTGGTCGAGCCCTGCGCACCTTCGACGGGGGTGAAGACCCGCTGGCCGACCGACCCGACATGGGTCAGGGTGTGGGTGGTGGCGGTGGTGCAAGCCGACATCTGCGCCAGATTGAACCGGATGATCTGTGAACCGATCCAGGAACCGGCGCGCTGGTTCTGCACGGTCAGATAGAGGGCATTGGCGCTGAGGCCGATGTGCGGATAGTCCGGCAGTACATCGTTGGCGGCGCCGCCCGGATCGATGTAGTAGGTGCACAAAGGTGCGCTGGCGGGATTGTCACGGACGAAGATCCGGACACCGCCATTGTTCAGCGCCGCATTCGTGTAGAGCAGGATGCTGAAGATGCGGTCGGTGTTGTGCGCGCGGACGACGTCCTGGTCGCAGCAGGCGTTGGGGGCGTCGGCCGGCCCGGCCGGCAGGCCGACCCCGGTCCAGGTGACGCCGTCGTTGGTGGAATACGACGCGTACGTGTTTCCGGTGTAGAAGACCGAGGAGCCTTCGTTGGCCGCTGCGGTCTCGCCCAGCGTGTTGCTCACCGCCGACGCACGCGTGTTGGCGTTGTTGCGCCGGATCAGCAGTGACTGGGCGGTCACCTCCCCGCCCGCCTCGGTCTGCGGGACCTGCCGGGGCCGGTCGAGGGTGCGCTGACCCGCGGCCGTCCCGGGCTGGGTCGAGGCGATCCGTTCCCGCAGTTCGCGGTGCCGCTGGTCCAGGTCCGCCATCTGCTTGGCGGTGGCCGTCGAGCGCCGCAGCGGCCCCTCCGGCCGGACGGTGGCGGTCGCCGTCCGGGCAGCCGCCTCGGCGGGTGCACTCTCGACCACCGGTGCTGCGCTCGCACCGGTGGCCGGTGTCAGCGGCAGCAGCGCGGCCACGGTCGCCAACGCGACGGCGCCCACTGTCGTTCGTCGTGCCATCTGCACTCCCTCACAACGGGTGTGGGCAGGGCCCGATGCCCCGCCCAGGCAGAACGCACCTTTCCATCAGATCGGTATCGGTCATTGTAAGAGTCGCCAGCCCGACAATTTAACATCCGCTTCATTGTGAATTCTTACCGCGAATGTCTGCCAATTGCGTAGCGCGCCGATCCTCGCTGCGCGATTTCTGTTCTGGGCGAGCGGAATGCCGGTGTCTCTCAGCCAGCCGGAAGCGCGGCTTCGATCCGCTCCGCGTAGCCGGTCGCCTCGGCGTCGTCGGCGTAACGGGTGCGGGGCCAGAAGAAGCCGCGCAGGCCGTCGCCCTTGGTCCGGGGCACCACGTGGGTGTGCAGGTGCGGCACGGACTGGGAGACCTTGTTGTTCATCGCCACGAAGGTGCCGCCGGCAGCCAAGCCGGCCTCGACCGCGATGGCGAGCCGCCGGACCAGCCCGAAGTATCCGGACAGCGACTCCGGCGGCAGGTCCCCCAGCGTCACCAGGTGCGTGCGGGGCACGACGAGCACGTGCCCCTTGAACACCGGCCGGGTGTCCAGGAACGCCACGCCGTCCGGCTCGTCGGTGACCCGGAACGCCGGCACCTCGCCTGCCACGATTCCGCAGAACACGCACCCCGCCATCGCCACAGGCTAGGGCCGCGGGCCCAGCCCCGCCCAACGCCGCAGGCAGAGGGGCTCAGGCCGCAGCATGACGCGGGGTGGGTTCCATGGGCTGGGACGGGCTGGACGACTAACGTTCCGGGAATGAGTCACGGCTTCGAGACGCTCGCCATCCACGCCGGTCAGGACCCCGAGGCCCGCACCGGCGCGGTGATCCCACCGATCTACCAGACCAGCACCTACGCCCAGGACGCCGTCGGCGCGCCCCGCCAGGGCTACGAGTACAGCCGCTCCGGCAACCCGACCCGCGACGCGCTCCAGGAGTGCCTCGCGGCGCTGGAGGGCGGCCCGGTCGGGCTCGCCTTCGCCAGCGGCCTGGCCGCCGAGGACACCCTGCTGCGCACCGTCTGCAAGCCGGGTGACCACGTGGTGATCCCGGACGACGCGTACGGCGGCACGTACCGCCTCTTCGCCCGGGTCGCCGAGCGGTGGGGCCTGGACTTCACCCCGGCCAAGGTCTCCGACCCGGACGCGATCCGGGCCGCCATCCGCCCCGGCAGCACGAAGATCGTCTGGGTGGAGACGCCGACCAACCCGCTGCTCGGCATCGCCGACCTGGCCGCGCTGGCCGCCGTCGCGCACGACGCGGGTGCCCTGCTGGTGGTCGACAACACCTTCGCCTCGCCGTACCTGCAGCAGCCGATCGCGCACGGCGCCGACGTGGTGGTGCACTCCACCACCAAGTACATCGGCGGTCACTCCGACGTGGTCGGTGGGGCGCTGATCGCGGCCGACGCCGGGCTGGGCGAGGAACTGCGCTACCACCAGAACGCGATGGGCGCGATCAACGGCCCGTTCGACGCCTGGCTCACCCTGCGCGGGATCAAGACCCTGGGCGTACGGATGGACCGGCACTGCGACAACGCCGAGCGGATCGCCGCGTACCTGGACGGGCACGCCAAGGTGGCCGAGGTCATCTACCCGGGCCTGCCCGCGCACCCCGGGCACGAGGTGGCCGCCAAGCAGATGCGCCGGTTCGGCGGCATGATCTCGTTCCGCGCGGCCGGCGGCGAGGACCACGCGGTGGAGATCTGCAACCGGGCGAAGCTCTTCGTGCTCGCCGAGTCGCTCGGCGGGGTGGAATCCCTGATCGAGCACCCGGGCCGGATGACACACGCAAGTGCTGCCGGCTCGCCGCTTGAAGTTCCCGGCGATCTCGTGCGACTGTCTGTCGGCATCGAGACGGTCGACGACCTGCTCGCCGATCTGGAGCAGGCGCTGGGCTGACCGCTGGCTGGGGAGGGTGGCCGTGCAGGACATCATGCCGACCTGGGTGGGGGCGACCGCCAAGCAGATCGCCCGCGGCGTACGCCGGGGCGACGTCTCCGCCACCCAGGTCGTCGCCGACCACCTCGACCACATCGCCCGCGCCGACGCCGACCTCGCCGCGTTCCGTACCGTGCGCGGCGGGGAGGCGATCACCGAGGCGGAGAAGGTCGACGAGCAGGAGGACCTGGCCAACCTGCCGCTGGCCGGGGTGCCGGTGGCGGTCAAGGAGAACACCCCGGTCGCCGGGCTGCCCACCTGGAACGGGTCGGCCGCGGTGCGTACCGGCGTGGCGGAGGCCGACCACGAGGTGGTCCGCCGGCTGCGCGGGGCCGGCGCGGTGATCCTCGGGGTGACCCGGATGCCGGAACTCGGCCTCTGGGGCCTGACCGACGACGAGACGGCGGTGACCCGCAATCCCTGGGACACCGGCCGCACCCCCGGCGGGTCCTCCGGCGGAGCGGCCGCCGCGGTCGCCGCCGGCCTGGTGCCGATCGCGCACGGCAACGACGGCCTCGGCTCGATCCGCATCCCGGCCGCCTGCTGCGGCCTGGTTGGGCTCAAGCCCGGCCGGGGCGTGGTGCCCTGCCAGCTCGGCGCGGAGGACTGGTTCGGCCTCACCGAGCACGGCATGCTGACCACCACGGTCGCCGACGCGGCGGTCGGTTTCTCGGTGCTGGCCGGTCGCCGGCCGGAGAAGCTGGTCCCGCCGCAGCGGCTGCGGGTCGGCGTCTCGCTCCGCTCACCGGTCCGCGGCGTCCGCCCCGACCAGCCGAACCGGGACGCGGTCGCGGCCGCCGGCCGGCTGCTCGCCGCCGCCGGGCACGACACCGTCCCCGCCGACCCGGTCTACCCGACCCGGCTCGGCCTGCAGGGGATCGCCACCTGGTTCGCCGCGGCCGCCGCCGACGCCCGCGCCGCCGGGCTGGACCGGCGCAGCCTGCAACCGCGCAGCCGCCGGCACGTCGCCCTCGGTGACTGGGCGCAGCGGCGCGGGTACGTGCGGGAGGCCGACCGGGCCGCCTGGCGGGAGCGGTCCATCGGCTTCTTCTCCGACCACTCGGTCGACCTGCTGCTCACCCCGGCGCTGGCCGGCCCGCCGCCGGAGGCCGCGCACTGGTCCGGCCGGTCCTGGCGGGCCAACATGGTGGCGAACATCCGCTACGCCCCGTACGCCGCGCCGTGGAACGTCGCCGGCCTGCCCGCGCTGGTGGTGCCGGTCGGCCGTCGCCCGGACGGGCTGCCGGTGGCGGTGCAACTGGTCGGCCCGCCCGGTTCGGAGCTGCTGCTGCTCGGCGTGGCCGGCCAGTTCGAGATGCAGGCCCCCTGGTCCCGGCACGCCCCGGGCTACCCGCGGATCCCCGCCCCCGTCTGACCCGCCGCGCCGGCGCTTCCCGCCCTGCCTGACCGGGGCGGTCGGTGCGTTCCGTGGGCGACCCGGGACCGACCGTTCAGACGTGGCGAGGCGGGGGCGTCGCCGCCGGTCCGTCATCGGCGGGTGGCACGATCGGGGCATGACGGAACTGGTCGGCCTCGCCGACGTACGGGCCGCGCGGGAGTTGCTCGCCGGCGTCACCCGCACCACCCCGCTGGAGCCCTCCCGCCCGCTGAGCGCGGCGCTCGGCGGGCCGGCGTGGCTCAAGTGCGAGAACCTCCAGCGGGCCGGCTCGTACAAGGTGCGCGGCGCGTACGTGCGGATCTGCCGGCTGTCGGAGGAGGAACGGTCCCGCGGCGTGGTCGCGGCGAGCGCCGGCAACCACGCCCAGGGGGTCGCGCTCGCCGCCGGCCTGGTCGGCACGCACGCCACGGTCTTCATGCCGGTGAACGCGCCGCTGCCGAAGGTGGCCGCCACCAAGGGGTACGGCGCGCAGGTCGAGTTGGTCGGCACCAACGTCGACGAGTCGCTGGTCGCGGCGCAGACCTTCGCCGAGCGCACCGGCGCGGTGCTGATCCACCCGTTCGACCACCGGGACGTGATCGCCGGCCAGGGCACCGTGGCGCTGGAGATCCTGGAGCAGTGCCCGGACGTCAGGACGATCGTCACCGGGGTCGGTGGCGGCGGGTTGATCTCCGGAATGGCGGTCGCCGCCAAGGCGCTGCGCCCGGACGTCCGGGTGATCGGGGTGCAGGCGGCCGGTGCGGCGGCCTTCCCGCCCTCGCTCGCCGCCGGTGAGCCGGTACGCCTGCCCGCGTTCGCCACCATCGCCGACGGCATCGCCGTCGGCCGGCCGGGCGAGATCACCTTCACCCACGTCCGCAAGCTGGTCGACGAGGTGGTGACCGTCTCCGAGGAGGACATCTCCCGGGCGCTGCTGATGCTGCTGGAACGGGGCAAGCAGGTGGTGGAGCCGGCCGGCGCGGTCGGGGTGGCCGCCCTGCTGGCCGGCGTGGTGGAGGTCGAGGCGCCGGTGGTCGCGGTGCTCTCCGGTGGCAACATCGACCCGCTGCTGATGCTGCGGGTGATCGAGCACGGCCTAGCCGCCGCCGGCCGCTATCTGCGGTTCACCGTGCGCTGCTCGGACCGTCCTGGCCAGCTCGCCTCGCTGCTCGGCGAGATCGCCGAGCACCGGGCGAACGTGGTGGACGTGGAGCACCAGCGGGTCAACCCGCACCTGCGACTGGGCGAGGTGGAGGTGGCGTTGTCGGTGGAGACCCGCGGGGTGGAGCACTCCGACACGCTGATCAGCGCGCTGCGGGCCAGCGGCTATCAGGTGGTCTTCGCGGCCGAGGCGTGACACCCGCCGGTGCCACGCCTCGGTCGTACGCGATGCCGCCGGACGCCGCGCGCCCGGCGCTGGCCTAGCCGGAGAACGGCTCGAAGCTGACCACGGTCACCTTGATGTCGGCGCCGCTGGGCGCCGTGTAGGTGCAGGTCTGACCGGCCTTGCAGTCCAGGATCGCCTTGCCGAGCGCCGACTCGGGGCTGTAGACCGTCAGGTCGGTGGTGGACGCGATCTCCCGGGAGCCGAGCAGGAAGGTCTCGGTGTCGTCCTTGTCGTCGTCGAAGTAGATCGTGACGACCATGCCGGGCGCCACCGCGTCGACGGACGGCGCCTCGCCGACCTTGGCGGTCCGCAGCAGCTCCTGGAGGTAGCGGATGCGGCCCTCGGCCTTGCCCTGCTCCTCGCGGGCCGCGTGGTAGCCGCCGTTCTCCCGCAGGTCGCCCTCCTCGCGCCGCGCGTTGATCTCGGCGGCGATGACCGGCCGGTTCGCGATGTGCTCGTCGAGCTCGGCCTTCAGGCGGTCGTAAGCGTCCTGGGACAGCCAGGTGGCGGGCGCCTCGTTGCCGTTGGACACAGGCGATCTCCTCAGATGTGCGTGGCTGGCTGACAGGTGAACTTCCAAGTTACCAGTGCGGTACGACACGAGGTGTCGCCGATCACCACCGGTGCCCGATGCGGGCGCCGGTGCGCACCGTGGCCGCTCAGCTGGCGCTCAGCTGGCCGGTCGGCAGCGCAGCACCTCGCCGATGAAGGGCCGGCCGCTGGTCGCCAGGTGGTGCACCGTGCTGATCTGCCGCTCGCCGGGCGGGGCGGTCACGGTCACCTCCTCGCGGGCCACCTCGGCGCCGGCGCGGTCCCGGGCCCGCAGCACGCAGACCGCGGATCCGCCGTCCGGCACGGTCACCCGGAAGTTGACCAGCACCTGGGTGTCCGTGATGTCGGTGTACGTGATCACCTGGGCCTGGTAGTTCGGATCGCCGTACTGCCGGTAGAGCCGGAGCGCGACCAGCCCGAGCAGCGCCACCAGGACCACCGCCAGCAGCGCCGCCAGCAGCGGGCGGCGGCGGCCGGGCTGGCGGCGGCGGCCGTACCGCCCGGGCGGGAAGACGGGCGTGCCCGGGGGGATTGTGGCGTGCGTCTCGGTCACCGGCGGGTATCTCCTGGCGTTGTTGTCGGCGGTATCGGCAAGAATGAGAGTCCATCCTCCCGGCCCGGCTTCGCCACTCAAGGATGACACCTCGGTGCCGGCGGTCCTCGAGGCGGGGAGGATTTCGGCAGGTCAGCAGGCCAGCAGGTGGTCCCGGGGTCGGGGCCCGCCGCTGGGCACGAACGAGGAGCGCACGTTGGCAGAGCAACTGCGACTCATGGCCGTCCACGCCCACCCGGACGACGAGTCGAGCAAGGGCGCCGCGACCATGGCGAAGTACGTCGCCGAGGGGGTGGACGTCCTGGTCGTGACGTGCACCGGCGGTGAGCGCGGCAGCGTGCTCAACCCGAAGCTCGACCGGCCGGACGTCTGGGCCAACATCGGCGAGATCCGCCGCGCCGAGATGGACGCCGCCCGGGCGATCCTCGGCATCGAGCAGGCCTGGCTGGGCTTCGTCGACTCGGGGCTGCCCGAGGGCGACCCGCTGCCGCCGCTGCCCGAGGGCTGCTTCGCCCTGCAGGACGTCGAGGTGGCCGCCGGGCCGCTGGTGCGCCTGATGCGCGAGTTCCGTCCGCACGTCGTCACCACGTACGACGAGGAGGGCGGCTACCCGCACCCCGACCACATCATGTGCCACAAGGTCAGCGTGGCGGCCTTCGAGGCGGCCGGCGACCCGGAGCGCTACCCGGAACTCGGCGCGCCGTGGCAGCCGCTCAAGCTCTACTACGACGTCGGCTTCTCCAAGGGCAAGATCATGGCCCTGCACGAGGCGATGCTCGCCGCCGGCCTGGAGTCGCCCTACCAGGAGTGGCTGGAGCGCTGGGAGGACCGGCCCGACAAGGGCAGCCGGATCACCACCCGGGTCGAGTGCGCCGAATACTTCCCGGTCCGCGACGACGCCCTGCGCGCCCACGCCACCCAGGTCGACCCGGACGGCTTCTGGTTCCAGGTGCCGATGGAGCTCCAGCGCCGTGCCTGGCCCACCGAGGACTTCCAGCTCGCCCGGTCGATGGTCGACAGCCCGCTGCCCGAGTCGGACCTCTTCGCCGGCGTGCGCGAGACGGCGCATGCCCGCTGATCCGGCCCGGCGTTACGCTGGGTGCCAGTCGCACATCGGAGGAACGCCATGCTGACCGCTGCCCAGGTGCTCGCCCAGAACAACTTCGGGGACACCCGCACGGGTGGCCTGGCCGGCCCGATGGGCCTCCTCCTCATCCTGCTGCTGGGCACCGCCACCGTTCTGCTGATCCGCAACATGAACTCCCGGCTGCGCCGGCTGCCGGACCGGTTCCCCGGGCAGGCGCAGTCGGGCGAGCCGGGTCGGGCGGACGCCGCAGTCGCCGATCCGACAGACGGGACCGCCGCGCAGGATTCATCCGCGAACGCTCCCAACGGGCGTCAGCAGGAGCGCAACGGCTAGTCCCGGCATGATTCACGCCGAACCGGGTCGTCGCCCCCTGTTGCGGCCACCGGGTTTGGCTTAGCCTTCCGCCGGGGGGACCACGCGTCCCCGAGCCGTGCGCGGGAGGGGGCGCCGATGACCGTCACAGTCGCGGCCGCCCGCCGTACCCTCCGCCGGTGGACGGGAGGGGGTCGGTGACCTCCGATCGGGCCGGTACGGAGTTCGACCGGCTCGGGTTGCGCGACACGCCGCCACGGGTGCTCCTGCTCACCGCCGCGGTCGCGGTCACCGCGCTGGTCGCCGCCACGGTGGGGCTGACCCTGCCGGCCCGGCTGCCGGCCGATGACCCGCTCGGCGGCCCGGCCCGGTTCGGCGTCGCGGTCGCCGTCCTCGCCCTCGCCCAGCTGGCCCGCCTGCGGTTCCGCGCCGCCACCGGCATGGTCAGCATCACCTGGGGCGAGGCCGCGCTGATCATCTGCCTCTACCTGGTGCCGGGCGGCTGGCTGCCCGCGGCCACCCTGCTCGGCGCCGGGCTGGCCTGGTCGGTGATCTCGCTGTTCGGCGAACGTCGCAGCGCCCTCGAGGTGGTCCGCATCGCGGTGTCGCTCACCGCCGCCACCGCGCTCGCCGTGTCGGTCACCACCGCGCTGGGCCAGCCGCTGCTGGCCGCGCCGACCCCGGCGCTCGCCCTCGCCGTGGTCGCCGGCTCGGTCACCTACCTGTTCGCCAGCGCATGGCTGGGCGGGGTCACCCTGGCGCTGCGGCACGGGGTGCCGATCGGGCCGCCGCTGCTCGCCGCGCTCCGCGGCAAGCTGCTGATGTTCGTCGGCAACGTCGCCGTCGGCCTGACCGTGGTGACCCTGCTGGAACTCGACGCGCACTGGCTGCTGCTGCTCCCGCCGCCGCTCTGGCTGCTTCAGCAGACCTACCGGCACCGCCTCCGGGCCGACCAGGAGCGGCGTACCTGGCGGGCGTTCGCCGACGCCACCGCCGCGCTCAACCAGCTCGACGAGCGGGGGGTGGCCACCGCGGCGGTGACCGGCGCCGTGACCCTGTTCAACGCCGAGCTGGTCGACGTCGACGTGGCCCGGGGCGACGGACGGTGGCGCCGCTACCGGGCCGACGCCGCCGGCCAGGTGGTCGACCGCGAGGTCGGCCCGCCCGGGCGGGCCGAGCCCGACGAGCACGAGCTGGTCCGCACCCTGACCGTGGGCACCGCCCGGGTCGGCGAACTGCGGGTCCGGTTCCCCCGGTCGGCACCGCCGAGCGCCCGGGAACACGACGCGGTGGCCGCCTTCGGTGACGCTCTCGCCGCCGCGCTGCACGACGCCGCGACCCACCGGGAGCTGCGGCTGGTCACCGCCCGCTCGTCGTACGAGGCGGTGCACGACCAGCTCACCGGCCTGGTCAACCGGGCGGCCATGCTCAGCAAGGGCGACCAGGCGCTGCGGCAGCTCGCGCACGACCACCCGGTGGCCCTGCTGCTGCTGGACATCAACCAGTTCAAGGAGGTCAATGACACCCTCGGGCACGCGGCCGGCGACCAGCTGCTGCGGCTGACCGCCAGCCGGCTGGGCACCCTGGCCCGCTCCGGCGACCTGCTCGGGCGGCTCGGCGGCGACGAGTTCGCGCTGCTGCTCACCTCAGTCCCGGTGCTCGGCGGCCGGACGGCCCCGATGGCGTACGCGCTGCGCCAGGCCCGCGAGATCGCCGAGCGGCTGGCCGCGCCGACCGAGGTGGCCGGGGTGCGGATGTCCGTGGAGGTCTCCGTCGGGGTGGTGGTCGCCGACGCCGGCACCGCCGACCTGACCGAGCTGCTGCGCCGCGCCGACATCGCCATGTACCAGGCCAAGGAGGGCGGCGGCAACGTCGCCGCGTACGACTCGGCGCGGGACGCGGCCAGCACCGACCAGCTGGCCCTGCTGGCCGAGCTGCGCGAGGCGCTGGCCGCCGACGACCAGCTGGTGCTGGCGCTGCAGCCGGCGGTGGACCTGGCCAGCGGAGCGCCGACCGGGGTGGAGGCGCTGATCCGCTGGCGGCACCCGCGCCGCGGCTGGCTCGGCCCGCACGACTTCATCCGGCCGGTGGAGAACAGCGAGCAGCTGGGCACGTTCACCCGCTACGTGCTGGACAAGGCGCTCTCGGTGGCCGCCGGCTGGGCCCGCGAGGGGCTGGAGATCCCGATCTCGGTGAACCTCTCGGCGCGCAGCCTGCTCGACCCGCGGCTGCCCGCCGAGATCGCCGACGCGCTGCGCCGGCACCAGGTCCCGCCGCATCGGCTGGTCCTGGAGATCACCGAGACCGTGGTGATGAGCGAGCTCGAGGTGATCGACGAGGTGCTCGCCACCCTCCGGTCGATGGGCGTGCAGCTCGCGGTGGACGACTTCGGCACCGGCTTCTCCTCGCTCACCTTCCTCACCCGGATCGCCGTGGACGAGCTCAAGGTGGACCGGTCCTTCGTGATCCGGATGGCGGACTCCCCGGAGGCGGCGGCGATCGTCCGGACCACCGTCGGGCTCGCCCACGAGCTGGGGCTGCGGGTGGTCGCCGAGGGGGTGGAGACCGCCGAGCAGCGGATCGCCCTGGCCGAGCTGGGCTGCACCGCCGCCCAGGGCTACCACTTCTTCAAGCCGATGCCCGCCGACAAGATCGGCGCCGTGCTCGGCACGCTGCTCGACGAGGCCCGGCCCAACGTCTTCCCGCTGCGCGCCGACGACGCCTCCTGACCGACCGGCAGGTCGGGCGGCGGCTGGTTATGGTCGTCGGGTGAACCGACTCGCGGACGCCACCAGCCCGTACCTGCTCCAGCACGCCGACAACCCGGTCGACTGGTGGCCGTGGTGCGACGAGGCGTTCGCCGAGGCGAAGCGGCGGGACGTGCCGGTGCTCGTCTCGGTCGGCTACGCCGCCTGCCACTGGTGCCACGTGATGGCCCACGAGTCGTTCGAGAACGAGCAGGTCGGCGCGCTGATGAACGACGACTTCGTGTGCATCAAGGTGGACCGCGAGGAACGGCCGGACGTGGACGCGGTCTACATGACCGCCACCCAGGCGATGACCGGCCAGGGCGGCTGGCCGATGACCGTCTTCGCCACCCCGGACGGCACCCCGTTCTTCTGCGGCACCTACTACCCGCGGCCCAACTTCGTCCGGCTGTTGCAGTCGGTGGCCACCGCGTGGCGCGACCAGCGGGAGGCGGTGCTGCGCCAGGGCGCCGCGGTGGTCGAGGCGATCGGTGGCGCCCAGGCCGTGGGCGGGCCCACCGCGCCGCTGGACGCCGCGCTGCTCGACGCCGCGGCCGACCAGCTCGCCAAGGAGTACGACGAGACCAACGGCGGCTTCGGCGGCGCGCCGAAGTTCCCGCCGCACATGAACCTGCTGTTCCTGCTCCGGCACCATCAGCGCACCGGCTCGGAGCGCAGCCTGGAGATCGTCCGGCACACCTGCGAGGCGATGGCCCGGGGCGGCATCTACGACCAGCTCGCCGGCGGCTTCGCCCGCTACGCGGTGGACGGGCACTGGACCGTGCCGCACTTCGAGAAGATGCTCTACGACAACGCGCTGCTGCTGCGGGCGTACACCCAGTTGTGGCGGCTCACCGGGGACCGGCTGGCCCGGCGGGTGGCCCGGGACACCGCCCGGTTCCTCGCCGACGAGCTGCACCGGCCGGGGGAGGGCTTCGCGTCCGCTCTCGACGCCGACACCCAGGGCGTCGAGGGCCTGACGTACGTCTGGACCCCCGATCAGCTGGTGGCGGCGCTGGGCGAGGAGGACGGCCGGTGGGCGGCCGACCTGTTCGGCGTCACCCCGGAGGGGACGTTCGAGCACGGCACCAGCGTGCTCAAGCTGGCCCGCGACGTGGACGACGCCGACCCGGCGGTCCGGGCCCGCTGGCAGGGCGCCGTCGGCCGGCTGCTGACGGCACGGGACACCCGCCCGCAACCGGCCCGGGACGACAAGGTGGTGGCCGCCTGGAACGGCCTGGCGATCACCGCCATCGCCGAGTTCCAGCAGGTGGCCGCGCTCTACGCGAGCCCGGACGACGAGGACGCCAACCTGATGGAGGGCGTCGTCATCGTGACCGACGGCGCGATGCGCGACGCCGCCGAGCACCTGGCGAAGGTGCACGTCGTCGACGGTCGGCTGCGCCGGGTCTCCCGGGCAGGGGTGGTCGGTGAGCCGGTCGGGGTGCTGGAGGACTACGGCTGCGTCGCCGAGGCGTTCTGCGCCATGCACCAGCTCACCGGCGAGGGGCGCTGGCTGGAGCTGGCCGGTCGGCTGCTGGACGTCGCGCTGGAGCGGTTCGCCGCACCCGGTGGCGGCTTCTACGACACCGCCGACGACGCCGAGCGGCTGGTCACCCGGCCGGCGGACCCCACCGACAACGCCACCCCGTCCGGCCGGTCGGCGATCGTCGCCGCGCTGGTGGCGTACGCGGCGCTGACCGGTGAGCAGCGCTACCGGGAGGCGGCCGAGGCGGCGCTCGGCACCGTCGCGCCGATCGTCGGCCGGCACGCCCGGTTCACCGGGTACGCGGCCACCGCCGGCGAGGCGCTGCTCTCCGGGCCGTACGAGATCGCGGTGGTCACCGACGACCCGGCGGGGGACCCGCTGGTCGCGGCGGCGCACCGGCACGCTCCACCCGGGGCGGTGGTCGTGGCCGGCCGGGCCGACCAGCCGGGGGTGCCGCTGCTCGCCGACCGGACGATGGTCGACGGGCGGTCCACCGCGTACGTCTGCCGGGGTTTCGTCTGCGATCGCCCGGTCACCGGCGTGGACGACCTGATCGCCCAGCTCGCCGGCCGGTAGGGGCGGCGGCGGCCGGGCCGGATAGGCTGGCGCCGCTATGGATTCCCGTACCGGTCTGCCTGTTGTCGGCATGGTGGGCGGCGGCCAGCTGGCCCGGATGACCCACCAGTCCGCGATCGCCCTCGGCCAGTCGCTGCGCGTGCTGGCGCTCGCCCCCGACGACGGCGCCGCGCTGGTCGCCGCCGACGTCCAGTACGGCGACCACACCGACCTCGCCGCGCTGCGCACCTTCGCCAAGGGCTGTGACGTGGTCACCTTCGACCACGAGCACGTGCCGAACGAGCACATCCGCACCCTGGCGGCCGAGGGCGTGAAGCTCTTTCCGCCGGCCGAGGCGCTGCGGTACGCCCAGGACAAGCGAGCGATGCGCGAGCGGCTGACCGAGCTGGGCGCGCCCAACCCGGCCTGGCGGCCGGTCGGCGAGCCCGCCGACCTGGTCGGCTTCGGCGACGAGGTGGGCTGGCCGGTGGTGCTCAAGGCGGCCAGCGGCGGGTACGACGGCCGGGGCGTCTGGCTGGTCGACGGCCCGGCGCAGGCCGCCGAGCTGGCCGGCACCCTGCTGGCCGGCGGGACCCGGCTGATCGTCGAGGAGCGGGTGCCGCTGCGCCGCGAGCTGGCCGTGCAGGTGGCCCGCTCGCCGTTCGGGCAGGTCGCCGCGTACCCGGTGGTCGAGACGGTGCAGCGGGACGGGATCTGCGTCGAGGTGCTGGCCCCCGCGCCGGACCTGCCCGAGGAGTTGGCCGTCGCCGCCCAGCAGCTCGCCATCGACCTGGCCACCGCGCTCGGCGTGGTCGGGCTGCTCGCGGTCGAGCTGTTCGAGGTCGCCGACCCCGCCGGCCGGCCGGCGATCATGGTGAACGAGCTGGCCATGCGGCCGCACAACTCCGGCCACTGGACCATCGAGGGCGCCCGCACCTCACAGTTCGAGCAGCACCTGCGGGCGGTGCTCGACTACCCGATGGGCGACACCGCGCTGACCGCGCCGGTGGTGGTGATGGCGAACGTGCTCGGCGGCGAGCCGGGCGGGATGTCGATCGACGAGCGGCTGCACCACCTCTTCGCCGCCGAGCCGGGCGCGAAGGTGCACCTCTACGGCAAGCAGGTACGCCCCGGCCGCAAGATCGGGCACGTCACGCTGCTCGGCGACGATCTGGACGAGGTACGGGCGCGGGCCGCGCGGGCCGCCCGCTGGCTGCGGGAGGGTCGCGGTGAGCGCGAGGAGTGAGCTTGCGAGCCCCGCAGTCGCGAACGAAAGGCCGGCTCGGTGAGCGCGAGGAGTGAGCTTGCGAGCCCCGCAGTCGCGAACGAAAGGCCGGCTCGGTGAGCGCGAGGAGTGAGCTTGCGAGCCCCGCAGTCGCGAACGAAAGGCAGGCACGAGTGAGCACCGTCGGCTTGATCATGGGTAGCGACTCGGACTGGCCCACCATGAAGGCGGCCGCCGAGGTGCTGGCCGAGTTCGAGGTGCCCTACGAGGTCGAGGTCGTCTCGGCGCACCGCACCCCGGTCAAGATGATCGACTACGGCCGGGCCGCCGCCGACCGCGGCCTGAAGGTGATCATCGCCGGCGCGGGTGGCGCCGCGGCCCTGCCCGGCATGGTCGCCTCGGTCACCCCGCTGCCGGTGATCGGCGTCCCGGTGCCGCTGAAGCACCTGGACGGGATGGACTCGCTGCTCTCCATCGTGCAGATGCCGGCCGGCGTGCCGGTGGCCACCGTCTCGATCGGCAACGCCCGCAACGCCGGGCTGCTCGCCGTCCGGATCCTGGCCGCGGCCGATCGTGCCCTGCTCGACCGGATGTCGGCCTACCAGGCCGACCTGGAGCAGTTGGTGGCCGAGAAGGACGCCGCCCTCCGCGCCTCCCTGGCCTGACCCGCCGGAGCGCCCGCGGCGCTGCCCGCCCGGATCGGGTGCCGTGGGATCGGGTCGCCTGCCGGACCGGTGCCGGTCGACCGAGCTAGCCGGTCGGTGGGCCCGACGCGCGCGAGCCGTACGCCGGGCCGAACACCACCAGCAGCGCCAGGTCCTCGGTGACCTCCACGAACCGGTGCTCCTCGCCGGCGGGCACGAAGATGACCGAACCGGGGCCGACCTCGGCCGCGCCGCCCGGGGTCACGATCCGGGCCCGCCCGGCGGTGACCACGTAGATCTCGTCCTCGGTGTGCGGGCTCTGGTCGTCGACCCCGCCGGCCGGGATGCAGTACGTCCCCACCGACAGGTCCGGCACGCGCAGGTGCTCCACCCAGTCGTTGGCCGCCCCGGCGGGCGGCGTCCACACCCCGGCACCTTCGATGATCCGCACGGCCGGAGCCTAGCCAACCCGGACCCGGCCCGTGGTGCACGCGTCCGCGCCCGGCCCACCGTGCCCGGCCCACACGCCGTGCGCGCCGGCCCGGGCCGAGGCCCGCGGGGACCCTCCGGTTTCACCGCATGCCGCGCAGGGCGGTCTGCAACCGCTCCTGGGCGCGGCGGCGCCGCTCGTTGCTGGCGCCGAGCACCAGCAGCAGGATGCCGACCGGGATCAGCGCCAGCCACGGGCCGAACGCGAACAGCGCGTGGATCGCGGTGATCGCGGTGACCGTGGCGCCGACGATCACCGGGGCCTGCTGCTGGCTCATCGAGCCGAAGATCAGCACGGCCACCGCGCCGAGCAGCAGCAACACCTGTCGCAGCGTGCTGGAATCGGTGGCCAGCACGATCGCCAGGGTCGGCAGGAACGCGGCGACCAGCGCCGGCCCGTACGCCACCCAGCTGCTCAGGTCGGCGCGCTGCCGCAGCTCCAGGACGCCGACCAGCAGAGCCAGCGCCGCGAACGGCAGCGTGTACGCCTCGGGCAGCGCCACGTCGGCGACCCGCATCAGGATCCACCAGGCGCTGATCTCGCAGACCACCACCGCCCAGAACAGGATCCGCCGCTCCATCGGCCGGCGGCCCGGCCGGGTCGCCGCCACCCCGAGGACCGCACCCCAGGCTGCCAGCAGGGCGGCGATGTGCCGTGGCGAGTCGAAGGCCAGCGCCAGGGCGATCAGCGCGGCGGCGTGGCCGCTCCACTCCACGGTGGCCGCCTCGCGCTGCGCCTCGGGGCGGCGCAGCCGGGGCAGCGTGGCCGCGAAGACCTGCAACGCCGCCCCGACCGCCAGTACGCCGAACGCGGACCAGACCGCGGCCAGCCCGGCGACCAGGCCGGCGGTGAGCACGAAGAGCTGCGCCATCAGCGAGGCGAACAGCCAGCCGAGGATGCGGGCCCGCTGGTTGCTGCCGAAGAGCGCGGCGACCGTGCCGACCCCGACCGCGCCGCCGAGCGTGAACAGGGTCAGTTCCCGGGTGGCCAGACTGCCGGCCAGCCCGGCGCCACCGGCCGCCAGCCCGATGACGAAGACCAGCACCCGCGCCAGGCGTAGTGAGCGGGCCGGCTCGACCAGCGGCGGGGGCGGGGTCAGCGCCAGCCCGAGCATCGAGATGGTGAAGACGGAGAGCGCGGCGAGCGTGCTCGTCGGCCAGCCCATGCCGAGCGCGGTCGGGGTGATCAGCAGGGTGACCGCCGCGCCGGGCAGCACCACCGGCACCGCCCGGGACCGGCGGCCACCGCTGAAGCCGGTGGCGGCCAGCGCCGCGGTCGCGGTCAGCAGCAGCGCGGTGAGCACGTGCGCCGGGTCGACCGCGCCGGGCGGCGGGTCGAGCAGCCCCGGCGGGGGTCCCTGCCACACCCGGGTTACGGTGGCCTGCGGCTCGACCAGCGCCACGACCAGCGCCGGCATGATCGACACCAGCGCGAGCGCGGTCGGCAGGGCGGCCGCGGCGAGGGCGCCGGCCGCCGGGCTGACCCGCCAGCGGCGCCGGCCGTCGTCCTCCGGCAACCGCCGTAGCGCGCCGTCGAGCAGCACCGACCAGCGCCGTACCGGCTGGGCCGAGCCGACCGGTGGCTCGGTGGCCCCGCGGACCAGTTCGGCCAGCACCCCGAGCAGGGCCGCGGCGGCGGCGTACACGCCCACCGGCAGGCCACTGGGGACGGCGGCCAGGGCGCTGACGGTGGCGCCGCCGACCGCCGCCGCGCTGGTCCACGGCAGATACTGCGGAACCTGCCGGCGCACCGCGGCCACCCCGGCGAGGCCGAGGCTGGACGCGGCCAGCGCGGCGGTCAGCACCACCTGCGGCGAGCGGCCGAACTCGGCGGCCAACGCGGCGACCGCACCGGGCAGCGCGAGCACCGCCGCGCCGGCCGCCGCGCCCCCGATCTGGGCCAGGTACGGCGGCATCCCGTCGGCGTCGATGTCCGGCACCAGCGGCTCGGCGAGCGACCTGGCCAGCGCCGCCACCACGACACCGATCAGCGCGATGCTGCCCAGCGCCAGCGCGGTGGTCCACGGCCGGACCAGCCCGGCGCCGGCCGCGTGCAGGGCCACCACCCCGGCCACGGTGGCCCGGGACAGCGCGGCGCGCGGGTCGACCGAGGCCACCGCCGCCATCCCGAAGACCGTGGCGACCATGCCCCCGACCAGCACCGGTGACCACCACGGCAGGTCGAACGCGGCCGGGGCGCCGATGGTGGCGAGCACGGCCGTCACCCCGGACACGTCGTACCGCCAGGGCGACGGCAGGAGGATCGCGGCGGCGACGCCGAGCAGCGCCAGCGCGACCGGGGCCTGCCAGGTCGCGCCGCCGGTCGGCGCGGCCGGCCAGCCGCTCAGGTCACCGGCCCAGATCGGACCGGGGGTGGCCAGGACGCCCACTCCGCCGCGCAGCGCCATCCAGCCGGCGAGCACCCCGATCAGCGTCCCGCCGAGGGCGATCCCGAGCACCGGCCCGCGCCGCCACTCCGTCGGCATCGCCCGGGCGGCGACCGCCACCACCAGCACCAGCGCGGCGGCCACCGCGAGCTGGCCGCCCGGGGCGAGCACGGCGGCCACCCGGACCAGGGTGGCGATCAGGGCGGCGGTCACCGCGGCCGCCGCGAGGTCGGACCCGTCGAGGGTGAGGTCGGAGCGCCGACCCGCGTCGATCGACGGGGCCAGGAAGAGCAGCACCGCGGCGACCAGCAGCAGCGCGCCCACCCAGGCGTCGGCGACGGTCGCGCCGGGCGCGCCGAACGCGGCCGCGGTGACGACCAGCGCACCGAGCCCGGTGCCGACCGCCAGCGGGACCGGGATCTGCCGCTGCGAGACCTGCACGATGGCGGCGTACCCGAGGGTGACGCAGACCGCGAGGAAGGCGGCCGCGAGCACCGGGACGGTCACCTCGCGCAGACTGGCCGGGGTGGGGGTCGGGCCGCTGGGCACGGTCGCGGCGACGAAGGCCGCCACCGCCCCGGGCAGCGCGAACACCGCACCGCCGGCGGCCCAGGCGGAGAGGGTCTCGGTCGCCGCCGGGGCGAGCCGGACCCGGGGCGCCACCGCCACCAGGACGCCGGCCGCGAAGAGGGTGAGCAGCACCGCGGTGGTCAGCGCCGGCCGGGCCAGCGCGGCGCCCGCGCCGAACAGGCCCACCCCGGCGGCGGTGAGCGCGTGGGCCAGCGCGGCCCGTTCCGTGCGGGCGGAGACGCCGGCCACGCCGATGCCGACCGCGGCCAGCACCATCGGCCAGGGCGCCACCGTCCAGTCGAGCCCGAAGGAGGCCGGGACGGCGAGCGCGGTCAGCGCCGCGCCGACCACCGCGAACTCCCGGCGGATCTCCGGCGGCAGGGCCAGCACCGCGGCGACGGTGAGCAGGAAGGCGCTCGCGGCGAGCTGCCACGCGGCCGGGCCGACCGCCGCGGCCAGTTCGGCCGGGTGGCGGTCGAGGTCGGCGGCCCAGGCCGGCAGCGCGGCGCGGACCGGGGCCACGCCGGCCCGCAGGGCGCCGCCGGCCACCACCACGCCGCTGACCGTCAGCGCCACCGCGGAGGCGAACTGCGGGCCCCGCCGCGCCGCCTCCGGCACCGCGCGGACGGCCAACCCGGTCACCGTGATCACCGCCGCGATCAGCAGCAGCGACCGGCCGGGCAACGCCACCGAGGCGACCCGGCCCAGCGCCCCGATCACGGCGAGGGTGAGGATGCCGGCGCCGACGTCCGGCAGCGGCGGCCGGCGCAGCGCGATCGTCCCGGCCAGCGCCACTGTGGCGGCCAGCAGCAGCACCGCGCCCGCACCGACCGCGGTGGGCACGGCCTGCGCGCGCAGCAGGGCGGTGACCGCGTACGCGAGGGCGACCACGACCG
Organism: Micromonospora echinaurantiaca; assembly: GCF_900090235.1. Lineage (NCBI taxonomy): Bacteria > Bacillati > Actinomycetota > Actinomycetes > Micromonosporales > Micromonosporaceae > Micromonospora > Micromonospora echinaurantiaca. Next base: position 5,424,025 of record NZ_LT607750.1, on the reverse strand, counting down.
CGACGCCGTGCAACAGCCAGGTCAGCTCGCGCAGCCACGGCACCGGACGGGTCGGTGCGGCGTCCGGGCCGGTCGGGGTGGTGCCGGTGAGCACCTCACCGGACTCCTCCGGGGCGCCCTCCGGCCGGCCCTCGGGCTGCCGCTGCCGGGGCGCCGTCGGGGCGCCGGCCGGCCCAGCCTCGGCCGGTTCGCTCGGCTCGGTCGGTTCGGTCGGGGCGGGCGGCGGGAGGTCGCGGCGTACCGGCCGCTCCACGGTGACGGCGGTGCGGGCCAGCCAGAGGTCGAGGACGGCCACCGCGGTCAGCGCCAGCGCCCAGCCGGCCGGTCCGGTGATCCGGTCGTACGCGAACAGCGGCAGCACCGGCTGGGCGGCGAGCACGGTGGCGAACCGCGGGGCGCGCAGGCCGGTCCAGTTGGCGTAGCCGAAGGCGACGCCGGCGGTGACCGCGAAGACCAGCCCGGCGAAGACCGCCCCCGAGGCGCCGCTGCCGCCGATCCGGTCGACCGCCCAGAGCGCGTACCCGGCCAGCGGCACCAGCAGCAGTCCCACCGCGGCGATGGTCTCGGCGGTGGAGGTGAGCCCCCGGCGGGCCAGCGCGGGCGGGGCGAGCAGCATCAGCACCGTGGCGAGCAGCAGGATGCCCAGCCGGCCCAGCGCGTCCATCGAACTGGTCGCCACCGCGGCGAAGACCACCGCGGCCACCCCGAGCAGCAGCGCGCCCAAGCCGAGCGGGATGTTCTGCACCTCCCGGGAGGACGCCTCCGGCGGGTGCTCCGGGTCGTCGGCGTCGAGCCAGGTGGCGGTCGACAGAGGCGGCTCCGGGTCGTCCGGGCCGGGCGGCGGGGTGCCCTGCCGGGGCACCCGGGGCGGGGCGCCGGTGGTGGCGGTGGGTGGCCGGCGACCGGGCCGGCGGCGCAGCACCCGGCGGGGCCGGGTGGCCTGCTTGAGCCGTTCCTCACCGGCGTGCGCGAGGATGTCCCGCTGAAAGAGCGCGGCCTGCATCTTGGCGGCGATCTGCCGCTGCTCGCTGGCGATGGCGGCCTCGCGGGCCTTCATCTCCGCGATGGAACGCTCGATCTCGGCCAGGTGCTCGATCCACTGTGGCTGCTCGGCCCCGCAGTGCGGGCAGCGGACAGCCGGCTTGATCTCCCGGCCGCACGAGGAGCACTGAAACGTCGCCACGACACCCCTCCACCCGCACTGTGGACTTCCACTGTCGCAGCATGCCCAATGCCGGCGCGGAATTCGACCGTTGACGGCGGGTCCCGGCAAACCAATGACGCGGCCGGCCGCGGAGCACGCTCCGCGGCCGGCCGTCGGTGTCAGGGGAAGGGAGAACCCGTCAGGGGCGGCCCATGCCGCGGTACTCCCAGCCGGCCTGTGTCCACAGGGTGGAGTCGAGGCAGTTGCGGCCGTCGACGACCTTCCGGCCGGCGGCCAGTTCGCCGAGGGCGACCGGGTCGGCGTTGCGGAAGTCGGCCCACTCGGTGAGCACGCAGATCAGATCGGCCCCGGTGACGGCGTCGTTCATGCTGGCCTCGTAGGTCAGCTCGGGCGCCACCCGGCGGGCGTTCTCGGTGCCCTGCGGGTCGTAGACGTGCACGTCGGCGCCGGCCTTGCGGAGCAGCGCGGCGACGGCCAGCGCGGGCGCGTCGCGCACGTCGTCGGTGTTGGGCTTGAAGGTCGCGCCCAGCACGGCGATCCGGGTGCCGGACAGGTCGGGACCGGCCGGCCCGGAGCGGCGACCGAGCAGCTCCGCGGCGAGCTGGAGGACCCGGGTCCGGCGGCGCAGGTTGATCAGGTCGACCTCGTGCAGGAAGCGCAGCGCCTCGCCGGCGCCCAGCTCCTGGGCGCGGGCCTGGAACGCCCGGATGTCCTTGGGCAGGCAGGCGCCGCCGAAGCCGAGGCCGGCCTGGAGGAACCGGTTGCCGATCCGCGGGTCGTAGCCGATGGCCCGGGCGAGCTGGGTGACGTCGCCGCCGGAGGCCTCGCAGACCTCGGCCATCGCGTTGATGAACGAGATCTTGGTGGCCAGGAAGGCGTTCGCGGCGACCTTGACCAGCTCGGCGGTGGCGAAGTCGGTGACCACCAGGGGCACCTCGCGGTCCTCGTTGGCGGCCAGGTCGAAGACGCCCTTGTGGGCGGCGTAGAGCATGCCGTTGGCCCACTCGCTCTTGACCCCGACCACGATCCGGTTGGGGCGCAGCACGTCGTCGACGGCGAAGCCCTCCTGGAGGAACTCGGGGCTCCACGCCACCTCGACGCCGAGGTCGGCCGGGGTGTGCTTGCCGACCAGCTGCTCGACCCACTCGGCGGTGCCGACCGGGACGGTGGACTTGCCGACGATCAGCGCCTTGCGGGTCAGGTGCTGGGCGAGGCTGGTCACCGACGCCTCGACGTACGACAGGTCGGCGCCCATGCCGTCGGCCCGCTGCGGGGTGCCGACGCAGATGAAGTGCACGTCACCGAAGTCGGCGGTCTCGGCGATGTCGGTGCTGAACCGCAGCCGACCGGCGGCCAGGTTGCGCTTGAGCAGTTCGTCCAGGCCGGGCTCGTGGATCGGCACCTCGCCCGCGTTCAGCTTGGCGATCTTGTCCGCGTCGACGTCGAAGCCGAGCACCTCGTAACCGAGTTCGGCGTAACAGATGGCGTACGTCGCGCCGAGGTAGCCGGTGCCCAGGAAGGTGACCCGCGGCCGGGGTGCGCCCGAGGGGGGCGTCACCGCGGCGATGGCGGGTACCGGCTGGATGTTCGGGTACGGGATCGTCACGCCTGTCTTCTCCGCTCGCACTGGCGGCGCGTCGTCGCGTCGCGTTCTGCCGCTGCGGCGCCTGGGCCGGGCACCAGAGGGACTCTATGCCTGTCTGTTCCATCATCGCCGGCGGCGTGGGCGCTCCGTCAGGTCCAAGCCTACGCGGCGGTAACATCAGCTGAACCGGTCGCTATCCTTCAGTCTGCGCCGTCGGGCGATCAGGTGACGTTACCGACTGCGCATGATAGCCGTGAAGGGGAGGGGCCGACATGGCCGCAGAGGAGTCGTTCGACGTCTACCGGTTGCCGGAGGAGCACCAGGCGATCCGGGAGGCGGTCCGTGAGGTCTGTGCGGCCAAGGTGGCGCCGCACGCCGCCGAGGCGGACGAGACCGGTGAGTTCCCGAAGGCGTCGTACGACGCGCTGCGGGCCGCGGACTTCCACGCCCCGCACATCCCCGTCGAGTACGGCGGCGCCGGCGCGGACGCCCTGGCCACCGCGATCGTGATCGAGGAGGTGGCCCGCGCCTGCGCCTCCTCCTCGCTGATCCCCGCGGTGAACAAGCTCGGCACCATGCCGCTGCTGCTGGCCGGTTCCGACGAGCTCAAGCGCCGCTACCTGACGAAGGTCGCCTCCGGTGACGCGATGTTCTCGTACTGCCTCTCGGAGCCGGAGGCGGGCAGCGACGCGGCTTCGATGACCACCCGCGCGGTCCGCGACGGCGACCACTGGGTGCTCAACGGCGTGAAGCGCTGGATCACCAACGCCGGGGTGTCCGAGTACTACACCGTCTTCGCGGTGACCGACCCCGCCGCCCGCTCCCGGGGCATCTCCGCCTTCGTGGTCGAGAAGTCCGACTCCGGGGTCAGCTTCGGCGCGCCGGAGAAGAAGCTGGGTATCAAGGGCTCGCCGACCCGCGAGGTCTACCTGGACAACGTGCGGATCCCGGCGGACCGGATGATCGGCGCGGAGGGCACCGGCTTCGCCACCGCGATGAAGACCCTGGACCACACCCGGGTCACCATCGCCGCCCAGGCGGTCGGCATCGCGCAGGGCGCGCTGGACTACGCCAAGGGGTACGTGCAGGAGCGCAAGCAGTTCGGCAAGCCGGTCGCCGACTTCCAGGGCGTGCAGTTCATGCTCGCCGACATGGGCATGAAGCTGGAGGCGGCGCGGCAGCTCACGTACGCCGCGGCCGGCCGGTCCGAGCGCGGCGACGCCGACCTGACCTACTTCGGCGCGGCGGCCAAGTGCTTCGCCTCCGACGCGGCCATGGAGATCACCACCGACGCGGTGCAGCTGCTCGGCGGTTACGGCTACACCCGGGACTACCCGGTGGAGCGGATGATGCGGGACGCCAAGATCACCCAGATCTACGAGGGCACCAACCAGGTGCAGCGCATCGTGATGGCCCGCCAGCTGCTCAAGGGCCTGGCCTGACGGGTCGCCGCGGCGGACCGACCCGGTCCGCAGGCGGGTACGGCGGATCATGGGCGGGCCGGTCACCCGGCCCGCCCGTCCGTCACTTGATCTCGGTGGTGGTGTCCTCCGCGCGGCTGGTCGAGCGGGGCGGTGCCGACCAGGGCGACTCGCCACCGGTGCGGCGGGGCAGCGGTTCGGGCGGCGTGGGATCGGGGTAGCCCAGGGTGAGCGGGGGAGTGTCCCGGTCCGACGTGCCCGACGACGACCAGTCGGTCAGCGTGAAGTCCTGCCCGGCCGGCCCGGCGGCCGGGGCCGGCTCGGTCGCCGACTCCGGCCACTGCCGCCAGCGGTGCCCGCTGAACACCGCCACGATCAGCAGCAGGCCGATCAGGAACAGGGTGCCGTTCTCCACCGGCAGGCGCAGGGGGAGCGGATCACCGAAGGCCTTCCAGTCGTCCGGGATGCGGTTGCGCACCTGGAACGGCGCGACGAACAGCCCCACGTACGGGATGGCCAGCAGCAGCCCGGCCACCAGCGGGCCGAGCGGTGAGATGCGCAGCGTGCCGAGCAGACCCAGCAGGATCCCGCCGACCGCGAGGTAGACGGCCGGCTCGATGAGGTTGGCCGTGTTGAAGGTGCCGATCTCCACCCAGCGGTCGACGGTGCCGGCCGACCCGTCCTGCCCGAGGGCGACCAGCACCCACGTGACGGGTGCCACCACCAACCCGGCGAGGAAGCTCCAGAGATGTCGCATCCGCGCACCGTACCGTTTCCGACATGACAGAGCACCCCTCCGCCGCACCGTCGGGCAAGCCGACGTCGTACTCCCGGGTCACGCTGAGCCGGATCATGACCGCCGTCGACGTGAACCTCTACGGGACCGTGCACGGCGGCGTGCTGATGAAGTTCGTCGACGACGTGGCCGGCGCCGCGGCGGCCCGGCACAGCGGCGGCACGGCGGTCACCGCCGCGATCGACGAGATCGTCTTCTCCGAGGCGGTCCGGGTGGGTGACCTGGTGCACGCCCACGCCCAGGTCAACTGGACCGGGCAGACCTCGATGGAGGTGGGCGTGCGGGTGGTGGCCGAGCGCTGGGACTCGGCCGAGGACGAACCGGTCGGGGTGGCCACCGCCTACCTGGTCTTCGTCGGGGTGGACGTGGGCGGGACGCCGCGCCCGGTGCGCCCGGTGCTGCCGGAGACCCCGGAGGACGAGCGCCGGTTCCGCGAGGCGGAGATCCGCCGCGCGCACCGGCTGGCCCGCCGCCGCGCCATCCAGGCCCACCGGGCCGGCTGAGCCGCCGGATCCACACAACCGCGCGGTGCGGCATGTGGCCCGGCCACGCGCCCTGGACGGCACCCGGTGCGCAGAATGACGATCTGAGGTAGGGCAAGATGGCGCCACGGCCCATTTCACAGCGTCGTGCGGGGCCAGGGGAGGGTGGAGCAGTGACTGACGTGCTGTGGACGCCGCCGGCGGACGTACGCGAGCGGTCCCGGATCGGGACCTACCTGAGCTGGCTGCGGGAGCACCGGGGGCTGGGCTTCGCCGGCTACGACGAGCTGTGGCGGTGGTCGGTCACCGACCTGGACGCGTTCTGGCGGTCGATCTGGGACCACTTCGAGGTCATCGCGCACACCCCGCCGACCGCGACGCTGGCCGACCGGGGGATGCCCGGCGCCCGCTGGTTCCCCGGCGCCACCCTCAACTACGCCGAGAACGTGCTGCGGATGCCCGGCCGCGCCGACGACGACCCGGTGGTCATCGCGCACGGCCAGACCCAGGAGCCGGTCACCCTCACCGCCGCCGACCTGCGCGAGCAGGTCCGCCGGGTGGCGGCCGGGCTGCGCCGGCTCGGCGTCACCGCCGGCGACCGGGTGGCGGCGTACGCGCCGAACATCCCGGAGACGTACGTGCTGCTGCTCGCCACCAGCAGCGTCGGGGCGATCTTCTCCTCCTGCGCGCCCGAGTTCGGCACCCGCAGCGTCACCGACCGGTGGCAGCAGATCGAGCCGAAGGTGCTGGTCGCGGTGGACGGCTATCGCTACGGCGACAAGCCGGTGGACCGCCGGGGCGAGGTGGCCGCCATCCGGGCCGCCCTGCCGTCGCTGGAGCACACCGTCGGCATCGCCTACCTCGACCCGGCCGGCGAGCAGCCGGCGGGCGCGATCTCCTGGGACGAGCTGGCGGCCGACACCGACGAGCCGCTCACCTTCACCCCGGTCCCCTTCGACCACCCGCTCTACGTGCTCTACTCCTCCGGCACCACCGGCCTGCCGAAGCCGATCGTGCACGGGCACGGCGGCATCCTGCTGGAACACCTGAAGATGCTCGCCCTGCACCACGATTTGGGCCCGGCGGACCGGTTCTTCTGGTTCACCACCACCGGCTGGATGATGTGGAACTTCCTGGTCTCCGGGCCGGCCGTCGGCGCGGCGATCGTGCTCTTCGACGGCAACCCGGGCCACCCCGACCTGGGCGCGCTCTGGCGGCTGGCGGAGCGGACCGGCACCACCTACTTCGGCACCTCGGCGCCGTTCCTGCTGGCCTGCCGCAAGGCCGGTCTGGTGCCCAAGGAGATCGCCGACCTCTCCGCGCTGCGCGGTCTCGGCTCCACCGGCGCGCCGCTGCCGGCCGAGGGCTTCACCTGGGTGTACGCCACCGTCGGCGACACCCTCCAGCTCCAGTCGCTCTCCGGCGGCACCGACGTGTGCACCGGCTTCGTCGGCGGCGTGCCGCTGCTGCCGGTGCACGCCGGGCGGATCACCTGCCGGGCGCTCGGCGCCAAGGTGGAGGCCCGCTCCGGCGACGGCACCCCCGTCATCGGCGAGCTGGGCGAGCTGGTGATCACCGAGCCGATGCCGAGCATGCCGGTCGGGTTCTGGAACGACCCGGACGGCACCCGCTACCGGGAGGCCTACTTCGACCACTACCCGGGGGTCTGGCGGCACGGCGACTGGATCACGATCGACGAGCGGGGCGGCTGCGTGATCACCGGCCGCTCCGACGCCACCCTCAACCGCGGCGGCGTCCGGCTCGGCACCGCCGAGTTCTACTCGGTGGTCGAGGGGCTGGACGAGGTCGTCGACTCGGTGGTGGTGCACCTGGAGGACGACGAGGGCGGCGCCGGTGAGCTGCTGCTCTTCGTGGTGCTCGCCGAGGGCCTGGAACTCGACGACGCGCTGCGCGCCCGGATCTGCCGCGAGCTGCGGACCGCGCTGTCGCCCCGGCACGTGCCCGACGAGATCCACCAGGTCCGGGCGGTGCCCCGCACCCTGTCCGCGAAGAAGCTCGAGGTGCCGGTCAAGAAGATCCTCACCGGTACGCCGGTGGACTCGGCGGCGGCCAAGGGCGCCCTGGCCAATCCCGAGTCGCTGGCGGCGTTCGCCAGCTTCGCCCAGCGCCGTTCCACCGAGGACCACCCCACCCCGGCCTGACCCGGCGAGGGCTCAGGGCAGCGTGCGGGTGACCTTCTCCGTCTCCGCCCGGGCCGGGAGGCGGGCGGGGTCGAGGTTGGCGCAGAGGACGGTGCTGGCGGTGGCGGTGAGCGGGGCCAGCAGCCAGTCGAGCGGGTCGGGGTACGCCGCCGTGTCGATCAGGACCCGGTCGCCGGGGGCGATGCCCAGCTCCGCCGCCCGCTCGACCGCGCGGGCGATCAGCTCCGGCTCGCCCGGCCCGGCCGGGGCGTACGGGGTGAACTGGTCGCCGTGCGTGCGTACCTCCACCACGTAGTCGGCGAAGCCGGGCGGCACCTGGGGCAGCGGTAGGGCGAACGGGTGCAGGCCGAGCGCGTAGCGCTCGTCGGCCGGCCAGGCGTCCGCCTCGCCGGCCCGGTCGGCGGTGGCGAAGAGCGCGCCCACCGGCCCCGGTTCCCGGGCCACCGCCAGCCCGGCCGACCAGCAGCCGAGCAGCACCCCCGCGGTCTGCCAGTGCGGCGGGAGCAGCACCGCGGCGGTGTCGCCCGGGCCCAGCGCCGCGCCGTCGACCAGCAGGTTGGCCGTCTTGGCCACCCAGTTCGCCAGCGTCGCGCCGGACAGCTCGGTCCGCTCGCCGGTGGCGTCGTCGTACCAGGTCAGCAGCGGGCGGGTGGGATCGGGCGCGATCGCGCCGGCGAACACCCGGGCAATGTTGTCGGCCATCGACGCGAACGATACGCCCCCGCGGGCCGTACTCGATGACGACGTCAAGTCGGCGTACCGTCGGGTCGCAGTCAGCGCCCGAGCCGGGCTCCGGCGTAGGCTTGCCGGAGTGTTGTTCCCCACAGACCCGCCAGTTCAAGGAGTCGCCCCGTGACCGCCGGTCGCCCGCCCCGCGTGCTCATCGACGCCACGAGTGTCCCCGCCGACCGCGGCGGCGTCGGTAGATACGTCGACGGCCTGCTCGGCGCGCTCGGCAAGGTGTGCGGGTCGGGGGTGGACCTGGCCGTGGTGAGCCTCCGCACCGACCTCGAGCGCTACACGCGGATGCTGCCCGGCGCGGAGATCATTCCCGCGCCGGCCGCCGTCGCGCACCGCCCGGCCCGGCTGGCCTGGGAGCAGACCGGCCTGCCGCTGCTCGCCCAGCAGGTCGGCGCCCAGGTGCTGCACTCGCCCTTCTACACCTGCCCACTGCGGGCCGGCTGCCCGGTGACGGTGACCGTGCACGACGCCACCTTCTTCACCGAGCCGGAGCACTACGACAAGTCCCGCCGCACGTTCTTCCGCAGCGCGATCAAGACCTCGCTGCGCCGCGCCGACCGGGTGATCGTGCCCAGCAAGGCCACCCGGGACGAGTTGATCCGGCTGCTCGACGCCGACCCGACCCGGATCGACGTGGCCTACCACGGGGTCGACCACGCCGCCTTCCACGCGCCCAGCGAGGAGGAGAAGGCCCGGGTGCGGGCCCGGCTCGGGCTGGGCAGCAGCAGCTACGTGGCGTTCCTCGGCGCCAAGGAGCCGCGCAAGAACGTCCCCAACCTGATCCGGGGCTGGGCCCGGGCGGTGGCCGACCGCACCGACCCGCCGGCCCTGGTGATCGCCGGCGGGCAGGGGCACGACGACGACATCGACCGCGCGGTGGCCGAGGTCCCCTCGCACCTGCGCCTGCTGCGCCCCGGCTACCTGCGCTACGCCGACCTGCCCGGCTTCCTCGGCGGGGCGCTGGTCGCCGCGTACCCCTCCTACGGCGAGGGCTTCGGCCTGCCGATCCTGGAGGCGATGGCGTGTGCCGCGCCGGTGCTCACCACCCCCCGGCTGTCGCTGCCCGAGGTCGGCGGCGACGCCGTCGCCTACACCAGCGAGGACGCCGACCAGATCGCCACCGACCTGGCCGCCCTGCTCGACGACGAGCAGCGCCGGCTGACCCTGGCCAAGGCCGGTTTCGACCGGGCCAAGGAATTCACCTGGGAGTCCAGCGCCGAGGTGCACATCGCGGCCTGGTCCCGGGCCCGGGCCTGAGGGCTGGTGCGGGGGGTCGACGACCGCGGCGTACCAGGCCGGGCGAATCGGGCATGATGTGCGGGTGATTTACGCCGTCATCCCGGCGGGCGGCAGCGGCACGAGGTTGTGGCCGCTGTCCCGCGCGGGCCACCCCAAGTTCCTCCACCCGCTGACCGGCACCACCGCCTCGCTGCTGCAGGCCACGGTGGAGCGGCTGGCGCCGCTGACCACCCCCGAGCGCACCCTGGTGGTCACCGGGGCCGCGCACGTGGCCGCGGTGGCCCGCCAACTGGCCGGCCTGCCCGAGGAGAACATCCTGGTCGAGCCCTCGCCGCGGGACTCGTGTGCGGCGATCGCGCTGGCCGCGGCGGTGATCGCGCTGCGCGACCCGGAGGCGGTGATGGGTTCGTTCGCCGCCGACCACCTGATCGCCGACTCGGAGAGCTGGGTGGCGACGGTCCGCGAGGCGGTCCGCGGCGCCGAGCAGGGGCTGCTGATGACGGTGGGGATCAACCCGACCCGCCCGGAGACCGGCTACGGCTACCTGCAGACCGGCGACCCGGTCGGCGACGGGCCGATGCGGCCGGTCACCGAGTTCAAGGAGAAGCCGAGCGCCGAGGTGGCCGAGGCGTACCTGCGCTCCGGGCGCCACCTCTGGAACGCCAGCATGTTCGTCTGGCGGGTGGACGTCTTCCTCGCCGAACTTGCCCGGCAGCAGCCGGCCCTGCACGCCGGGATCACCGCGATCGCCTCGGCGTGGGGGACCGAGGAGCAGGACGACGTGCTCGGCACCGTCTGGCCCACGCTGCCCCGGATCTCCGTCGACTACGCGGTGATGGAGGGCGCGGCGGCGGCCGGGCGGGTGGCCACCGTGCCCGGCGAGTTCGGCTGGAACGACGTGGGCGACTTCCACACCCTCGGCGACGTGCTGCCGGCCGACGCCGTCGGCAACGTGGTGCTGGGCGCGGCGAAGCCGGGGGTGCTGCTGCGGGACAGCAGCAACCTGGTGGTGGTGCCGCACTCCGGCCGGCTGGTGGCCACCGTCGGGGTGCACGACCTGATCGTGGTCGACACCCCGGACGCGGTGCTGGTCTGCCCCCGGGACCGGGCGCAGGACGTCAAGAAGATCGTCGACGAGCTCAAGGAGCGGGGCGAAGAGGGGCTCGTCTGAGCGCGGCCAGGGCCGGCGCGACGAGCTGCGCGGTCCCGCCGGCCAGCGGCTGCGGCAGCCGGTCCGGCGGGAACCAGCCCAGCGCCTCCGACTCGTCGCTGACCCGTTCCACCGCGCCGGGCGGGGCGAGGACGGCGAACCGGACGTCGTAGTGCAGCGAGCCGCCCTGGCAGGCGACCGGGTGGACGTCCACGTCGATCGGCACCGGGTCGACCCGCAGGCCGGCGATCCCGGACTCCTCGGTCGCCTCGCGCAGCGCGGCCCCGGCGAGCGTCCGGTCGGCCGGCTCGCAGTGCCCGCCGAGCTGCACCCAGCGCTTGAACCTGCCGTGCAGGCAGAGCAGCACCCGCTCGCCGGTCGGGTCGAGCACCAGCGCGCTCGCGGTGACGTGCCCGGCGCGGTGCGCCCGGCTCGTCGCCACCGGCCCCGCGGCCAGCAGGTCGAGGGTGCGGTCTCGGGCCGCGGCGGCGGCCGGGCTGGTCGGCGCCCAGGCGCCGAGCACCGCGAGCGCGTCGGCGTGCAGCGCCGGGTGCCCGGCCGGGTCGGTGGTGCGGGTGGCGGTCGTGGCGTCCGGCATCCCGACACTGTACGAGCCGCCGGTTCGTACCCTGGCCGGGTGACCCTGCGACTGCTCGAGTTCGTGGTCGGCGGCAACGAGGCCAGCGACCTGCTGCCGGTCCGCTCCGCGGCGCTGCTGCGCGCCCACGGCGCCCGGCGCGGCTTCTGGACGGTGCTCGACGAGGGCCCGGTGGAACACTGCCTGGCCCTGCTGCTGGAACTCGACGACGGCCGGTGGACGGCCCACCACGTCAGCGCCGACGCGGGTACGGAGAACGGCCGGACCGAGGACGGCGAGGCGCTCGCCCACCACGACGGCTGGGTCTACGTGTTCGGCTCGCACTTCGGTTCCAAGGGCGGGCCGCTGCGCCCGCGGCGCGCCTTCGTCGCCCGGTTCCGGGAGGACGACGCGGCGACCGGGGTGCTGCCGGTGCGGGTGGTGCGGAACCGGTTCCGGGTGCACCGGGCGGTCAACGACGCGCTCACCAAGGCGGCGTTCACCCCGCTGCCGCCCGGTGACCGGGTGCGGTCCCGGTTCGTCGAGGCGACCCTGGTGCGCGGCACCGCCCGGGCGAAGGGCTGGGTGAACCGGCTGAACCCGGACGACCTGCCGCTGAACGTCGAGGCGGCCGCGTTCACCCCGGCCGGCACGGTGCTGCTCGGGCTGCGGTTCCCGGTGACCGTCGACGGTGAGCCGATCCTGGTGGAGCTGGCCGGTGTGCCGGAGATGTTCGCCGACGTCCCGGCCTGGCCGACCGCGGTGGCCGCGTACGCGCTGACCGGGGTGACCCCGCGCGGCGCGCTCACCGGTTTCCGGGCCTTCGCGCCGGCCCCCGACGGCGGGTACGCGGCGGTGATCGGTTCGATCGACGCGCTGGGCAAGGGCTCGGTGCTGCTCGACGACCATCCGGCCGGCGGCGACGTCACCTCGCGGCACGTCCGGTTCCGGCTGCCGTCGCAGGGGCACCTGGCCGCCGGTGAGCTGGTGGCCGACCTGGCGCCGTTCCACCACGTCGAAGGACTGGCCGAGCTGGACGGACGGTGCTTCTACGTGACGGACGAGGACCACCGGGTGGCGCTCTGGGTCGGCTGAGCCGGCGGACCACCCGGGACGAGACGACCGGACGGCACCTCTGCGGAGCGTGGGCCGCAGACCCTCGTGGTGCCGCCCGGCCACCGGTTCCTCCCCGGTCCCGGCGCCCCGGGCACGTGGCGCGTCGTCGACGCGCCGGCCTCATCGGGCATCTGGAAGCATGCCTAACCGTCCCCGGGGGCGTCGAGGTTTTTCAGCCCACGCTTAAAGATGGAGATAAGTGCCGGCCAGGTACAGTGCGAAGGGTCGCCCGCCATCCCCCTGACCCGGCGGCGCGGGAGCGCACCATGCTGAAGATCTACTTTTCCGAGGAGGACATCCTCCGGACCCGGGTCGCCCCGGGTGCGGACCCGGTCTGGGAGCTGGTCCTCAGCCTGCACCTGCTGCAGGGGCGCAGCCGTGACCCGTTGATGGCCAACTGGCGGCGCTCGGTGGCCCAGGGGCTACGCCAGGAGAGCGCCTCCGAACGGCTCCGCCTGCTGTTCGCGCTGAACCCGCCGCGCGGTTACTTCCCCGACTTCCTGACCCCCTACCAGAGCGTCACCGGGTTCGAGGCCGGCCTGGACGCGGTCCGCAGCACCCCGGTCCCGCTGCTCCAGCGCGACCTCGCCCTGCTGGCCGGCGGCACCAGCCTGCCCGGGGGGGCCTCCGCGCTGGCCCGGGGCGAGCCGGAGTCGCTGCGGCAGCTCACCGGTGCCATGGAGCAGTACCGGTCGCTGGCCATCAACCCGTACTGGGCGCGGATCCAGGCGGCCGTGGAGGCCGACCGGACCCGCCGGGCCCGGGCCCTGCTCGACGACGGGGTGGAGGGGCTGCTGGCCAGCTTGCGGCCGGCGATGCGCTGGGAGTCCGGCATGCTCGAGGTGCGCGACTATCCGGACAGCCGGGAACTGCACCTGGACGGGCGCGGGTTGCTGCTGGTCCCGTCCTTCTTCTGCGCGCGCACCCCGGTCGCGCTGCTCGACCCGGCGCTACCGCCGGTGCTGGTCTACCCGGTGGACCGGTTGGGTGGCCTGGAGCCGGGCGGGGCCGGGTCCACCGCCGGCCGGGAGGCGCTGGCCGCGCTGCTCGGCCGCACCCGGGCCGCGGTGCTGGAGGCCAGCGACGACGGCTGCACCACCGGGGAGATGGCCCGCCGGTTGCGGATCTCCCCGGCCGCCGCGAGCCAGCACGCCACCGTGCTGCGCAACGCCGGCCTGCTGGTCAGCCAGCGCGACCGCAACACCGTCCTGCACACCCTGACCCCCCTCGGCCGCGCCATGCTCGACGCCTGACCCCACCCCGCCTGAGTCGAACCCGGTCGATCATGAGGTTGTTGTCGGTCGTCTCGGCGTGTCGTGCCAACAACTTCATGATCAACGGCGCGGTGCCTCAGAGGGCCAGGGCGGCGGTGGCGGTGGTGTGGGCGGGGGGTGGGAGGAGAGCGGAGGGGATGTTTTCGGCGGCCAGGGCGGTGCGGAGGCGTTGCAGGTCGGCGCCGAAGCGGACCAGGTCGGCCGGGGCGACCGGGGTGGCCGGGGAGCCGAGCACCAGGGTGCTGGCCTCGGCCGGCCAGCCGGGCACCGCGGCGACCAGTCCGGCGCGTACCTCCTCGTCGGCGACCAGGGTGAAGGTGGTGCCGGGCGCGACCACCTCGGCGACCGCGGCGATCGCCCGGCGCACCGCGGCCGGGTCGGGCGGGGTGGCGCCGGGGCCGTCCGGCAGGGTGGCGGCGGCGGCCAGCCCGGCGGCCCGCGCCTCCGCGGTGCCGAGTGAGAAGAGGTCCATCGAGGCGTCCCGGACCAGCGCCGCCGCGCCGACGCCGTCGTCCGGACCGGCCGCGCCCAGGTAGCCGCGCACCACCGCGACCGGAACCTGGTCGCACTTGCCCTTGACCAGCTCACCGGCGCCGGCCAGCTCGTCGACCACCGCCATCTGGGTCAGCTGGAGCTCGTTGCCGTACGGGTCGGTCTCGCCCCGGTGGTCGCGGATCGCGTCCATCCCGGCCACGCCGAGCGCCACGTCGGTGAGCCCGTTGCGCCACGGCCGGCCCATCGTGTCGCTGATGATCACCGCGACGTCGACGTGGTAGCGCTCGCGCAGCGCGGCCCGCAGCGCCCGGGCGGAGGCGTCCGGATCCTTGGGCAGCAGCACCAACCGGGTCTTGTCGACGTTGGACGCGTCGATCCCGGCCGAGGCCATCACGAAGCCGTGGTGGGTCTGCACGATCCGGGTGGTGCCCCGGGTCGCCACCACCCGCGCGGTCTCCGCGGCCAGCACCTCGTCCCGCGCGGCGAGCCGGTCCGGCCCGTCCGCCGGGACGTCCACCAGCCGCCCCTCCGCCTTGGAGACGATCTTGCTGGTCACCACCAGCACGTCGCCGTCGCGCAGCCAGGGCGCCGCGGTGGCGATCAGCGCCGCCAGGTCGTCGCCCTCGGTCACGTCGCCGATGCCCGGCACCGGCAGGATCTCCAGCCTCACGTCAACTCCACCGCGGCACGGACCATCGCCGCCGTCGCCGCCTCGTCGGTCATCCGCAGCGGCACCGCGCGGACCGTCACCTCCGGCACCACGGTGCCCTCGTCCTCCTCGGCGACCAGCCAGCCGTCGAGCAGTCCGCCCGCCGCCCGGCCGCCGTAGAGCCGGCCCACCCCGGCCGCGCTGCACTCGACGCCGAGCACCTCCAGGCAGCGGTCGGCCATCCCGCGGACCGGCGCGCCGCCGATGATCGGCGACACGCCGACCACCGGGGCCGGACCGTCGGCGACCGCCTCGCGCAGCCCGGGCACCGCCAGGATCGGCGCCACGCTCACCACCGGGTTGCTCGGCGCGATCAGCACCACGTCCGCGCCGGCGATCGCCTCCGCCACGCCGGGCGCCGGCTTGGCCGTCTCGGCGCCGACGAAGACGAACCGGTGGGTGGGCAACTGGGCCCGGTGGCGCACCCACCACTCCTGGAAGTGGATCGCCCGCTGGCCGCCGTCGAGGTCGACCACCACGTGCGTCTCCAGCCGGTCGTCGGTCGCCGGCAGCAGCCGTACGCCGGGCTGCCAGCGGGTGGCCAGCGCCTCGGTCACCGCGTGCAGCGGGTAGCCGGCGTTGAGCATCGTGCTGCGCACCAGGTGGGTGGCGACGTCCTTGTCACCCAGGCCGAACCAGGTCGGCTCGGCGCCGTACGCGGCCAGCTCCTCCTTGACCGTCCAGCTCTCCCCGACGCGCCCCCAGCCCCGCTCGGGGTCGGCGCCACCGCCCAGGGTGTACATGACGCTGTCCAGGTCCGGGCAGACCTTCAAGCCGTGCAGCAGCAGGTCGTCGCCGACGTTGACCACGGCGGTCACCTCGGCGCCGACCTCCCGCGCGTACGCCCGGACGCCGAGCAGGAAGCGGGCGCCCCCGATGCCGCCCGTCAGAACCACGATGCGCATGCCGACCATCCTCGCGCACGTGACGCCGTCGGTCCGCCGGAGGCCGGGGAGACTAGGCTCACGTCGGCAACTGTCCGCTTTCGCCCCCAGGGGGATCTTCGTGACCAGCCCCGCCGAGCCCGCGTCCACCGACGCGACCCGGGCCAGCCAGCTGACCAAGCCGTTCCGCGAACCCGCCGCGCTCGTGCTTCTCGGCGCGAACGCCGTGCTGCTGTTCGTCGGGCTGATCCGGTTGCTGACCCCGACCGAGTACGGCACCTTCACCGGCCGGGCCGGGACCGCCTTCTACGCGTTCGCCGGTTGGGAGGCGGTGGTGCTGCCCGTGCTGGCCGTGCTGCTGGCCACGCACGTGCAGCCGGTGGTGGCCAAGGCGAAACTGATCACCCAGGTGGCGCTCGTCGAGTACGCGGTCAGCGCCCTGTTCGGTGTGCTGACCCTGCTCATCTGGACGGTCGGCCGGCTGTCCCAGGGCGAGGTGCTCGACTCGCTGCTCGGCCTGCTCGCCCGGGTGGCCTGGCTGGCCGTCTTCGCGGCCGCCGGCTACGTCGTCTACACGGTGTGGCGGAAGCTCTACTACGTACCGAAGCCCAAGCCGCAGCCCGGCGTCTACGGCCAGCCCCAGCCCGGCTGGCCGCAGCAGGGTGGCTACCCGGCGCCGGGCCAGGGTGGCTACCCGGTGCCCGGCCAGCCCGGCGCCTATCCGGCCCC